>NZ_NULG01000035.1 GCF_002577195.1 Bacillus sp. AFS041924
ATGCACATGCTGGGCGCACATATAAAAAGCAGCGTTAATTTTTTTAACGCTGCTTTTTTTCACATAATTCTGTCTCTATCTTATAGTCTATTTTTGGAAAGAATAGGAAAAACTATATAAAAGATTCGATATAGTAAACTTTTAGCTCAAACTAGAAAGCAGGTATAAAACATGACTGAAAATTTTTTTGCTAACTATGAACAATTTGTTGTTCCGCCCTTATACCAAATTAAAAGAGAAGAACAAACATTTAATCCTAAAGATTACGCTATGTATTACATCTTAACAGTCTCACTTTATGACTCTCTTATATCAGACTGGAACGATGCAGCTAAATATAACATTAATGTCCGAAAAAGTATTGATCATGTATTAAATGATTTTAATGAAAGAAAAGTTGGTAAATACCATCTTCAATTACTTGAGTTTGAAAATGATAAATCATATTTTGTCATTGCTTTATCTATTAAAAATAAAATTGAAAAAGATAAAATCAACGAAATTATTTCAAGCTACATTGAGCAATTGATATCAAACTCTTTTTATATTGGACAAAGCTGGTACTGGCTAATTGGTCAAAAGGGGAAAAGAGAACGAAAACTCTTTAATATTTCAATAAAGGAATATACACACTAGCCCTACCTACTAATTTTCTCTTCTTCAAGGAGAATTAATATACTAAATATCGATTATTAGTTGAAGAAAAGGAATGGGCTAAATCCTTTCCCTTTTGTATGAAGTATACTAAATTCCTTCTTTCGAAAATTTTTTTCTGTTATTTCAAGCTTCAGCATCTGTAAACAATTGTTCTTGATAAAGAATAGACAAAACCTCTGTTTTCAGGTATTGTTCAAATTGCTTAAAAGGATTTTCTGCACCTAATACTTCACAATTAACCTCGAAAAAAAGGAGCTGATCATCTAATCAGCCCCATCCATTGATAGCGTTTATTATCGTAAAAATCACTCAAAATTTCACTATTATAAATTAATTTAGACCTTTAAACCCATACTGCTCCAATATCTTCATAGATTCATCATTCTGAAGATATTCATAGAATTCTTTAGCTTCTTTAGGTTGTTTACTATTTTTAATCACACCTAAAGGATAGATAATTGGATCATGTGTATTTTCCGCAGCTATTGCTACAATATTAACCATTTTAGAAGTCAGCGCATCTGTTTTGTAAACAATACCTGCATCGACATTATTTGTCTCTACATAAGAAAGTACTTGTCTAACATCCTTACCGTAAACAACTTTTCCTTCAATAGCTTTCCATACATTTAAATTTTCCAAAGTTTCTTTACCATATTGTCCTGCAGGTACAGCTTCTGGCGTACCGATGGAAATTTTATCTGCTTTCGTAAGCTCGTCGAAAGATTGAATCCCTTTATTTGAATCTTTTGGAACGACTAATACTAGTTCGTTACCAACTACATCTTTCCCCTGATTCTTATCAATAAGACCTTCTTGTACCAAAGTGTTAAATTTGTCTTCTGCAGCCGAGAAGAAAAGATCGACTGGTGCTCCTTGTGAAATTTGTTGTTGTAGTGCCCCTGATGCTCCAAAATTATAGTTTAATTTCACATTAGGATGAGCCTTTTCAAAGTTTGCTTTAATATCATTTAGTGCATCTTGTAAACTAGCTGCTGCCGAAATTGTCAGTTCCACATTCTTTTGAGAAACCCCTTGTTTCTGCGTTGCTGACTTTTTAGCTTGTTCATTTGAAGAACACCCAGATACAACTAGTCCTAACAACATCATTGAGAGAAATAAAGAATAAAGTTTTTTCATTACACATCTGCCTTCCTTTTTAAAATATAACTAATTATATCTAATTATATTTAGTTATAACTAATCGAGTATAGGAAATTTCCATTATGATTTAGTTATTCTAAATACTCAAAAAAACGAACGACTTATAAGTACTGTAAAAGAAATTTTATCGTCGAACCAGTTTCAATCAGAGATTGATTCTCTAGGGGATTATGATACTTCTCAGACGGGAAAAATTATCTTTGAGACAAATTAAAAGAACTCTAATCATTAAAAAGATTCAAATGTTTGGTGGAGATCGTTTTGGATTTGGCGAGTAATATCATCGAATAGACCCAAAATCCATCAAAAAGGTAGAGAAACATCAAGCTTAAAAGACCAAATCTACTTGAGATTTGGTCTTAAATATGAATTTATTTTAGTTAAAACATACTCACATCAAACATAGTATTACAATTAGCAGTGGATTTTTTATGTAATACTTTTAGTTCTTCTTCAATTTCCTTACAATTCGTTACGATTTCCTTTACAAATGAAATAATTTGTAAACACTCAAATGAAGGTACCACTTTGGATTCTTCAACACATTCAATTAGCTTTATACCAAATTCAATCTCTAAACTTATAATTGATTCTTTAATCTTAGCTTCATTAATCATTAGCTTCTGTGCTGCAATCGTAAAGGAACCACTTTCTATTACTTCACAAAGATGACTTAATTGTTCAATATTCATTTAGTCCCTCCTAACCATCTATGATGTTTCTCTCTCTGTTATAGTTTCATTATATTAATAGTTGATGTGATATTAACTTTGAAAAAAAGTATCAATTTTGATTTTTATAAAAGATTTATATTGTCAAATATTATCAATCTATTATGCTTGCATAATGAATTATTATTTTTTTCAGTAGTCTTGGATTCTTGTCACTCTCCTTTCGTCACCACACAATTAATTCCATAAAAAGTATCATTCTATAATTTATGTGTATATCCTTCTGATTTTAACTTGGGTTATTTTTTCCTTGATATAACGGGGTTTATTAGTATTACTTTCTTAAATTTATATAAGATACAATGTAATTAGGCCAATTTTTTGGCGGAGATATCGATTAGTATGTAGTTGGAAGTAACCTTTTTTCATTGTTTTTTTATACATCAAAAAAGGTTGTCCCTTAAAAGTTCTACTTTCGGGACAACCTCTTTGTTTTTTCTATTCATATCGAAGAGCCTGAATTGGATCAAGCTTAGACGCTTTATTCGCCGGAAATACACCGAAAACTATTCCAACTAATAATGAGAATACAAATGATAATAGCATGACTGGTACGGAATATGCGATTGCGGTTCCTGTCGTTAAAGTGAATAGTTGAGCACTTATGACTCCAATTCCAACACCTATGATTCCTCCAAGTGAACTTAACAACATGGATTCAATCAGGAATTGAAGTAGGATACTTCCTCGCTTTGCACCAATAGCTTTTCGAATACCGATTTCTTTGGTACGTTCTGAAACCGATACAAGCATAATGTTCATAATACCGATGCCGCCAACAATTAGTGAGATTGCGGCACTTCCGCCTAGCATTAATGTCATTATTTTATTAACAGATGAAGCTGTTTCCATTAAATCCTCTGGACTAGAAACACTATAACTATCTGAATCTCCTAAGATTGTAAACATCTTTTGTTCAATTCTGCGTAATGTAAAATTAATCATATTCTCATTTTCTACTTTTACATATACTGACCCAATTGCAGTAGTAGATGCTAAGCGCTGTGCTGTATTAAGCGGAACAATAATCGTACTGTCTCCACTTGTTCCTAACGAACTACCAACTGACTCAAGTACCCCCACAACTCTATAGGAAGTTCCGTTCACTTGAACAGATTGACCAACCGGGTTTCCAAAACCAAATAATGTTTGAGCAGTACTAGAACCAAGTACCGCGATTTTAGAATGATTGTCATGATCCAAGTCTGCGATAAATCGCCCTGATTGCAGCTCTAAATCACGCACTTTTAAGTAAGATGAAGTTGTTCCTGTCATGGACACTTGTGTATTTGTTTGTCCATTTTTTACATTTACTCTCCCAGAAACAATCGGAGCAATTGCTTCTACATCATTTACATCCTTCAGCTGATTGGCATCATCTTGTTTAAATGTAACATCTGAACCAGTAACACTTACAGTTAATACATTTGTACCTAGGCTTCCAATTTGATCTTGCACTTGTTTCGTTGATCCTTGACCGATTGCTACCATGACAATAACAGAGGATACACCGATAATAATACCTAGCATCGTTAGGAATGCTCTTATTTTATTCCCTTTAATGCTCTTAAGCGCCATTCTCAGTGTCTGCAAACCATTCACCTCCATCTTCATACAATAGGCCATCGTGAATTCGTACAATACGATTTGCTTGTTTTGCTACTTCTAAATCATGTGTAATTAGAATAATCGTATGCCCTTGCTCATTTAACAAATTCATAATCTCCAAAATTTCCTTACTAGTTTTACTATCAAGAGCACCAGTTGGTTCATCTGCAAGTAAAATAGGAGGATGTCCAGCCAACGCGCGCGCAATTGCGACACGTTGCTGCTGCCCCCCTGATAATTGGGAAGGTAAATGATTCGCTCGATCTACCAACCCTACTTTTTTTAACGCCGAAAGTGCACTTTCTCTTCGTTCACCTGTTTTCATTCCTCTATAAATGAGAGGAAGCTCTACATTTTCGATTGCAGTTAGCCTTGGTATGAGATTGAAATTTTGAAAAATAAAGCCAATTTTTTCATTCCGTATCGTTGCAAGCTGTGAGCCCTTCATTTGCCCTACATCTTCACGATCAATCAAATATCTCCCAGAGTTCGGACGATCTAAGCATCCAATCATGTTCATAAATGTTGACTTACCTGAACCTGAGGAACCTATGATTGAAATAAAATCACCCTTATGGATATCGAGAGACACACTCTGAAGAGCCATTACTGTTTCTCCACCAAGTTCATACATTTTCGTCATGTCTTTAATTTGAATAATCGGCTCAAAGTTAGTCATTATTTCCCTCCTTGCCCGCCACCTGTTTGATTACTTCCATTATTTCTTCCTCCGAAGTTACCTTCTCCTGGGAATCCTCCACCTTGGAAGCCACCAGCCGGGAAGTTACCACCTTGCATCATAAATCCACCTTGTGAAGAATTACCTCTAGATTGAACACTCGGTATTTCAACAAACTCTCCTTCTGTTAATCCGCTTGTTATTTCTACACTCGTATCATTTGTGATACCAGTTTTTACAGTAACCTTCTTTGTAGATTGAGTAGAATCATTTGTAGATGTAGGAACTAGTACATATTTTTCATCTCCGTTTTTATACACTGCTTCTACCGGTACATATAGCGCATTTTCTTTACTTTGTATTAAAATGCTTGCTTCTGTAGACATACCTATTTTCAGGCTCTTTGGATTTTTAATTTTTATAGTTACATCAAATGTAGAAACTCCATTTGTCGATGTTCCTTCATTCGATACTTTCATAACGGTTCCATCGAATGTTTCACCTTCAAAGGCACTTGCTGTAATTTTTACAGACTGTCCAACTTTTACCTTTGGAATATCTAATTCATCCACACTAATTGTTGTTTCTAATGAACTGTAATTTGTCATATGGGCAACTGTCGCTGAACTTTGAACAGAATCTCCGCTTTTAACAGAAAGACTTGTAATTGTCCCAGTAACTGGTGCCTTTAAAATACTTCCATCTGTAAAAGTTACTAGCGTTACTCCTGCTTTTACTACATCGCCTTCCTTTACGCTAACTGTATCCGCTATCAAACTGCTTCCCCCAGTGTTTTCAGAAACAGAACTATTTGAGGAATTACTACTATCTTCACTTGTGATTGGCATTGTCACCCCATCTTCATCTTCCATACGAAGTAGTACCTTACCCTTTGATGCTCCACTGCCACTTACCACGTAAACCTTTGTGATTTCTCCATCTTTTGGAGCCGTTACAACATCACCATTCTCAAAAGTTACCAGTGTGTCACCTTTATCTACTGATTCTCCAGATGTAACACTTACACGATCTACAACCTGAATTGTATTCGCCGCAGTTACATCTTCGTCTGTAATTGCTGTTACCGACCCCGAACCACTAACAGCTACTTCTAGCTTTCCTTTTTGTACCGTTATTGTTTGTGCTGTTGCCATAACATTTTGGGTTTGATTTTTTTTACTATAAATAAACCAACCACTAGTTCCCCCTACTACAACAATTATGACTGAAATAATAACCCACTTTTTCAAATTTCCTTTCTCCTCTCCATCGTTGAGATTGATTCGATTAATTTATTACAGATTTTGACCTGATTCACATAAATTTTTCTCATATCCTCGGAACCTACTCGTTTCCGAAAAAACAAGAACCATCCTTCGTTTATACAACTTACTCCCTCTAATAAGGATCGTTCTGACTACGAGTATCAGAGTTTGTTTTATTTATTTTTTACTCCTCCTAATTTCATTTGATAAGGTCATTTTGGATTGTATACCTTAAGATTCCCTTAAAAAAAAATTATGTTTTTTAAGAGAGTGAACTTATGTTAATAATCGAAGGAATAAAACTCTTAACATATGTAAGATAAAAAAAATCCCCTTCTAAGGTTTTAGAAGGAGATTTTTATTGTACTTAATTATATTTAATTGTTCTGTCATCAATTCTTTCAAACTTACAATATTCTATATTATGGCTAAACAACTCATTCTTATTTTCAATGCGTTATTACATCTGCTTGTGAACAAAATTAAAATCATAGTTTTCCCTTGAATTTGCTTGTTTACTAGTAACATGTTCTTTTCCATTCTTAGACTTAACCTTCATCAACCTTGGTTTTTCGATCTCTTTTTTAATTAAGGTAAAGGCAATAATTGTTAAAACAAACCCTATACACGGACCAATGACAATCCACTTGTCTAGCATTAACTCTGCATAGGAGAGTCCAATTAGGCCTGACCATTCGTTCGACAATGAGACAGTGACTTCTCTTTCTCCTGTATTAACTATAAGACTACCACCAACGATTAATTTAAAAACGCCTAGATGAACTAGTAGTAATAATACTTGTATGATTTGCTGAACAAACATCAGAAGTAATCTTGACCGTAAAAACGGAATGACATGTTTCCAAATAATCCAAAGTTTGCTTCCTCCCATAATTCTTGATGAAGTAATAAATTCATTTTTAAAATAAAAGTTTACTTCATTCCATCGCTTGATTGGCTAAGAAAATTTGGGGAATAAAGTGCTTAATCTTGAAAATAGTCCTCCTTTCTTGAATAAAAAAAGTGCTTTACTCATTATTTAAAGTAAAGCACCAGTTTATTGAAGAACATGTCTAGCATTAGTGTCATGGCTACATAACCTACCTTAAACAAGGCTAAACATAATCACACTCTATTTATCTATTACTAATGATCACTTCTACTAGTTATTGTTAAGGCGTTTCTTCCATAAATACGTTAAGGTAATAAAGATGTAGATGCATAGAGTAATCATCGTTACCATGATAGGTGTCGTGAAAATGATTCCGATCAGAATTAAAATTAAAGCGATTATTGCAGCCCAAGTCGTATAAGGAAACCATTTAACTAAATACGCACTTGTTTTTGCAGAAGTTTGTTTACGTGATTTCAAATGGGCGAAGGCAATGATCAACCAAATGAATAATACAGTATATCCAAGCGATCCCATCAGAAAATCGAAGGTCTTGCTTCCAGCAAATAAGGAAATCAATACACCGGCAAATAAAGTGGAAGTACACATTAATATTGCGTAAACAGGGACTTTTTTCTTTGTTAATGTTGAAAAGACTTTCGGAATGCGACCGTCTACTGCTTGCGTATACAGAACACGAGATGAACCATACAATCCAGAGTTCATCGATGAAATGATCGCTATTAATACAACAGCATTCATAATATGGTCAGCACCTGGAATCCCGATCATTTTAAATACCATCACAAATGGACTTTCTGGCACCTCGTTTACTTTGTTCCAAGGAATTAAACTAACGATGATGAAAAATGGAATGATATAGAAAGAGATGATTCTGACCAATGTACTGCGAACGGCTTTTGGAACCACCTTTTCGGGATTTTTCGTTTCTGCCAATGTAACCCCAATAATTTCTGTACCACCATATGAATAAATTACTACTAGCATCGCCGTAATTAAACCTTTTGGTCCATTCGGAAAGAAACCACCATGATCCGTTAAGTTTGAGAAACCGACTGCTTTATGTTCACCAAAAGTCACTAACAACAATATTAATCCAGCCAATATAAATACAATGATGACGGTAATTTTTATTAAAGCAAGCCAGTACTCCGTTTCAGCAAATACCTTTACTGATAGTAAATTGATTGTTGTAACTAACACCGAAACAGCTAATGCCAGTATCCAGATTGAATAATCAGGCAACCAATATTGAATAAAAATTGCCGCAACGACTGATTCAGCCGTGATATTCAATACCCACATTTTCCAATAAATCCAATCAAGGAAATAGGCAGGATACTTTCCTAAAATAGATTGGACAAGATCTCTGAATGTCCTTGCATCGCTATTACGAACCGCCATTTCTGCTAAACCTTGCAAGATGAATAATAGAATAATGCCTCCGATCAAGTACGCAATTAGTACGGATGGGCCTGCCATATCAATTGCTGAACTACTTCCTTTAAATAAACCTGCCCCGATGGCACCTCCTAATGCCATCATCGTAATATGCCTTGAAGTCATTGTCCTCTGTAAATCCCGCTTGTTCTTTTCCATATCCTAACCTCCCAAAAAATCAAAAAAGGCATATCGTCTCTTTCTTCATAATCAAATGAAAAAAGAGACGACATGCCTTAAGCTCACCGCGGTACCACTCTAATTGGCTCTTTACGAACCCTACTTTTAAAACCTTGTAACGAAGGTTAATCGTTAAAACGAAAGAAAAAATTAAATCTAATCTTTCGCTTTACCACTCCCAGGCAAGTTCAAAGTATCATTGGACTGCGTTGCACCAACCCGCAGCTCTCTTTACCGAACAATTATCTTTTACTACTCCTGATCATTGCGTTTTGAAAAACATTTCTGAATCTTTTTTATAATAAATAATACTATACGGATGAGAAACAAGTTTGTCAACAGTTTTTTTAGGATACTATTTTAAAAAATTAAATCGCGAGTGTTCTTCATTTAGTCATCTAGAATAGGGTGTTCTAGTAGGGGGCAATAAGTATAGTCTATTCTTAACCGCCAGCTTTTTCTATGAACGATCAGATTCTATTTCTCGTACTTCAAACATTTTTTCTCTTATAATGCCAGGTTTTACACCTCTCTCTCGTGTATTTCTTTTGTTGGATAATTGTATCGTCTTCAATGTCTTCATACGTAATCCTAGGTTATATGAATTAATGCTTGTTTTCGATGGCTGAACTACTCCTTCTTCAACATAATGCAGTTTAATTGAATGAGGAAATGAAGATTTTATCCGAAAATTAATGTTGATAACCACATGATGAAAGGGGATTTTCAGCACATGAAAGACATTATTTTGGAGATAATCCTAAACCACTAGCCAGTTCAACCTAATAGATAATTAATGAACATAAATACTTAATAGGTAATAAAAGGAAAAAATTGTATTTTTTTGTCGTTTTTTATCTTTCGTATTTTTTCCATTTTTTGACATTTTATTAGAATTATAGTGTATTATTTAATAGTCTTAATTTTATTTTAAGAAAGAAAAGGGGAAAATTAGTATGAAAAGTATGAAAGTGTTTTTAGCAACATTGTTATCATTAGTTATGATGATGGTTCCATTATCACAAGTTCATGCAGAAGTGAACACATCTAAAAAAGAAGTTACTTTTAAAGATGGAATTACTGCAAAAACTTTAGAAGATAATAAGAAGATTAAAAAGGTTGAAACTAAAGATAAAAAAAATATTTACATCGCAACATATTATAAAGAAACTGGTGAAATGAAGTATGAAACATTTGATTTAAAGAAAAATTTAATAAAACAGGAACTAATAACTGATAAACCTCTCTCTAATAACGCACAAAAAGTACAAGCTGCGGCTATAACTACATCTTCATCTTTAATTAGAAAAAAAACATTACAAGATGTATATGGTTATTGGATTTATCAGTCTTCTGGAAAATATATTTGGGTTACGAAACTTCGTAATGGAGTATCAAAAAATCCGACGGAAAAAGAAGCAAATAGAGATGAATTAAATAATTTTAAATCATCAGTAGATACTTTTATGAGTAACAAAGATCAAATGGTAGTTAAAGTTGGTACTGGAATTATTGGAACAATTGTTGTATTATATCTCGTACCAGAGCCTACTTGGACAAAAATATTAGCTGGATTATTAACGGTTATTTCAAGTGCAGTTGCATATGCGGAAGGTAAAGCAATGTATAGTGCATACATGGATTCCAAATACTATTTTGCTAGAATTACTATATAAATAAAAAGGTTGGATCTGTATGTTAATAGAATTGATAGTAATTTCGATTTTGTTTTTAATATTACTTACGATTTCTATCAGTAAAATCCCCCAAAAAAAATCTTCTATATTTTTAACAGTATTGATTGGTGTTTTATTTGGTGGAAGTGTTATCTATTTATGGTGCTGGTATTTATTTTTTTAACAGTTCAAAGATCGATATTATTAATCTATTAAAATTAAATGCAGTGGAGTTTAGCTCCACTGCTTTTTCACTTTTCATATAAAATTGATACATAGTGAAACAATTTGAACACTTTACTTTTAGAATGAAATGTTGATTTGATGAGTCTGCATAATTGATTCATATACCAAAGTGTGTATGTAAATCTATTACTGAGTTAAAATTGTTGGATCATTGTTAATTCAAATTATTTAAGAAAGAACTTAATTCATCTTTAGATTGAAATTTAAAGGAATATCCATAATGAATCAAGTCTTTACCAGTATGTTTCCTCTTTGGAAATCGACTTAAAGCCGTACTATGTGTATAACCGTGAGATTTGTTTTCCAATTCTACATTTCCTTCTACTATTTTCGGGTCTAAAGCAATAGTAATTTCAACAGTGGGTAATAAATAAATTACTTCTTTACTGTGAATGTTTTCAAATTCGATTGCTTTTGTTGTTTCTTTTGTAAATATAAATTTATTTTGATTAAAAATTTTCAATAAGCTTTCCATACAGACTTCTCCTTTAAATTTAAAATATAACCAAAGAATTGAAAAAAGTGCGCTCTAAAGTCTATTAAAATTCTTTCCTGGTTAAACGAACTCCTGGAGCGATTTTAATACTCTTTCTAAATCCGAAACCCATGCATTTCACTCCTATTCTTAGGTTTTATTTTATTATACTTTAAGGAGAAGACTTAATTCAGTCTGAATGTAGAAAAAGATACTTAATCAATTAATCTATTAATTTCCTTAAATAGAAGATTTGTGAATAAATTTATAACATACTCTTAAAATTAATTGTAGACTAATGAAAAACACCTCTGTAGGCCATTATTCATATTAACGACTTTTGAGGTGCTATTGTTAAATCATCTTAAAATTCATTGAAAATTTTTCAACCTAATCATTTTGCAAATCAAAATCGATTTTGTGAATTTTTCCTGTAAATGGGAAATCCCCTTTTTTTGCATAGTTTTTACTTACAGGTATATATGCATCTCGTCCCACAGAAAATCCATCAATTGATATCAAAAACGGTAAGGTCTTTGGCATATCAACTTCTCCCACATGATCATCATCAATATATAGGACTCCTTTACCTTGATAATCTCCTGTTTTTAAAAACTCGTAACGTACATTTGATTTTCCAACCGGTATTCCTAGTTCGGATTCAATTTTATAGACTGTCCCTACGTAATTATATTCATAGTATAAACGGTTATTTTGAATATACATTGTATATCCACTATTTGAATTTCCGTGTGCAAACAATACACCTTGACTGTCTTTACTCTCACAATATATCGGGACTGTAATCTTGTAAGAACGATTAAGTAATGATGGAACTGCATAAGTATGGCCCATGTATGGGTAGTAAGTAAACTCAGTTCGATACCTTACTCTATCATCTGGCGAGACATAAGAAAATAATTCAAAAGTTTTATCGATCATAGGTAGAGCATCAAATTTTTCAGCTTCTGAAAACCAGATTTCCTTTAATTCATTCAATTTTTCTGGATACTTCTCTGCAAAATTATTTGACTGTGAAAAATCCTCAATCGTGTTATATAGTTCCCACTGATCACTTTCAAAAGATGTTCCTTGCATATGAAATGCGATCGCCTTCCAGCCGTCATGCCAAATCGCTCGTTGTCCTCCCATGAGGAAGTATTGCGATTCACGAGTAGTATTAGATTGAGAATTATCAAATGTATACTGCATACTCTTTCCATGCAATGGAATTTGCTTAACTCCTTTAATTTCTTTTGGTACACCTATTCCAGCCAAATCTAGTACAGTTGGGGTGATATCAATTACATGATGGAACTGATTACGAACTGTTCCAATATCCTTGATTCGACTTGGATAATGGTAAATCAATGGAACATGAATGCCACCGTCAAAAGTTGTTTGTTTATAGTACTTAAACGGTGTATTGCTTGCCTGAGCCCACCCACGAGGATAGTTAGGCTGTGAATTTGGTCCACCAATTTCATCGATGCGATCAAAATTTTTTTCGGCAAAAGTCGGAATTCCGTTATAAGTAGAAATTTGTTCTAATATGCCATCAAACTCCCCTTCCTGACTAGCTCCATTATCTGAAAGAAATACGATCATTGTATTATCTAATTGTCCGATTGTTTCTAGAAACTCAATGAATCTACCTATTTGTTCATCTGTGTGAGTTAAGAACCCTGCGTATGTTTCTTGAAATCTTTCAAAAAGACGCTTCTCTTCTAATGTAAGCTTATCCCACTCCTTTACACCTAGATTACGTTCCGCTAGCACTGTATCTTGTGGTACAATTCCTAATAATTTTTGACGTTCTAATCTTTCTTCTCGGATTTTATCCCATCCTTTTGCATATGTATCTTTATACATATTAATATATCTTTGTGAAACTTGATGAGGAGAATGTTGTGCTCCAAATGCTAAATACATAAAGAATGGTTTATCTGGAAAAGTTGAAGCATGATCAGAAAGAAACTGAATTCCATGATCAACAAGATCCTCAGAAAGATGATAATCAGGGTTCTTTGGAGGATCTATGAAATGATTATCATAAACTAAAGTAGGTGTATATTGATCTGCTGCAGCTTCTAAAAATCCATAATACCGTTCAAACCCTTTTCCTAAAGGCCAGTTATTAAAAGGACCCGCAGGTGTTTCTTCATATATAGGTGTTAAATGCCACTTTCCTACTGCATAAGTGCTATAATCATTTTCCTTTAAGATTTCCGCTATTGTTCCTGCTGAAGTGCTGATTTTACCTCTTGAGTTGGGTACATCAGGTCCTAAATCGAAGTTTGTAAGAACCCCCATACCTACAGTATGATGATTTCTACCTGTCAATAAGCTAGCTCTTGTCGGAGAACAAAGGGGCGTAGCATGGAAATTATTATAACTCAATCCATTTTGTGCTAAACGATCAATATTAGGCGTCTTAATTTCTGAACCATAGCAACCTATGTCAGAAAAACCCATATCATCAAGGACAATATATACAATATTATTTTTCATTTTTAATCGCTCCTTTAAATAATAGAAATAACTAATTGCAACGTATCTTAATGAACTCAAAACACTATTAAAATTCAGCTCAAATTAATTAGGCATCTTTAGCACAACGAAATCCCATATTTCCTGTCGAACTGTCCGGTGTATTGGAACTACGTGCAGCTACTCGATAACGATTACAGTACGACTCGTGGCAAAGATAGGACCCTCCACGTATTACCTTCAAAGTTCCTTTTGGCATTCCCTTAGGATTTTCTCTTGTGTCATGTATATGGAAGGTTGGACTAAACCAATCAGAGCACCATTCCCAGACATTTCCTGCAACATTGTACAAACCATAATTATTAGGTGGAAATGATTTAGCTGGAGTACTTCCTTTATATCCATCTAATCCTTGATTTTCATTTGGGAATTGCCCTTGCCAAATATTTGCATAATGTTGACCGTTCGGATTTAATTCGTCACCCCATGCATATTTTTTTTGTACTAAACCTCCTCGGGCAGCAAATTCCCACTCTGCCTCGGTGGGAAGTCTTTTTCCAGCCCAATTGCAATATGCTATTGCATCATTCCATGATACATGAACTACTGGATGATCATATTTATCTTCAACTGTTGAATCCGGTCCCTCAGGATGTCTCCAGTTCGCTCCATCAACAACTAACCACCAAGGAGTTTGTTGAACAAATTGAGTAACTTTCGTTCGAGTCTCATATGACACAAGTGTATTAAAAACAAAAGACCAGCCATAAATTTCTGCATCAGTTTTGTAGCCTGTATCAGTTATAAATTCTTCAAACTGAGAATTAGTTACAGTACAAGCATCTATGTAGAAATGATTTATCTTTACTTTACGGATCGGGCCCTCACCGTCGCCCTTGTACCCGTCTGGGTCTTCTGAACCCATTAAAAATTCACCACCTGGAATGTAAATTTCATTTTTGTCGGAAACTTTATTACATTTTTTAACAACACTTAACCTTAAGTCTCGAGACACGTTTGTTTTTTCTTTACTTGGAGAGCAGCATCCTGTATTTTTTTCTAATTCCATTCATATCACTCTTTTGTATTTTTAATTTTCAAACATCTTTGAATTTAATATACTTTCTCTTTTAATTAATATAAAGTGTAAATAAGTGGGGATTAGTTGAATTTTTTTCACCTAAAAGAAGTGGAGTGATCAGATGAACCTATTACAATTGGAATACTTACTTGAGGTTGCAAAAACAAATTCATTAATTAAAGCTGCTGCAAATCTACATATTTCTCCATCTGGTATTAGTAAAGCCATAACTAATCTAGAAACAGAACTTCAACTAAAGATTTTTAATCGTTCTAGGTTGGGGGCTGAGCTTACAGAAGAAGGAAAATTTATTGTAAGTAAAGCGCAGGAAATTTTACTAAAGGTCGAAGATATTTCCATTTACGCGTATCGGAATCATTACCCAGAAAAAGTAAATATATCATTTTCTGTCAGCCCTAACGCTATGTTAATCATACCTAGTGCCTTATCTACCTATAAAAAAAAGTATCCTTATAGCCAAGTAGAAGTCTTTGAAAAAAAACCTAATACAATTTTGTCTAATGTAAAAGCTGAGAAAACTGATTTTGGCATTACAATATTCACTGACGAAATGGTAAATTCGAATCCTGATTTAGAATTTGAAACGATACTAGAAGGCGGCACAGTAATATGTGCAAGCAAAAATTCTCCCCTTGCCTTTTTAGAAAATGTACATATTGAGGATCTTGCTAATCAATCTTTGATTCTTACAGAAGATCCTATAATGGCTGTGTATGCGAATGAACTTATTAACTACACCCCTAATTTGAATATATTATTTACAACAAACAACGTGAACGTTATTACTGAGACAGTATCAGAAGGTTTAGGGATAATTATTACAATGAATTTATTCTTAAATAAAATTACTAGTATTCAAAACGGTAGTATCATTACAATTCCATTTGTGTTCCCTCGTCCACTCCGATTTTCATTTGGAATTGTTCGATTAAAACGTAAGAAATTATCCGAACATAGCAAAAAATTTATAACTGCTTTTAAACAAAATCTCCTTTAAGATTTTACTAAATTAATAATGATCGTTTAAAGAAGCTGAATAGCAAAAAGAAGGATAGAAAAGCAGATATTATACCTGCCATTTCTATCCTATTTTTGTATACAAATGACCTCATTTACTTCAACAACATTTTGGGAATCTTGTATAACTATCACATGCTTTAGTTCCATAAGGAAAACCTTACTAACTATATTTAATTTGAAAATCTTCACATTGATCTATCTTCATCAATTGGATCTGGTAAAACTATATAAGTTTCAAAATAACCACATTTAGTATTAGGTAATAATACGGATTCAGGATCTTTTATGAGTGACATTTCTATACTTCTATTATTAAAATTATAAACTACCATTTGGTGAAAAGTTTTTTAATAAAGCAATAAAAATAAACAACAATTAATTATACTTTAAATGAACATCATTCCCTTCTTTTCTTATGCAACATATCAACCATTTAGATTCAGAACTTTAGTTGAATACTAATTAAGATAGAAAGAAACACATATAAAAAACCACCCATAAAAGGTGGCCTCAAATATACTTCCGATGAATATTCTTCCCATTATAACTAAACAACACAGACTTATTCTCAAAATTCGTCTCTAAATGAACACCTCTACCCCACAACTGATGAATACAAGGCATTACCTTCTCAACATACTTCACATCAAGTTCCATATTTTCATAGGAATGCTTCAAATAAAGCTCTCCATTTTTTAAATAATCTCCTTCTTGAACAACAATATAAGGGAACTCTCTATTTACCCTACTAACAACAAGTTGATTTCTTACATTTTCCCATGCCTTATCAGTGACTTTATATTCCTTACCTTGTCGCTGAATTAAATACATATCTTCTCGCATGACAAGATCTTTTGTTAAGTAGTTTCGTATAAATGAACTATCAGACTCTAACTCTCGTACTTCAAACATTTTGTCTCGACCGCTACCAGGTTTTACACCTAACTCACGCATTTCTTTTGTTGGATGATTGTATCGTTCTTCAATGTCTTCAAACATACGTAATCCAAAGTAATATGGATTAATGCTTGTTTTTGATGGGTGTACAACACCTGCGTTTAGTTTTGCGTATTCGATTGCTTCGTTTGAGTCGAGGTTTAGTTCGCGCATGATGCGGATGTGCCAGTAATTTGCCCAACCTTTATTTTCTCAAAGAACTTAAATTTTCTTCTTAATTTAAGAGAAATATAGTGTAACCATATATAATTTACATTCTTACGTATTTATTTTGAAGCCCATCTTTATACTCACGTATTTCACCTTTTGCAACTAAATAACTTAAATAGGCATTAGTCTCTCCTAGTGCAATCCACTTTTCTAGTACACTTGACCTTATTGGAAATAAAGTATTTGATACTTGGTATGCACTCATCTCTCCTGTAATCTGCTCGAGTACGAAACCAATTCGTTCTTCATAATGATGTAGTATTTCGTTAATTCGCTCTTGTGCATCCATAAAAATGGGACCATGTCCTGGTAGAACTAATGAAATTTCCATTAATTGCATTGTTTTTATTGTCTCAAGATACAAACTTAATGGATTTTTATTTCCGTAGCCATGATATGAGATATAAGGAATAGTTTCTCTAGTCAAATGATCTCCTGACAGAAGAATCTGTTCTTCACTATTATAAAAACAGATGTGCCCATCCGAATGACCAGGCATTTGTATAGCTTCAAAAAGAAGCTCACCAATTGGATAAAGCCTATTTGTTTCTATGGTACACACGTTTTTCGGAAATCTATTAGCTGATGTGTTCACCGGTTGTAATTGCTTTACTAGTTCCTGCGGCATTCCCGCTGATAAATAAAATCTTGAAAATGATTCCGCATCTAGATTATTCTGTGCGACTGCTTGTTCTTTCTCACTTAGAAAAACATTCGCTCCAGTCTGCTGTTGTAATTCTCTTGCATATTCAAAATGATCAGGGTGATGATGGGTTATCAAGATACGCTCAACATCTCGAAGTGGTTCAATACTGTATTTATTAAACGCAGCTTCCCAGGCCAGGCGTGATTCATTACGATTCATTGCCGTATCGATGATTGTCCACTTTCCTTCTCTACGTGCTAAGTAACAATGAACATTATCATTCCAAAAAGGTAGTGGAATCGTTACTTGATAAATGCCATACCCTTTCATTTTTTCGATTCCTTCATTAATTAATTGCATAATGGAATTTTGCACCTCTACTTTAGCCGTTTATTTTTTTGTATGAGGCTTTAACCAAAATTTATTTCATACAATCTGATTATTAACAGCGTTTTTAACTATTTCATTGGTTTGGACTGGTTTTTCTTTTAGGAAAAGAGCACTTACTGCTGCTATCGCTGCAAGTACTGAGAAAAATATAAATACTTTTGTGAAATCAAAACTTCCACCAGTACGAACTGTTATTAGATAACCGGCTACTAACGGGGTTACAAATGCCCCCAACTGACCACAACCATTAACTATTCCCGTTACACTACCGACCACTTCACTAGGGTATCTTTTTTGAAGTGCAGCTGTTAAAGAACCAGAGTTAAATGCTACAAAAAATCCTGACGCCAATAGCATTGTTAATAGCATAGGTGTATTTCCTTTATTAACTGATCCGAGCATCCAAAGTACGGGAATACATCCAATATAAGCAATCAGAGCAATTGGTTTCATTTTGTTAAATTTATCCATCAACCAACCTCCCATTAAAATACTGATGATACTAATTATTGGAGGTAATGATGAGACAAACCCCATTTCCTTAATATTAAAATTGTGTTGTTGGACTAAAAAAGTGCTAAGCCAAGTTGTGAATCCCCAAAGAATACCGATCTGACAAAACATCATCAGGCAAATCACATAAAAGGTACTATCTTTCAAGTAAGTTTTGTGGTTAACTTTTCCCTTCGTAGTTACTTGTAGAGTTGCTCCTTTATTCGAATTAATAAAATCTAATTCACTTTTACTTATTCTGCCTTTTTTATACATTTCTTCTGGTGTATCTTTAAAGAACAACCAAAGTAGTAAGATACCAATTACACCAGGAATAGCTAATGTGAAAAATACCGGTCTCCACTGACCGTCAAATAAAGAAGCAGAGAGATTAGTTAAGATAATAGGTACAAGTGCTAAGCCAACATAATTGGAAGTATTAAAAATTGAAAGGGCTTTACCGCGTTCTGAATATGGGAACCAATTACTAATTGCTTTAGCCGAAGGAGGAAAATGATGTGCTTCCCCTAGCCCTAAACCTATTCGTAAAGCAATAAACTGGGTAAAATTTTTGACAAATCCAGTAACTACACTTACTAAAGTAAAAACAATTATGGCAACATTCATGACCCTTTTTGGTCCGAATTTATCTGCTAAAAATCCAGAAGTAACTTGCCCAACCGCATACGCGAAAAAGAACGCGGAAGCGATTTGTCCAACTTGTACTGGCGTTAAATTCATATCTTTTTGTATAAATGGTAAGAAAGTTAACACAGCCACACGGTCAAAGTAATTGATTATATATAGTAGCCAAACGATAAACAATATAGCGTATCGATATCCCCATACTTTCCTTACTGCATTTGACATATATTTTTACTTCCCTTCCTTTATTGGCTTTTTATATTTTTTAATCTTTCAATAAATTCCTAACCTCATTAACAATGCTGTCCCATACCTTTGAATCTGGATCGATAATTTCAAAATGTTCTACATTAGGTAACGTAATCATCTTAACTTGGTCACCTGCTTTTTCGGCAAGTTCTTTATATAGGGCACTTAATTTTACTGGAACATTTACATCTAAATCACCATGAATCAATACTTGGGGAACATTTAACGGAAGCAATTGAACTGGTGAAACCTCAGCATATCTTTCAGGTACTTCAAATGGTGTCCCCCCTATATAGTCAGTTACTGGGTTATCAATTTTCATATTTTTTACTATTCTTTGTTTGTAATTGATCAGGTTATTCATAAGTTCTAAGTCAATTATGCCTCCTAAACTGACTACACCTTTAAGTAGTAGGGGGTCACTGGACGTTTTTAAAATACTATCTTCTTGTAGACGATTACGCCCTGCTAACCAGAAAGCAAGCTGACCACCAGCTGAATGACCCATTGCAACCACTTTTGTTAAATCCAAATCATATTGTTCTCCTATTGTTTCTAAAAAGTCTGTAGCATTGGCAACATCATTCAAAGTACCAGGATAAGCACCTCCAATGTTACCTACCCTTCTATATTCAATATTCCAAGTTGCTAGTCCACGTTTTGTAAGGTCTTCTGCCACCGCATCCATTAAATCTGCCGCAAATATCGATTTCCAAAATCCTCCATGAATAACAACAACTACTGGTTGTGGTCCTGGGCCATCAGGGATACGTAATTCTCCGTATTGCCACTGATCCTCACCATAATTCAAACGTATCTTTTTAGTTTTTCCAATCCGTTTATCAACTATCATGTAAACGCCTCCACTTTTTTGATAACTAATGTTTAATATAAATTATTGAACTTACATCTCGCCTCCCTGTTCTTAATTTGTAAAACCAATTAAAAATCACCTTAACAAAGAAAGTAGTATTATACGATACTACTCTTGTTAGATTATTATAATTATTTTTCAGAATATTATCAACATTAAATTTTATTATAGAAGTATTTTTCGATACTACTACATATCAAACATATCTATTCAATCATGTATCATTCTTAAACAGATTAAAAATTTTAAAATTATGCATTGCTGTATAGCTTGATTATTTTGTTCAATCTAGTAGTATTTATATATACTCATCTACAATTAACAACAAAAAATAAATATAATAATTGTAAAAGGAGGTACATATGGTTGAACTTTTAAAAAAAATAGGATTATCTGACCTTGAAGCACGTTGTTATTTGGCATTACATGAAGAGCCTGGAATATCAGGTTATGAAGTAGCTAAAAGAGTGTCAGTTTCACGCACTAATGTTTATTCTGCTTTGAGATCATTAACAGACAAGGGTGCTTGTCGATGCATAGAAGGAGAACCAGCTAGATACGATGCTGTTCCCATAGAACAATTAACGAAACATTTACAAACAGAATTTGAACAAGTAACAAAAGTATTAGTAAACCACTTAAAGTCTCCAACTATAATTGCTCCTTCTTTTTATAATTGGCAAGGAGATAAGCAACTTAGTACAACTATTCGTCGAATAATTGCCAACGCAGAAGATTTCATTGTAATAGACATATGGTCAGAAGATTTACATTGGGTCGAAGAGGACTTACTTGATGCTGAAAATAGAGGTGTCAACGTGATACTTATTACAATTGGAGAATGTCAAACATCGCTTAAGAACATTTTTGTCCATATTCGAAGTGAAGATTGGAGCATTTCTAATTTAAGAAATTTTTCGATTTTATGCGATTCAAAAAAGGCTTTAATCGGTGGTTTTGGAAATTCAACAAAACTCACTGCTTTAGAGACTGACCACCCATCAGTAGTTGGAATGTTAAAAACTGCTTTTTACCATGATCTAATCATGCAACATATTGAAAAAGATTTTCAATCTGAACTTGTGGAGAGATATGGTGAAAAATACAAAAAAATATTAGACTTTTATGCTTTTGAAAAAGGCTGGAATATCTAAATTAATGTTCTTTCCTTTAATTAAACAATCGTAAAAGTAATTCACTATTTAAAAATGATGAACGGTTTATTGAGGCACTAAATACAGATCAAGCTTGACTTCTCTTTGTTTGGTGAAAAAAATACCACCTCTAAAGAGGTGGTATTATATATACTTCCGATGAATACTCTTCCCATCATAACTAAACAACACAGATTTACTCTCAATATTCGTCTCTAAATGAACACCTCTACCCCACAACTGATGAATATAAGGCATAATCTTCTCAACATACTTAACATCTAGTTCCATTTTTTCCGAGCCGTGTATTATGAAGGTTGGTCAAAATTTATTGGTTTAAACGTTTCAAAAGATATTATTGCTGTTGGAATTGCTGATGAAGGAAGAAGCCCATCATGATTTCATGAGAATATCCAAAATACTCCAGAAGCTATTCGAAAACTCTTTAAGAAGTTAGGTGTTCCAGAGAAATTACTAGTTTGTTATGAAGCTGATTCAAGTGGATATAGTATCTACTGTCAACTTTTATCGAGGATATCGAATGTATTGTAGTTGCACCAACACTAATTCCTAAACGTACTGGAGATCGAGTAAAAACGGTTCGTCGCGATTCATTACAGTTAGCGCAGCTTCTACAACTTGATAATGCGTTTGAAGGATATGATTAAGTTCCTACTATTTTTTCACCTCTTGGCTTAACGCTATTTTCATCTGGTTCGAGTGTAATCCCAATTTTATCGAAAACTTCATTTTCCTGAAGTTCAAATGTCAAAATACCTGAGCCATTGTTATTTGGCTTAAATATCCCAGCATTTTTTCGCACTCCTTTGTTCAGTAACCACACTTGATAAACTTTTTTACCTTCCGTTTTTTGTAAGTTGTTTACTTGCACAATTAGCTTTTTTTCTTGACCTTGATGAACGATAAAGGCATGTCCATTTGCCTCACTTTGATTAACAGAAGATAGTGTAAGTGTAGATAAAATTTCGACTGGACGGCTGCTCAGTTCCTTATTAATTGCCGTTTGATAACTCAACTTGGTATTTTTAAAATTGAGTACGATTATAGTTAATAAGGTTAAGATTAATACAGTTGTTAAAGGTGTAAACTGCTGTTTTAAATAAGTTAACCAGTTTTTTAGTTTGATTGTGAATAAGTTTTGTTCATCTTTTTGTTGTGCAAATACAAATTCAAACACCTCAGATTTTAATGATTCTGGAACCTCTGTTTCTTCAATGTCAGATTGGAGGGCTTCCCAACTTTCTTTTATCTGATTATATTCATTATTACATTTCAGACAGGTTTCTAAATGTTCTTTAAATTCTCTTTGTTCCACTTTACTGAGTTCATTCGTAATATAAGGAAGTAAATGATTACATATTTTTTTCATTACTTAACCTCCTATGTTAAAATACTTTCTTAATTTCTTTAGTGATTGATGGAGCCTATTCTTCACGGTTCCTAAAGGCTCATCCTCCATTTCGGCAATTTCATGAAGTGTATACCCGTTCCAATAAAACAAATCTATTAATCTTTTTTGAGATGGAGATAACTTATCCTTTGCTTCTTGGAGTTCAAATTTATTTATTGTACCTGCTATTTCGTTGGAAGAATCTTCTATTTCAAGCTGTTTGCTAGAATGATGGTAGACATTCCATTGCCTATTAAAATTCTCATTACAATCTTTCCGAATATAATCTATACAAATATTTCGAGTAATAGTAAGTAACCAGTTTATAAATTCACCTTTTGTGTCAACATAAGTGCTTTTTGTTGTCCAAAGTCGCAAAAAAACCAGTTGAATAATTTCTTTCGTCTTTTCTTCGTTTCTTTGTGTAAACTTATAAACAAAACTATAAATTAATTTAATATAGCGATTATATAGTTCTTCTAATGCAGGACTTTGCTTTTTTTTGACTAAATTCATTAATTCAAAATCACTTTTATCCTTCAATCGTTGATGCTCCTCTCGTGAGGTATTTTATTAGTTTGATAGTGAAATTATATAATTGGAGGAGATTAAAAGGAACAACCATTATAGACGATTGTTCCTTTGTATTTGATAATTAATTTATTTAAATGTGGTGTCAGTATTCACAATATACCAAATCTTCTTTATTCCTTGTCCATTTACATCACCTTTTACTTTATCATTTACAAAATAATAGAGTGGATAACCTTTATAAGTAACTTGATTCTCTCCTGAATCTTCCCTTGTAATAGTTCCAAAGTCATTTTTATCAAATCCTACTGGCACTTTAAATTTATCTGCAGTAAATGGGGGCCAGTTTTTCAAACATTCTCCACTACAATTACTTTTTTCAGATACATCATTTTTAAAATAATAAAGCGCCATTCCCTTGGAATCAGCTAAATATTTCCCAACTTTAACGTTTTCTAATAATTGTAGTGTTGATAGTTCTTGTTTTCTTATTTTTTCATAATTAGAGGATTTAGTACTTTTTTCTGATTCTCCAATGTTACAAGCTGCTGACATCAGGATTGATGTTATAGTCATTAAAATTAACATCATTTTTTTCATCTGTATTCCTCCTTAATATTTTAGTTTCAAATTAGTAAACGATCCTACCTTATAAAAGGTTTGAAAAACTTTATATCTTTTTCATTTATTTTCTAAATCCATTATTCTTGTTTCAATATAAAGAAAACCCATGATTCTCTTTCCTGATGTCATGGGCATTTTTTAATGTATTTTCCAGTTATTTCTCTATAGAATCTCTTGGTGAAGTAATAGCCCAACCAACTGGAGCTGCACCGACTGGATGGCTTAATGTTTTGCCTTCGATTACAGATGTACTATTATTTTGGACGAACGTGCCGTCTGTTTTAACATTGTAGTATGTACTCAAATTATTTACTTCCTTATCTTTAAAACTAAATGTAATCGCTGGAGTAAATTTATCAACAAGTTGGCCTGTTTCCATATCAGTAACTTTGAACGCAAAATTCATAATTACTATTTCTCCTTCTGGTGCATTTGCTTGGAAATTTTTATTATCCCCCTCAAGAACTTGAAAAGTAACGTCATGTTGAAACGTCCCTTTTGGAATCGCAATTTTAATTCCACTATGACTTATTTTTGCCGCTTCCCCTGCCTTAATTTTCTTTTCTGCAACTACATTAGTAAATCCGAACTGTGTAAAATCAGTAGCTGCGGAAGCTACAGCACCAAATAATAACATTGAAATAACTGACAGTACACTTGCAAGCGTATAACGAAATTTCATTTTCTAACATCTCCTTCAGTTTTGTATTGGTCTCTCGTTATAGGTAACGAAGAATGCAACGATAAGGTTTGAAGAAACTGAAATTAAATAAAATTAAGTTATTATCGAACTAACAGACTTATATTTATATTTTTCATATTAACTAGATTCTTATCAAATTCTCCTTTTTCATCTATCTGATCACTAATTCAATTAAAAAACTACCAATGGCAACTTCAATTGCAGAACAGGCAGCCATAAAAAATATTTAAGAATTTCTTATTTTCCATTTAACTATCCCATAGGCTCCTATACTTTCTTTAGTTTTATAAAGGTATTTCTTCACTATTTTTAATACTGGCTAATAATAGAAAGCAATTCATACAAAAAAAACCACCCAATATGATATTATCCCCTTTAGG
>NZ_NULG01000036.1 GCF_002577195.1 Bacillus sp. AFS041924
AAAGGAAACAGCAACTCCTTGTACTGACTCTCAATATCCTGAAACCCCTAACAATGGATATGGATATGGTGTGATTAATGCACTTAAGGCTGTAACATCAGTTATGACAGGAATTTCTGATATTAAAGGCCAAGTATCAGAAGATGCTGAGGATACAGTTCCGCCAACTTTTAATCATATACCTATTAAAGAGGCATACGCAGGTTTTGAACAAAAATTAAAAATTGATGTACAGGATAATATAAGTGTTAAGACAGTTGAACTTCAATATAGAAATAATCCATCGGATGAGTGGACAACAGTTGCAGCTCAAAGGGAGAGTGGGGACATCCAGTCAGGAAGCTATGAAGCGATAATTCCAGCTGATAGAGTGGCAGGAGCAAATCTATCTTACAGATGGAGAATAGTTGATTTTGGAAAGAACGAGGTTACAAGTGATATCTATACAATACTTGTTAACTCTCAAGTAGGATACTTTAATGATTTTGAAACAGATATAACAGGATGGGAAATACTAGGGGCTCCTGAATGGCAGTGGGGAAAACCAACGACAGGACCTATGGCAGCAGCCTCGGGAGAAAAGGTTTTTGCTACTAATCTTGAAGGAACGTATTCAGAAAATCAAGTAATGGCATTGATATCGCCTAAAATTGTCTTGCCGAAAGAACATGCTTATTTGCAGTTTAAAAATTGGTATGATATAGAAGAAAATTATGCCATTGCAAAAGTTGGTGTTCAAATTGACGGCAATGATTATTTTACGAGTGTAGCAAAATATGCAGGCACTAAGACAGGAGGATATTCAAATGAAGAAATAGATATAAGCGAATATGCAGGAAAGAAAGTAAGTATCTATTTTGTATTTATGTCTGGTACCTCCGCCTCCAATAATCATCAGGGATGGTTTATAGATGATGTGAAATTAACAGATAAATCTGCAGCACTAGGTAATACATCAGTTTTAAGCAATGGCCCTAAAGAACAAATTAGATTAAAAGATCTACCTGCAGCATCAGATGGCAGATCAGTTTTAAGCAACAGCCCAAAACAACAAGTAATAAATTCAGTGCAGGCAAACACTGAGATGGCAAGACTTCCATTATCAGCCACAGTGACTATTGTTGAAAATGGTCGTTCAACAAAAACAAATCCGCAAGACGGGTCATATAGTTTTAAGGTGAAAGAAGGAGCGTATACATTAAGAGCTGAAAAGTATGGGTACTATCCACAGGATCATAAGGTTCAAGTAGCAGCTAACCAAGTTCTTGAAAATACAAACATTACAATGGCTCCAATTCCTAAGGGAACATTAACAGGTAAAATCACTAATGCGCAAACAGGAAAACCTGTGAAAAACGCTAAACTTTACTTAATCGAGGATGCAGCTGTAGCACCAGTTACAACTGATGCAGAGGGTAATTACTCATTAACTGCATATGAAGGTAAATATACAGTACAGGTTATAGCTGAGGACTACTTTGATGAGAAAGTTACTGTAGATATTAATAAGGAAAATGTTACACATGATATTCAGCAAAAACCGTTTATCAATTATTCAGGAGAGATCGGCTATGATGATGGAACAGCAGAAGATACAGTAGCTCAATTTGAACCGGGAGGTGGCTATGCAGTAAGAATGTCACTTCCGGCGGGAGAGACTAGAGCAATCGTAACCTCTGGATTATTTATGTTTGGTACAAAATGGCCAACACCAGGTGGAAAGACATTTAAGGTGGCAGTTTATGATGCAAGTGGAAAGGATGGCGCTCCTGGAAAAATGATAGCAGGTCCGTTTAATGCAACTACTCCTAGGGAGGAAGGAAAATGGACAGTCGTTGATTTATCCGCAAAGCGAATAGTTGTAACAGGCGATTATTATATGGTTTTAATACAGGATCAGCCTGCTTTGTTATCTCCAGGAATATCATTGGATAAAACGACAGTACCAACAGGAAGATCATGGTGGTTTGTAAATGGCGGACCATTCAATTTAGCAAATAAAGATTTTGGAAACATAATGATTAGATCAACAGTTAAGCTTGAAGCACTAGCTCCAGTTATAACATCACCAGTAGAAAACCCATATGTAAATAATGAAAACGTAACAATAAAAGGTATGGCGGCTCCAGGAATGGACGTTCAGATATTTAGCGGTGATAAAGACATAGCAAATGGGAAGACAAATGATGATGGAAGCTTCTCTATTGACGCTGTACTTCAAGAGGGAGTTAATATTCTAAAGGCAAAAACGATAGCAGAACTCGGATCTACTCCTTATTCGACAGAGACAAGGGTTATAGTAGACAAGGCATCACCAGTTTTAGAAATTACAAGCCCACAAAATATCGCAAATATAAATGATCAGGTTATAACTGTAACAGGAACAGCCAAAGATGATTATTTAGATTATGTTGATGTTAACGGAACAAGTGCAGACATAGATTCAAATGGATATTGGACAGTAAAGCTTATGTCCAAGGAAGGTGAAAATGTAATAAATGTTGTTGCTAGAGATAAGGCAGGAAATGAAACTGCTAAGAGCATAACAGTTAATGTAAAATATTCAATCCGTGAAATTAAAAATATAATGCCATCGAGTGATGTAATATTAAAGGCAAATTCAACAGTAAAGGTTGAGTTCGACAGTGAACCTGGATTAAAGAAGGCAGTATTTTCAATTAACACTCCGTTTAATGGCATAGCAAGTACAGCATTTGTGCCAACAGCAAGTTTAAGCTCCTTTGAAGTAGTTATGACAGAAGTAAAGGATGCAAATGGCACTGGCACTGGACACTATAAGGGTTACTGGACAGCACCTAAGAATCTTACATTAAACGGTGCACAAATAGCGGTAAATGTAGAAGATATGTATGGAAATTCATTAAGTTCCACTGCAGCAGGAAAGCTATATGTAAATTGTAAACCAATTCCTAAGCCTGTTCCAGACAAAACAGCACCGAGTATTCCTTTGGTAAGTAAGTTGACATATACAGGAATATCTGGAAAAGCTGAGATCGGTTCTAAAGTATACGCTAAAGCAGGCAAAGTCATCATAGGTTCCTCAGTTGTAAACAGCAAAGGAATTTATTCTATTACCTTCAAAAGTCAAAAAGTAGGAACAATCATTAATGTATACGCAGTAGACAAATCGGGGAATGTTGGAGCGGCAAAAAAGGTTGTAATAAAAGACAGTACACCACCAGCAATTCCTTCTGTTAAAAGTTTAACGAATACAAAAGTAACAGGGAAAGCCGAACCAGGTGCTAAAGTTTATGTGAAAAAGGGAAAAGAAATCATAGGTTCTAGTACTGCTAACAGTAAAGGAATTTATACTGTTTCTTATAAAAAACAAAAAGTAGGAACAGTCCTTTACGTTTATGCAAAAGATAAGGCAGGGAATACAGGTAAAGCGAAAAAAGTTGTAGTGAAAAAATAAATTAGGTTCAATGTGATCATTCAGAATGCAAATGAAAAAGTCTTAGAGTACTCCAATCGTTTGATTGGTCTTGACATAAAAAATAAACAAGTACAGCAACTGGTATGTTATGACATCAAATGTGAAACTACTGATAGATCCTAGTTGACTTAAATGATGACAAGAACCGGTGACGCTTCATTATGACGTTGCCGGTTTTTTACACCTTATTTCTCTATTCTATAGGAATAAGCAGAGAAGAGAGACTACAGATGGGATTATGGGTTTGAGCATTTACCCACCGGCTTTCATGAGAAATAACAAAAATAAATTGATTAATAAAATTAACTTTAAAGGAAAAGGGCATTCATATTCTAGATACTGTAACAGTTTCAGAAGATATCTACGGTGCAGCTTATTTCAGCAGTCACACCAAGATAGAATTCTTACTGGAGAGTTATTAAATGGAGGGGTTTGGGGATGACTACTTTATTACAACAACAAGCAAAACTAGAGATAGAGAAAAAGAGAAATGAATTGTATGATATATGTAAGAAGTATGGATTTCTTCATTCTAATACCATTCAATGTAGCTATGAGTTAGATCAGTTAATAAATCAGTTTTTTAAAGGATTTACGGCTTTGAAGGAAGAGCGTTATGAGTACTTAATCATTTAGATACCGATAAACTGAACTTGTAGTACTTGGCACAATCCGTCTTCATACTATTGGTCAAATGTCTTTTATATTTAGCGATTAGATATAAACTTAGGCATCATCTCATGTATTGTCAATTACGTAGAATGCATTGAAGGGGAAAAGGAATGGGGCAATCACAGTCACCTCAATCTTTTTCCCTTTTTTTTATCAAGTCAATAAAGAAATAGTGTTGTATTTAAAACGACCTATTTTAGGGAAAATCATCTAGATAATTGAAGTAGCAGTGTTTAACAAATAAGTAGTATACGATAAAGTCTTTGAGTTTTTAATAACAGCAAGTATAATTATGTACATACCGAAATTCGGAACTAAGGTGTCTAATCTTTACTAAAGGAGATAAAGCTTATGGAAAGCAAAAATAAGACGGTCGTAAAATCAATGGCGATTCTTAATCTTTTTTTAACAAATTCAAAGTTGAGTTTTAATGAAATCGTACAGTTATCAGGAATCCCTAAAACGTCTGTTTATCGAATGCTGATGTCACTTGAAGAGATGGGGTTTCTTGATAAGGATCAGGACGGAAAATATTCGCTTGGCTTATTATTCCTACAATTTGGTAATTTAGTAGCGGACAGGCTTGATATAAGGCAAGTGGCTTTACCGATTATGCATGAGCTTCATGATGAGGTAGGAGAAGCTGTAAATCTGATCGTACAGGACGGTAATGATGCAATTTATATCGAAAAACTGGATACAAAACAACCGGTAAGGCTATATACTGCAATTGGCCGAAGAACACCGCTTTATGCAGGAGCATGTTCACGTGTAATTCTTGCTTTTCTGCCACATTCTGAACAAGAACAATATATAGAGCAAATTGAACTAAAGCCAATCGCATCTGGAACGATTACAGAGAAAGAGAAGCTTCGTCTTATTCTGGAAGAAACACAAAAAACAGGCTATACTTTCAGCCGCTCCGAACTTGAAAATTATACGTCGGCAATAGCTGCACCTATTTTTAATGCTAAAGGTCAGGTAATAGCTGGCATTAGTATTGCAGGACTTGAAGTGAATTATCAACATGACAGAGTTCCGCAATTAATTGAAAAGGTGAAGGGCGCTGCCGAAAAGATTTCAAGGAAATTTGGATATTCTGGAAAACACGTAATGTGAAGAGACAAGAAAAAAGTCAAAGAAATCATCCATTATAAAAAGATGATTTCTTTGACGAAATGAGAATCTATTAAATGGTAGTTTCGGTACTAGGACCAAATCTTTTATTCTTTAAAATACAAGGAAATACATTAAAAATATGTTCACGGTTAGTAAGATTATGGCAGTAGGTGCCTGTGCTTTAATAACAGCATATTTATCGGATAAATCTAGTAAAGCTGTTGGTACGATATTAAAATTTGCTGCCATAGGGGTCAATAGTGTTCCGCAATAGCCGGAGAACATCCCAATTGCGCCCATTATAGCAGGATCTGCTCCATGCATATGAACGAGTAAGGGAAGACCAATACCTGCCGTTATGACAGGAAAAGCTGCAAACGCATTTCCCATGATCATTGTAAAGATTGCCATACCTAATACATATGCCAATACTACAAAAAAGCGATTATCAACAGGAATAGCTGAACTAATCAAATCCGATACTACTTTACCTACACCTGCTACTGCAAAAAGACCGCCTAGCGTAGCTAACATTTGTGGAAGAACCGCTGCCCATCCTATTGCATCTAATAATCGACGAGACTCCTTTACTGGTTGGATGCCTTTTTCCTTCGTTAACATCATAGCCACAATTAAAGAAACAACGCAAGCAACCCCAAGACTTACAAGCGTAACGTTTTTATTGTCCAATAAGAAGAGATTGCCAATTTTCATGTCTTTGATGACAACAGTGCCAATGATTGTCACAAGTGGAATCAATAAAGCAGGAATGAATAGTTTATTCCCGATTTTTTTCGCACTTGCTTTTCTTTCTTCCTCTGTTGTTTGGTGATAAGAGCCCATCCTAACTCCACCAAATCCAGCTATTAACGCTATGATTATGACTAGTACACCCATGTACATTGGTGGAATTACTTTGCCAAAGATGAAAGAGATTGCAAAAAGTCCCCAAAAAGTACCTGTTAACAGTCGTTTTGAATTGCTTTTATCTTTAAATGACAGAAAAGCAATAATGGATAGAAAAATACCTGCAATATAATAAATATATTCAAGATTGATAATCATGCGATTTACTTTCCTTTCCGTTCGAATCCTGCATCTTACTTTCATCTACATAATATTTTATTTTTCTATCTAGCATATAGAGTCTGACAGAGTGAATGATGAAAGCAGCAATGGCAGTTGGGATTCCCCACATTGCCATGTGTAACGGTTCTAAGATGATTCCGTTTTCCTCGAAAAAGCCTTTCATTAGTAATATGGCTCCAAAAGCGATGAAAATATCTTCACCAAAGAAAAGACCTACGTTGTCTGTTGAAGCTGAAAAAGCTTTAATTTTATTGCGTACATGTTTCGGTAATTTGCCAAATTTGTTCTCCGAAGCACTTTCTGCCATTGGTGCGATGAGCGGACGCACCATTTGAGCATGTCCACCAAGACTAGTTAATCCAATTGCAGCAGTTGCTTCTCGAATAAACAGATAAATAATGAGAAGGCGTCCGGTGGTAGCAGATTTTACTTTGCTGATTATTGTTTGTGATTGTTCTTTTAGGCCATAGCGCTCCAATAAACCAATAATTGGCAAGGTAAGAATAAATAAAGAAAGATAGCGGTTTTGTACAAACGATTCTCCAAATGTCGTGAGTATTTGCTCAAAAGATAATTTTCCGACTAATCCAGTTGTAATGCCAGCAATCGTAACGACCAACAATGGATTAAGTCTAAGAGCAAAACCAATGATTACGATAAAAATTCCAATAAGTGTCATTATTTTTTTCCTCCTTATTTTTATTTTATTTCTATACAAAAGCCTCAACCGAAACGTCTGACTCTTCTAGCATTTTTCTAATCTGATTAGCAAATGTTACTGCGTGCGAACCATCACCATGTATACAGACCGTATCAGCAACTAGGAGGACCTCATTTCCCTGTTGAGACAGGACTTTTCCTTCTTTCACCATACGGATAACTTGGTTTGTAGCCTGGAAAGGATCGCTAATCAAAGAATTTGGATGACTTCTAGGAGTTAAGGTACCATCTTGCTGGTAAGTTCGATCAGCAAACACTTCATTTGCGGTGCGAATACCAATTTTTTCTCCTGCTTTAATTAACTCACTCCCAGAAAGACCGAAGAGAATTAATTCAGGATTAACTTTATATACTGCTTCAGCGATTGCTTCAGCTAACTGAGCATTATTTGCCGCCATATTGTATAGTGCACCATGTGGCTTAACATGCTGCATCTTTTCTCCTTCAGCTTTCAAAAATCCATAAAGTGCTCCAATTTGGTATACGACGATGTCATATGCTTCCTGTGGTGAAATCGTTATGTTGCGTCGTCCAAAACCAATTAAATCAGGAAGCCCAGGATGTGCGCCAATTTTAACTCCTTTATTAAGAGCTGAACGAACGGTTTTTCGCATTACTGACGGGTCACCTGCATGAAATCCACAAGCTATATTTGCTGAAGTTACAAAATTGAGAATCTCGTCATCTCTTCCTATCTTGTAAACGCCAAAACTTTCTCCTAAATCACAATTTAAATCAATTTGATACATCGAATAATCCTCCTAATACAGACAAATATTGATTAAATCCTCTAAATTTTAAAAAAATACATCTTAAACGCTTTCAAAGTGGCTAATAAAATTTGTACTTTATGTTCGTAATAATTTGAATAGTAAGAAAAAAGATAGCGCTTATTTCCGAATTTAGGAATTGCTGTTTCGAAAATAATAACATAATTTAATCCTATTGCATATCACTTAATTTTCGAACAATTTTGTTAACGGAGTGAAAAATTACCATTACATTGCTAAAAAGGTTTTCTAATCAGATGATTTAAACAAAATTTTTAACAGAGTAACAGTTGTGTTTTTAATTTCTGACAATTATAATAATTACAAAGTCCGATTTTTAGGATAACAGTTCCGAAAATCGAAAAAGCGAGGGATGGAAATGCTTCAAACAAATTTTGATGTAAATACAGATATGAAGATGAAACCACTCGGAGATTCAGCGGTTCTGATCCAATTAGGTACAGAAATAAATCCTGAGGTACATCTGAAGGTGAAAGCGTTAACAGAGTATCTTGAAACGCATCCATTTAATGGTTTCATCGAGTGCGTTCCAGCTTTTACTAGTGTGACAGTTTTTTATAATCCTTTGTTGATTCATCAGATGTACAAAAAAGAAAATAAATCCTTTTTTCATATAGAGAAGAACTTTTCCCCATTTAAAGTTGTTTGCTCAATCATAGGAGAGATCATAATAGGTATTGAAGTAGCAAAAGAACGTGAGCAACGTGTAGTTGAAATTCCCGTTTGTTATGGAGGGGAATTTGGTCCGGATTTAGAATTTGTTGCAGAATCTAATCGTTTATCAACAAATGAAATCATAGATATTCACTCAAATGGAGAGTATCTTGTCTATATGATTGGATTTGCTCCTGGCTTTCCTTATTTAGGTGGGATGTCTGAAAAAATCACGACGCCTCGCCGTAATTCACCACGGTTATCAATACCTGCAGGAACGGTCGGAATAGCAGGGAATCAAACAGGTGTATATCCGATATCAACACCTGGCGGCTGGCAATTAATTGGGCGTACACCGATTGAATTATTTTGTCCAACTAAAAATCCCCCAAGCCTTCTTCAATCAGGAGACGTTGTAAAGTTTGTACCCATTTCTCTTGAAGAATATGAATTATACAAGGAGACAAATAAATGAGTATAAAAGTGTGTCGTCCTGGTTTACTTACTAGTGTTCAAGATTTAGGAAGATATGGTTTTCAAAAATACGGAGTCATCGTGAGTGGTGCAATGGATGCAACCTCACTTCGCATTGCAAATTTGTTAGTTGGTAATGAGGAAGGTGAAGCTGCTTTAGAGGTAACATTAATGGGTACCTCATTCTTATTTGAGAAAGATTTATTAATTTCGATTACTGGCGGAAACTTGTCCGCAACCATTGATGGAGAACTAGTAACTTTGTGGAGACCTGTCTACGTAAAAGTGGGTAGCGTTCTCCACTTTAAGGCATGTCAATCAGGGTGCCGAGCATACGTAGCGATCGCTGGTGGTTTTGCTGTTGATGAAATAATGGAGAGTAAGAGTACGTATTTGCGAGGAGAAATCGGCGGGTATAAGGGACGTGCCCTGAAAGAAGGAGATCTTCTGCTATGTAACGAAATACCGCAAAGAGCCATTAAGCTTTTTCAACAGCTTAAAAGTAAAGCGCAATCTCATCAGTTTGCTGCGACTAACTGGCATGTCAACTCTGAATCTTTTATGGAAATAAAGAAGAATGCAGTGGTTCGTGTCATAAGAGGAGGGGAATTTGACCGTTTCACCTCTTCTAGTCAAGCACAGTTCTTTGAGCAAGAATTCCAAATAACGCCAATGTCTGACCGAATGGGATACCGGATATCAGGCCCAACTTTACAATTGGAAGAATCGTTTGAGCTTATTTCAGAGGCAGTTTCTCACGGAACGATTCAAGTACCAAAAGACGGAAATCCAATTATTCTGCTTTCTGACAGACAGACAATCGGTGGCTATCCAAAAATCGCCCAAGTTGCGACAGTGGATCTACCTCTCATCGCTCAATTAAAGCCTGGTGAAAAAATTCGCTTCAAAGAAATTACATTAGAAGGGGCAGAGCAGCTTTACATGAAATATGAACAGCAGATGGAACAGTTGAAAGTTGGCCTTCTGTTGAGAGATAAATAAACCTTAGATGTATAAGGATAATAATAGTGACAAATACGGACAAAAATAGACCTATCTATACCCTTTTGTTGATTGTTTGTATTAAAGTAAGGCAACTATCCCTCGGGTGGTTGTCTTTTCATGTTTTTTGTAGCAGATTTGCAAGATATGGACAGAACTCTTTTAAACTAATAAAGCATTTATAAAAAGCATATATTTGATACTAGTTAAAGTACTACAATGAAGAAATAGAAGAGGGGAGATTTATATTATTATTGATTGCCATTTTCATGTGGATGAATCCATGCTGACTTTAGAAAAAATGATAGAGGGAATGGATAAAAATAATGTAGCAAAAACGGCTCTAATCCCTCCTATGAATGAAACAATGTTTGAATCGGATCGTACCATTCAGTATCATATCCAACGATTATTTCGTTTTCTAATCCTTAATACACCTCAAATTGGGCACAAAATCTACGATGGTCTAGTGGAAGCTGGCTATTTGAAACTTTATGGTAACTCATATAAGATTTTTACCGAACCGAACAACGAGATTGTAGCTAATGCAATTGCAAGATTTCCAGACCGATTTCTAGGTTGGGCAGCAGTGAACCCTATCATTCCTAATTTTATGGAAGAAATAGAATTCTATCTTAATAGAACTAGCTTTATTGGTGTAAAGGCGCATCCATTCATGCATGGATATAGTATTAAAGCTCTTGATCCAGTTGCAGCTTTTTGTGAAACAAATGGTGTACCAATGATTATTCATCTTTCATCTGAGATTGACTCCTATAAATATCTACCAGAAAATTTCCCTAAACTTAAATTAATTTATGCCCACGCTGGCCTACCATTTTGGAAAAAACTATGGAAATACGTTAAGGAAAAACCAAATGTATATGTTGATACATCAAGTGATTATCTCAATCCGTCAATTGTAAAACAAGCAGTTGAGGCATTAGGTTATCGTAAAGTTCTGTTTGGCTGTGACGGACCATATGGAATGAAGACATTTAATGAATATGATTATTCAGACAAGAAAAGATGGGTGGAATCTCTTTTAATTCCTGATAACGAAAAGGAATACATACTCGGTAAAAACTTTTTAGGATTAATTGAATAGGGAATTCTATTTGATGGAGGCAACTAAGGTGTATGTTGTACAAGTACTAAATTTATTGGTTAACAAATTTAAATAAAAAAGGTCTGCAACTAGGCAGACCTTCTCTATTACTATTTACTTGGATTCACTAATCGTTTTATTAACTACATCAATCACGTAGTTCTTTGTGTTTTTGGCTATCGAACCACCATCACTTTTAAATATCGTAGATTTTGTAGTATCAGTTGGTTCAATGTGGACTGGGACTAGTGTTTGACCTTCGCTTAGATTAATCGATTGGGTGAAATTCATCCCATTATAGTCAGTTACTTTTACCCCGTTGATGGTGAGGTTAGCACCTTTAATACTATTCCCTTTGATCGTTAAAGTTGAACCTTTCACATCAATTTGGTTCACTACAAGTGGCTTATCAATCCAGCGTGAAATCGTGTCTTGGACAACCATTTTGTTGCCACCTTGGTTTGTAACAACTATTTTCATATCAGTTCCAGCCGCACCGTAACCATAGTAACTGATATCATCATCTGATGGATCAGATGGTGTATGGTCTGTTAAACCTTCATGATCCCAAGTGTTGTCTCTCGTGTATTTATACGTAATTTCAGTTCCTTCCTCAACCTCAGTTGTATATTCCCAATCAGCTGTAACGGCACCATTTCGGCTCATTGACCAGGCGCCTGTATTCCATCCATTTAAGCTGTTTGGAATATTCATTTGAGAAGATAATGGTGTATCATCTGGCGCATGCACTTTAAAGGTGACTTGTACCATGACGATATCAGGTGTGACAGTTACTGTATTCGAATCCATGTAGTTCCCAGCTTGATCAAATACACGGATTTTGTATTTATATGTTGTACCGTTAGCTACCTGATAATCACGGAAAGTGGTAGTGTCTCCATTTACTGATGTAAGTAACTGGTCGTCACGATAAATGACAGTTTTATATGGTTGATCTGGCTCCTTAAGGTTCCAGTTTAAGTTAACCTGACCAGATTCTTGAATTGGTGTATCTAAAGTGACTTCTTTAGCAGGAGGAACTGTATCTGATGTGCTCCGTGTATAATTTACTTCTGCTGTTGAAGTCGATACCCATGTTTTACCTAAATCAGGAGTAAAGGACATTCGGTATTCATAAGTACCAGCCTCCAATGGTGTAAAGTTACCTTGAAACTCGTTGGCCTTATTTTCCTGATTTTGTCCAGTATATAGAGCTAGATAAGTAGTCCAAGTTGTTTGGCCTTTAATTCTAACTTGAAGCTCGGCTGTGATTCCTTCGGCTAGGCCCGCTTCAGTTGCACCCGACAAGTAAAATGATGCTTTAACAGTAGAATCAAGCGCTAAATTCAGCTCCCCATTAGATAAGGCTGTCAGGTTAGTCGCACTAGCATTTGCAACATCATAATGTGGTACGAGACCAGCGGAGACTACAGGTTCAGATTCGTTGCCATTCGAATCTACCGCTGTCACTTCAAAATAATAGGTACGACCATTATTCAAACCTGAAATATCAACAGATGTGCTAGTAGTTTCTTTCACTTTTGTCCATAATCCACCAGCAATATTTGATTGGTAGACATTAAATTTTGTTCCAATCCCTGTCCAGTTTAATGTAATTTGCTTAGATCCTACTGTACCAATTACATTTTTAACTGGTTGTGGTTGTTTCACTTCATTATTTGATAATAACATTCTTCCAGATTCAGCTGGAACGGTTAATGTTAGCTTCCCATCTTTTGCTGTAGCTAAATATTTAGGATCTAATTGGTCTACATAACTTATGCCATTCGCAATTAGTCTTTTTGCATCGATTTCAACAGTTTGTGAAGTTTTCCCTCTGTTGATAATAATTACGGCTGATTTTGTTCCTTTTGTTCGAGTGTAAGCTAATACATCATCTTTTGCGTAAATGTGGTGTAGATCTCCATAGCTAAATAGATCGGAATTTTTACTACGAATTTTACCAATAGTTTGATAATGTTTAATCAAATCTTGGTTTTCATTTCCCCATGGATACGTACGGCGATCATCTGGATCCTTTGAGCCTGTTTGTCCTGCTTCATCTCCATAATAAATAGTCGGCGCTCCAGGGTAACCCATTTGAAGAATAGAAGCTAACTTTAATCGCTTCACACCTTCATTGTAATTGTAGTTTGGATCCTGTTCAGCTCTATTATAAGTATCTGTTCCATTGCCTAACAGGAATATTGCGCGTGCAGTATCATGAGATCCCATTAAGTTCATGAGTGCATAAAACGCTTCCTTAGGATAATCCTCTTGAACAGCTTGGAGTGCATTTTGAGCATTCACTGCATTACCGTTCTTTAAATAATCCAAAATTGCGCCACGGAAACGATAGTTCATTACGGAATCATATTGATCTCCTAAGAAGTACTTGGAAGCATCATCCCAAATTTCTCCTAAAATAAGTGGCTTTTCATCTTTTTGAAGTGTACTTCCGGATCCTGTCATAGTCTTGGATTTCATTTGCTTTCGGAATTCCTGCCAAAATGAACTGTCCACTTCATTCGCTACATCTAGACGCCAGCCGGAAGAACCTCGATCAATCCATGATTTTCCTACAGAGTCCTTTTCATACATTAGATAATTAGCTAATTCAGTGTTGTTAAGTTCACTAAGGTGATCAACCTTTGATCCATCAACTGATTCAAATACTGGCAGACTATCATAGCCCCACCATCCTTCATACTTATAATGTTCTCCATTTGAAACGCCGTTAACTTTTTCATTAGGAACTTTAACATTTTCGATATGGAACCAGTTTTCAAAACCGTACGGGCTAAAAGATTGACCTTCAGAGATAAGTTGTTTTTTTGCTTTCTCTTTAGCAGTAGCTTCGGACAATTTTTCGTCATTCATTAAATTATAAATACGAGACCAATATTCATATGAGCCAACTGTTTTATATTTGTTATAGCGGTCAAAATAGATTGAGTCGTCAGAGACGTGGTTAAAAACGCCATCCAAAATCAAATGCATGTTACGTTTTGATAACTCTTTTGTGAAATCCTTAAATTCTTTTTCTGAGCCAAACATCGGATCCAATACTTTGTAATCGGTTGCATCATATTTATGGTTAGATGGTGCAAGAGCAATCGGATTTATATAGAGTGTGTTGACTCCAAGTGATTGAAGATAATCAAGCTTGGCTTTGATTCCAGCAATATCTCCTCCATAAAAATCATTACTAAACTCCCCGTCTCCATTATATGAACCAGTTCCTTGCTCATAAGGATTATCAGGTAAGCTTGTCCAAGAAGAGGGATGTTCGATTGGCTGGTTACCGCGAGCTCCCACTTTATCCTTTATATGGTCATTTGTCTTGTTGCCGTTAAAAAAGCGATCCGGAAAGATTTGATAAACTACAGCTTCTTTCATCCAATCTGGAGTTTGATATGCAGGATCATAAACTGTCAGTTGGAAAAGACCTGCATTTTTATCTTCTGCTTTTCCAGTATGACCTTCTTGCGTGTCTTCACCATATTCTGCCGTTGTGTCTTGATCTCTTATAATGAATTTATACCCATGGATACCTTTGTCTGCCGGAGTAAACGTGGCTTCCCAGTACTCAAGATCACCTTTGTCACTTGTGTTTGACCAGCCGACATTTTTCATAGCCAAGACTTTTGTTGTACCTGAACTATAGTTTTTTACATAAAGGCTTGCGCTTGTAAGGTCACCTTTCTTAGCCGATATCCTGAAAGTTACAGGTGTATTAGCAGGAATGGCCCCAAATGGCTTTCGGTATATTTGATCCCATGAATCATGATAGAGGGCATTCTGATCAATCAAGCCATCAGAGCCTGCTGGTTTATAATCTGTATAAACTTCTTTTGTTTGATTATTATAGAAAAATGTAATAGTAGTTTCAGAGATGACATTTAACTTCATATTGGAAGTAGGGTAGGACTCGTTCCAATCCTTGCCTAATACAATCTTGTATTCGTATGTACCACTTGGCACCTTTGTAGTGAAGGAATAGATATTTTTAAAATTTTCATCCTTTAAAAAGGCTGTTGATTCAGCTGGACTCCAAGCTGCCCCTGCATTAATTGCAGGCTGGATCGTTCCAACAAGACGAGGTTGTCTTTCTTCTGCTAAAGGAGTGTAATGAGTGCTGTCAGTAATTGAATGAGTGTTATCATTATAGTAGAAGGTGATTTCTTTTTGTTCGGAAAGTACTAGTTTAATATTGTTGCCGCCTGGATTTCCGCCTTCACCGTAATTTTCTGACCAGCTTCCACCAATGGCGATTTTATACTCATAGTTGCCGGCTGGTAAAGTACCAGTAAATGAATAGAGACCATTACCTTTGTACACCATCTCCGTTTTGGTTGAAGCTGGGTCCCAATCGCCTGGATTTCCTAACAAACTTTGAAAGCTTCCAACAAGTACAACTTGTTTAGCTACCGTTTCTGCTGCTTTTACAGTTCCATTTGTAATTAGTCCCGGAAACATCTGGAGAACTAACCCTAATACAGTGACGAGCGATAATATTGACCTCTGTTTTCTCCTCATGAAAAAACCCCTTTCCTCTTTCAAAATTAGGAAACCGTTTATACAAAAGATGCAATAAAAGTATGTATGTAGGTATTGCTAGTTTATTGCAAACGTTTGCACAAATTGTTTTCAAACTAATTATAACTTTTTATTAACACAAATCAATGGAAAATTGGTTATTAAATCTAAATTTTCTGAAATAAATTATTGTAATCGGACAAAATGTGACAATATTTTAAAATTGTGTAAGTATACAATATTTGAAAAGTGTAAACCATGGTAAGATAGGGGGGTGAGGTGATATGAGAATGAGTACAATGACTTTAAAATTGACAGAGGAACAAATCGAACAAGCAATTCTGGAACAAGATGTAGTAAGGTACGAGAAAGAATCATTGTTTTTAATGAATAACTTAGCAGTTAGTATGAGTGAAGTTTATGATGACATTCTACTTTACGTTATGCCAAAAAAAGTTAAATTTAATTTAAAGCCAGTGGTCATTAATAATGCTGAATTAACTAACCTTTTGAGAGAAATGATGGAGATCACAACGAAAATTCATGAGGAACAAATGGATTTTAATAATGTGAAAATTAAATTTGAAACGTGGTTTTATCAGATTACTTCAGAAGGTAGATTAGTTTTTGACTACGATATAAGAGAATTGATGTCTATTACACAGGCTTCTAAAGAGTTAGGTGTATCACGACAAATGATTTACAAGTATATTGATAGAGGTTTGGAAGCAGTTGGTGAAAAAGGTCAACAAAAAATACCGAAACATGCTATTGAAGCATGGAGAAATCCTGTAATGGCTTTTCAAATTCAATGGAATTACCAAATGAAACGAATTAGAACACAAACAATTGACGAACGTATTGAGATGATCAATGAGCAAATCAATGAATATGAACAACAGTTTGGAGATAGCTTTTATAAGCTTTTCGGAAACTACACTGATGAAGAGATTGATCAGTCGTCTGAATCCGTTGATATCTTTGATTGGAAAGAGTTAGAGGAAGAAAAACGAAATTTATTAATTAGACGAAAAGGAGGGGAAGCATGATTAATCCTTCCAAAATTTATGATTTATTTATTAAGTATTATGAGGGGATTTTACGAACTTCTCCTCCTTTACTGAACCTTGTTCCCCTTAATGGTGGTATTATAAAGATTCAACTCACATCCTCAGTTTGGAAATACGAAGGCTCGAATCAGAGAGTGGTATAATTCAAATGGGCAGTTAATACAGTATCGCTATTGTTGGGAAGTAAAAAGTGATCCCACAGGAAATATCTGTTCTTTTGAAAATGAACACAACCATGGTGTAGTAACGGATCCTCATCATACACATCCAGTAATTAATGACCGAAAACCATATGACAATAACTATCATGTTCGTTCGGTTGATGACTTTTTAGATTTTGTATCAAAATACATATTGACTGGTAAAAACTATCAATCTCCTATTCTTAGTCCGCACCGATTTCAACTTTGAAAAAACCACATAAGAGTTCTTCTAAATAAAAGTTCAGCTATAAGAATTATTACTTTGTAAAATACACACATATGTAGAGCGAATGAGGTAATTCACTATTAAATAAACTAGCCAGCATTGAACTTTATCCTTTAATATTAAAATACAAAACGACGCGGTCCCAATAAATTAAATGGGACCGCGTCACTTTTTTATCTAATAAACTATTTTTACAGTTTCCAAAGCTGTGCTAGGATTCTCTCTTTTAAAACAGAAGAGGGGGGATAAAATCACTTATTACTAGGAAACGCAAACGATAAACTGCTATTCTCACTAGGAGTCAACCAACGTTCCGAAATCATCTTCGTCTTCGTATAGAAACGCGCTTGGTCAGGTCCAAACATTTGGCCGTCACCAAATTTTGAGCCTTTAAAACCAGCGAAGTTATGATATCCCACAGGAATTGGAATTGGTACATTTACGCCGACCATTCCGACGTCAATTTCAGTTGTAAATTTCCTAGCTGCCAAACCATTGTTTGTAAAAATCGTGACGCCATTTCCTAGTTCATGCTGGTTAATTAATTTTATTGCTTCTTCTAAAGAATCCACACGTACAATATTACGTACTGGACCGAAAACTTCTTCATCATAAATTTCCATGCCTGGTTTTACATGATCAAGTAAAGTCGGAGCTAAGAAGAAGCCTTTGCTATTTTTTGTAATGTCTTTATTGCGGCCATCACAGACGATTTTTGCGCCTTCTTGTTCACTACGATCAATCGCTTTTAGGATAGTCTCTTTCGCTTGTTGAGAAATAACTGGGCCATAGTCAGCACCTTCAGAGTAAGCTCCGACTTTTAATCGATTAATCTTTTCTTCTAAAATTTCTACTAAACGATCAGCCGTTTCTTGTCCTACAGGCATTAATGTAGAAATTGCCATACAGCGCTGGGAGGCAGCACCGTAACCTGCACTAATGAAGGCGTTCGCGACTTGTTCTAAGTCGGCATCTGGCATGACTAACATATTATTTTTACCACCACCTAAAGCAACAACGCGTTTGCCATATTTAGCGCTTGTTTCATAAATATAACGTGCGACAGGTGTGGAACCAACGAATGAGATTGCCTGTACAGCTGGGTTTTCAAGCAATTCGTTTACGGCTTCTTTATCTCCATTGATTACTGTCCAAATTCCATCTGGGAGACCAGCTTTCGTCCATAGTTCGCTAATATATAAAGCTGTCATTGGTACTCGCTCAGAAGCTTTTAAAATAACAGCATTTCCAACTGCTACTGCCATGCATGTTTGTGCTAGCGGCACCATAATTGGGAAGTTGAATGGAGAGATTGCTGCTACGACGCCAAGTGGGTATTTAGCGGAATAAGCATTAATTTGTCCGCCAACATTTACTGAATATTCTCCTTTCATTAAGTGGGGGGCACTGATTGCTAAATCTACTGATTCTAACCCTCGAGTAATTTCGCCTAATGCATCTTCTTCGGTTTTTCCGCTTTCTGTACAAATTAATTCGATTACTTTATCTTTATTTTCCGTTAGCAAGTTTCGGAATGACATTACAATTTCTGCACGTTTAGCAACTGAGATGTCACGCCAAGCAGGGAAGGCAGCTTCTGCTTTTTTAATGGCAAATTTCACTTCTTCTACAGAAGCTAATGGGACTTTGGCGATCACTTCTCCTGTCGCAGGATTGAATACTTCTTGGAAGCGTCCGCTTTTGCCAGCAATCATTTTTCCATCTATATAATGTGTAAGTTCTTTTACTTCAGTAATATTTGTCATCTTCTAGTTCTCCCTTCAATAATCGAGCTATCTTTACTTTAGATTTTATAAAGTTTCGTTTATTGCTTGTGCTAAGCCTGAAAGAATGAAATCTTTTTCCTCAGTTGTAATATTTAATGGAGGAGATAGTGTTAATACATTGTTATAGCCTGCAACTGTTACACCGTTTTTACCAATAATTAGTCCTCGTTCTTTGCATTTAGCGATTACTTGATTGACTTTCTCTACATTTAAAGGATTTTTTGTATACTGATCTTCTACTAATTCGATTCCGATTAGTAATCCTTTTCCGCGAATATCGCCAACGTGAGGGTGGTGTGAAATGGTCTCTTTTAATTCATCAATTAGAATCGCACCCATTTTCGAAGACTGCTCGAATAAATTTTCGCGTTCCATAATTTCTAGGTTTTTTAAGGCAACAGCACATGCAGCTGGTGAGCCCCCGAATGTATTTACATGACGGAAAAAGTCATAGTTTCCGTTTTTAGTAAACTCTTCATAAATTTCTCTCTTTACGGCTGTTGCAGAAAGTGGCATGTATGCACTCGTTAGACCTTTTGCCATTGTAACAATGTCAGGCTGTACTCCGTAATGTTGATGACCGAAGGCTTTTCCCGTGCGTCCGAAACCACAAATTACTTCATCCACGATTAAAAGTGCACCATGTTTATCGCAAACTTCTTTAACGCCTTTTAAGTAATCGTCAGAAGGCATAATGACTCCACCACCAGTAATAATTGGCTCTAATATCATTGCCGCTATTGTTTCTGAGTGTTCCCACGTCATGATCTCGTCTACTGCTTTAACGGAAGGTAATTCGCTAGCATTCTTATAGCCATCTTCATTGTAGCGATACTGATCAGGGGCTTTCACATGAATAAAGCCTGGTGCTAATGGTTCGTATTTATATTTGCGCTCAGCTTGCCCAGTAGCAGCGAGTGCTCCCATAGTGTTCCCATGATATGCGCGGTAGCGCGAAACAAACTTATATCGATTTCCTTGTCCTTTTTGCTGGAAATACTGACGAGCGATTTTAAAGGCTGTTTCATTTGCCTCTGAGCCACTATTAGAGAAGAAAACTACATAATCTCCGCCTAGTAATTCGTTGATTTTTTCGGCAAGTAAAATGGCAGAAGGATGACTAAGAGATAATGGTGTATAGTTGTTCTCTAGAAGCTGGTCATATGCTGCTTTTGCAATTTCTTCTCTTCCGTAACCAACATTTACACACCATAACCCAGACATTGCATCTAAATAACGATTACCATCAATATCAGTAAGCCAAGCTCCTTTTGCTTTTTGAATAATGGTTGTAGCTTGTGGGTTGTAAGGCTTCATTGCATGCCATAAATATTTCTCATCTTTTGTTGCCAAATTTTCAGCTATACGAACATTTTCCATTTAAGCCACTCCTTTAGGTATTTGTTTATCTGTCTTTATTGTGAAGTTTTTTAAGGAGATAATCATCAGACAGAATGTAAAATGTTTACTAAAAACTGTTTCACATAATGACACTTTGTTAAGTAAAAAAATCCCCTTTCATTCGTTCAATCAATCAAAATCGACTTGAAAATGTAAGAAAGGGGATTAAATAAAAAAGCTGTTTATAAAGAAAGTTTTTCTAAGTCTTTAAATTGGAAATGATCCTGAGTAGCGAGCAACATTAATTCAACTGCAAGTCGTTTAGGAGGAAGCATATAATCAGTTCCTATTAAACTTTCAATCTTGGTCAAGCGATGATATAACGTTTGGCGGACAATAAATAGCTTTTTAGCAGTCTCGTTTTTTAAACAATTACATTGCAAATAAACTTGTAATGTTTCTATTAAATTTCCATTATTTTTTGCATCGTATTCATAGAGGGGATATAAATAGTTCTTTGCTAAATCCATAATTGCTTTATTTTTTTGCATTTGAAGAATTAATTGATGCAAGTAGAGATCTTCATAAAAATATGAAAGTTGATGAGCGTTTTGACGGATTAATAATGTATCCTGTGCAGTTTCGAAACTTTGATGTACTAATTTATAATCATTTACAATCTGACCAACTGCCGAAGTGACATTTAAGTCTATATAATTATTATTCTTTCTGAAGTTCTTTATTTTTTCAATGCAGTCTACTATACGCTTTTTTGTATCGTATCCGTAAATATCTGCAATGATATAAATCAGTCTTTGTTTTTCCTCTAATAAAAAGATAACGAAGCCTTTATTTTCGAAAATATTACGAGAGTATAATTTATAATAATTTAAATCGTATTCTTTTTTGGAATTCTTTATGTGATCGATTAAAACAAAATAAGAGCAATCTACTAAAGTATGAAAGCTTTGTTCTTGTAAGAAGGAGGTAATGACGGACTCTTCGAATGATCCGTTTAACCAAGATTCTAATAATACGCGGGAGTAAATATTTTGTTTCTCTTCTATGTATAAACTGCGTAACAAATATTGAGATAAAGCGGTTACAGTTCTGTCTAATACTAATAATTCGAATTCATTTATTGTACGGTTTTCAGTAAAAATACAAACCTCTCCATAGCTTTCCTCTAATATATTTACTTCACATTTTGCAAAATGCTTTCTCTCGTTGTTCTTTTCGTATTTGTCTCTTAATTTCATATACATATGCTGTTTCTCATTTGGAAAAAAGGAAGGTTGCTGACCGTCAATGTTAAATGCAACGTTAATGTTTAAATATTTATAAAGCCTCATTAATATATGTTCGTAGTGAGTTATTTTCAACGTTAATTTGTTAATTTCTTGCGAATAGTTTTCCAACCGTTTAATCATTTCATATTGTTGATTAATTATCATACTATGTATTTCTTGTGTGATCTCTATAAATGGAACGATTTCTTTAAACACGATAATTGGGAGATTATTTAAATTGGCCAACTCGATTACATTACTTGGTACAGTTTGTATATGTTCACCAAATTCAATACATAATCCAGCTGCTTCTTTACTAATCAGTTGTTCTACAAATTCGAAAAGTGTCTTTTCTTGAGTGAGTTGTATTCCAGTAGTTAAGACTAGTTCATTGCCTTTAATGAAGGTACCAATTTCTTTTGACTCCAGTATATGAACCCACTTAATAGCATTCAAAACCCCGCCATGACCAGCTAGAATTTTAGCCTCTTTGAAATGTTTTTTATCAAATAAATCTTGAATCCTAAGTGAATAAGACAATATATAGCCTCCTCTAGAAAAAGGTTTATCAATGCTTTATACAGAAAATATAACATAATGTAAAACGACAAAGGGAACTTTTTTACATTATGTTCATATCGAGCGATTAAAAAGCTATGTTATATTTTTTGTATATTCTTAAAATTTTGACAAGGAGGGTGTGCGAATGAAAAAAACGGCTTTACTAAATGGTGAAGTGATTACAGTAAATAGTAAAAATGAAGTCTTTGAAGCATGTCTAATCGAGGGGAATAAAATTGCAGCTGTAGGAACAACAGAAGAAATAAAAAAATATATATCTGCTTCAACGGAAGTTATTGATTTGCATGGTAGATCTGTTTTACCAGGTTTTATTGATGCTCACATGCATCTTTTTTTATACGGTAATACATTAATGCATCTCGACTGTAAAAATCCCGCAATTAATTCGATTGAAGAGTTAAAAGATAAATTAGCTGACATCGTTCAAAATACTAAAAATGGACAAGTAATACGTGTATTTGGATTTAATGAGTTAATGGTAAAGGAACAACGATATCCTACGATTGAAGAGCTCGATGAACTGACACAGGAACACCCGATTGTGATTACCCGTACGTGCGGACATATTGGGATTGTTAATTCAACTGCCTTGAAAATAGCCAAAATTGATTCAAACACGCCGAGTCCAAAAGGCGGAACAATCGAAAAAGATAAGAACGGCAAGTTTACGGGTCGCCTCATTGAAAATGCCTTTTTAGAATTTAATCAAAATGTGACTTATCGTAATGAAGAATTATTTAATGCTTTAATGAAAGCGCAGGAGCAATTATTTGCTTATGGAATTACAAGTGTTCATGATGCTGGTGGATTCGATGAAAATAGCTTTAGAATTATGCAAATTGCTTCAAATAATAAACAATTAAAAGCGCGGGTTTATGCATTAATCGGCAGCTTAAACGATTGCGAGAATTTTACTAAAAATATGTTAGCGACTGGTGTAATGACCAATACAGGAAATGATTTTTTCAAAATTGGACCAGCTAAACTTTTCACTGATGGTAGTAGTACAGGCCCGACAATTGCTACACGTGAACCGTACACGAGCGATGGCACTAATTACGGTTATTTACAGTATACAGAAGAAGAACTTTATTCCATTTTCTCCCCAGCCCATCGAAATGGCTATCAAATTACAGTGCATGCTCAAGGTGACCGAGCGATTGAGCAATATTTGAGTGTCATCGAAAATATCTTAAATGAATTTCCACGTGATGATCATCGTCATCGTGTTGAGCATTTGGGCGTTTGTCCACCAGACTTGCAAGAAAAAGCCAAGGCGCTAAATGTCATTCCTATACTCAATCCTTCATTCCCTTATGAATTCGGAGAAAGTTATATTCGTAATTATGGTGAGAGAACCAATTATATGTATGCAGCAAGTGATTTATTGAACGAAGGCATCATCATAGCGGCTGGTTCAGATGCACCAATCACAACAGTTAATCCATTAGTTGGCATATACACTGCTGTTACTCGTTTAACGCGACAAAATACAGCTTTTGGACAACAACAAAAAGTATCGCTAATGGATGCGATTCGAATGTATACGTATAACGGAGCCTATGCAAGCTTTGATGAAGATTCTAAAGGAAGCATAGAAACAGGAAAATTGGCTGATTTGGTTATTTTAAATACTTCCATATTAGATAGTCAGATGGAAGATTTACTCGAAGTAAAAGTAGATTCGACCATATTAAATGGTGAAATAGTGTATACAAAAAAATTTGAGGAATGGAGAGTGGGGAGCAAGTGAGAAATTATTCAAAATTATTACTGATTATTCCTTTCATCGGAATGTGTGTCCTTCTGCCCTTAGCTAATCGTATAGAGCCTTTTATTTTAGGTGTGCCATTCTTATTATTTTGGATTGTATTATGGATGATTCTATCATCTGTCATTTTGTTAATCGTTTATAAACTAGATCCTACCAATAAAGGAAGTGAATTTGAATGAATGCTGCCTTACTGATTATCTTTTTTATTGGGGCAATTGCGTTATTCTTAGGGATTCGCGCAAGTCGTGGGAAAGAAATGAATGTAAATGAGTTTGCGGTAGGGAATAAAGGTTTCGGTACATTATTTGTATTCCTATTAATTGCTGGTGAAGTTTATACGACCTTTACTTTTTTAGGTGGTAGCGGATGGGCCTATACAAACGGTGCGGCAGCTTACTATGTGCCAGCTTATATTTGCTTGGCTTATGTACTTTCTTATTGGATTATCCCAAAAATCTGGCGTTTCGCAAAAAAGAATAATGTAATTTCACAGCCTCAATACTTTATGAAAACCTATAATAGTAAGGCGTTAGGTATGGTTGTTGCTTTCATCGGTTTAATCGCACTCGTACCATATATTGTCATCCAATTAAAAGGGTTAGGGATTATCGTATCTGAAGCTTCTTATGGTGTGATTTCTCCATTAATTGCTTCTACAATCGGTGCAGTTATTGTTACAATTTATGTTATTAACTCAGGTATCCATGGATCTGCTTGGAATGCGGTTTTAAAAGATATTTTAATCTTATTCGTCATTGTATTCTTAGGTATCTATATCCCTTATCACTATTTTGGTGGTATTCGACCATTATTTGAAGCTATCCAAACAACTAAACCAGAGGCTTTAACATTCGCATCTGTTGGTTATAGTATGCCGTGGTTTATTTCGACAATCGTTCTAAATGCGTTTGGATTTTACTTGTTACCACAATCGTTTAGTGTCGTATTAGCAGCTAAAAGTGAACGTGCATTAAAGAAAAATGCGATCACATTGCCTTTGTACACAATCTTAATATTATTTGCCTTCTTTATTGGATTTGCCGCAATTATTCAAGTACCAGGATTACAAGGACCTGAAGGCGATCTTTCACTTTTACGTCTTACGATGAAAACATTTGATCCTTGGTTTGTAGGAATTGTCGGTGGGGCTGGACTATTAACTGCATTAGTTCCTGTATCCGTAATGGTTATGTCTGGGGCAGTAGGGTTAATGACGGGATTTTACAAATTAATTAAGCCAAACTCAAGTGATCGTCAGCAACTGAATGTATCTAAATTATTTGTTTTATTTATTATTTTAGTAGCGTATGTATTTACTATTACGGGCGGAGAAGCGTTGGCTATTTTAAACATTATGTCATATGGTTTAATTACTCAATTAGTGCCAGCACTGATCTTTGGTTTCTTTAACACAAAACTAATGAATAAGTACGGTGCAATTGCTGGTATTATTACAGGGGTTTCGATCGTATTATTTAATGCAATGACTTCATTTAAGTTAGTCAATATTTTCCCAAATATCCCAAGTGCAATTAATGATATTAACATTGGATTTGTAGCAATTGGCATTAATCTTATCATTAGTGTGGGTGTAAGTTTCGTAACTAACGCATTGGTTGAAAGAGAAAAAGCTGATCAAGGAGCAGAAGAAATTGCACAATAATTAAAGGGGGTCTTCTTATGATAAAGACGAATGCTAATCGGCTTCAACAATTAATTGAGTTGTTTAGTGAATTTGGTAAAACAGAAAACAATGGAGTAACTAGACTAGCATTATCTGCTGAAGATATTGCTGCAAGGAAGAAATTCCAAGCATTATGTGAAGAAGTGGGAATGACTGTAAAGCATGATGATATGGGGAATATGTATGCTACTTTACCGGGTAAACAAAACTTGCCTCCGATTGTAATTGGTTCACACTTGGACTCAGTTATTAAAGGCGGACGTTTCGATGGCGTGTTAGGTGTGCTCACTGCTTTAGAGACTGTCTATACAATTATAGATGAAAAGATTGAGTTAGATTATCCAATTACAATTGTCAATTTTACAAATGAAGAAGGGGCAAGATTTGAGCCATCTCTTATGTCTTCTGGCGTACTTTCAGGTAAATTTGATAAAACGAAAATGATTGCTTCAACAGATAAAAATGGAATGTCATTTGCACAAGCATTAAATGAAAGCGGTTTCGAAGGTTCCGAAACAAATCGTTTAAAAGAAGCTAGCGCTTATATCGAACTACATATTGAACAAGGACCTGTACTGGAGAGGAAAAACTTAGAAATCGGGGTAGTAGAAGGTGTACTAGGTATGGTATGCTATGAAATCTCTGTATTTGGAGAATCCAACCATGCAGGTACGACGCCAATCAGTATGCGCAAAGATCCGATGTTCACTGCTGCTAATGTCGTGGTAGATTTACAAAAACAACTACAAAGGCTAGATTCAGAACTTGTTTATACAATCGGTCGTATAAATGCATATCCAAATATTCATACGGTCATTCCTTCAGAAGTAACCTTTACGTTAGAGGCGAGACATAAGGATCCAAGTGTTATTGCAGAAGTTACAAGAATGGTGGAAGAACTGCAAGGAAATATAAGTGGCTGTCCAATCAAATCCACACGCCTATGGGATCGAGACACAGTTGACTTTAATGAGGAAGTCGTAAATGCTGTAGAATATGCTTGTAAAGAGTTAGGGTATAAAGAAAATCGTATGTATAGCGGGGCCGGCCATGATGCTCAATTCATTGCTTCCTATATTCCAACTGCTATGATTTTTGTACCGAGTGTAAATGGATATAGTCATCGAGAAGATGAATTAACTTCATATGAGGATTGTGCTAAAGGGGCGAATGTTTTACTGAATAGTGTATTAAAACTTTGTCTTGAGAAAGTGAATAAATAGGGTTTCCTTAATAAATATATAGTTGGAAAGAAGTTAAAATGAAAATGGACGAATGATTTCGTTTATTTTCATTTTTTTTTGTATAAATACTTTATTTTTTGGAAGTATTAGCGAATGATAAATATCATATGTTGTCCTTCTATCCCAACTTTACGTATTATTTACAATCGTTTAAAACTACGTTAATTATTCTTTTCTATAGTTAGAGATGTAGAAAATAATAACTTTCTTTAGGAGGACAAACAATAATGAAACGTGGATTAAAATTAACATTTGCTGCAATGGCTATTACAGGTATGTTAGCGGGATGTTCTAATAAAGATGAGAAGACAACTGGAAAGACTTCAGATAATAAAAAAGTAGAATTAACA
>NZ_NULG01000037.1 GCF_002577195.1 Bacillus sp. AFS041924
TATGGGAAATGCGGGAAGCCTGAGACCCCACAGGAGGTACGACGAGGAGGCTTAAGAATCTCCCCCCATGGAAAGCGAGCACCTGTAGTGGAAATCAACATCACATAACCTACTTATCAGTGATAATTTCCTGTAATAATTGACAAGTTCTTTTTTCAACAGCATAAAAAAAATCCTAGTGATAAGCTCACTAGGATTTTTTTTATTTATACATTTGTTGATAATTTTTAAATTCTGCTTCAGAGCAAAGTACGAAGTGTCCAGGACGAACTTCACGTAATTGTGGTTGTTCGTTTGAATAATCGTGTTGTTTTGGATCATAAACGATACGTTTACGATTGCGCTCATAATCAGGATCTGGAAGCGGAATTGCTGATAATAAAGATTTTGTGTAAGGATGCATTGGGTAATCATATAATTCATTACTATCTGCAAGCTCAACAATTTTACCGTGGTACATTACACCGATACGGTCACTAATGTACTTAACCATTGATAAGTCATGGGCGATAAATAGATATGTTAAACCTTTTTCCTTTTGAAGCTTCTTCATTAAGTTTACAACCTGAGCTTGGATTGATACGTCAAGAGCAGAAATTGGCTCATCGGCGATAATAAAGTCTGGTTGTACAGCAAGTGCTCTTGCAATACCAATACGTTGACGTTGTCCACCTGAGAATTCATGTGGGAAACGGTTTGCGTGTTCTTTATTTAACCCTACTGTTTCAAGTAAGTCATAAACCATTTTCATGCGCTCATCTTTGTTACGAGCTAAGCCATGGATATCAATACCTTCAGCAATGATATCTGCTACTTTCATACGCGGGTTTAATGAAGCGTATGGATCTTGGAAAATCATTTGCATACGACGGTTAAATTTCTTTAACTCTTTACTACTTTTCTTACCGTGAACATCTTCACCATCGAAAATAACTTGTCCATCAGTCGCATTGTATAATCGAATGATTGCACGTCCAGTTGTAGATTTACCAGAACCTGATTCACCTACTAATCCGAATGTTTCACCACGGAAAATGTCAAATGTAACATCATCGATTGCTTTAACAGTTGTTTTACCTGTATTAAAGTATTGTTTTAAATTTTTAACTTCAACTAATTTTTCTGCTTTATTTGACATTTACTTCACCTTCCTTCATTCGTTGAATACGCTTCTTAACGGCTTCAGGTGGTTCAACTTTTGGAGCATCCTCATGTAATAACCATGTTGCAGCGTAGTGTGTATCAGACACTTTAAACATAGGAGGTTCCATTTCATAGTCAATTTTTAAAGCATTTGGATTACGTGGTGCAAACGCATCACCTTTTGGAGGATTTAATAAATCTGGTGGTGTACCAGGAATTGCTACTAAATCTGCTCCTTGTTCATTATCTAAATCTGGCATTGAAGCTAAAAGTCCCCAAGTGTAAGGGTGTTTTGGATTGTAGAAAATATCGTCTACAGTTCCAATTTCAACTACTTTACCTGCATACATAACTGCAACTTTATCTGCAACATTCGCAACTACACCTAAATCATGTGTAATAAAGATAATTGCTGAATCAGTTTTTCTTTGAATTTCTTTCATTAACTCAAGAATTTGAGCCTGAATTGTAACGTCAAGAGCTGTTGTTGGCTCATCGGCGATTAATAATTTTGGATTACATGCAAGCGCCATCGCGATAACAACACGTTGTCTCATACCACCTGAGAATTGGTGTGGATATTGCTTAAAACGTGCTTCAGGATTTGGAATACCAACTAGATTTATTAATTCTAAAGCAATTTTCTTTGCTTCAGTTTTACTCATTTTTTGATGCTTAATTAGACCTTCTGTAATTTGATATCCAATTGTTAATACAGGATTTAAAGAAGTCATAGGATCTTGGAAAATCATTGAAATTTCTTTCCCGCGAATACCTTGCATTTCTTTTTCATTTAATTTAGCTAAATCTTTTCCATCGAATAAGATTTCACCGCTCTTAATTTTACCTGGTGGGTTTGGAATTAACCCCATTAATGCTTTTGATGTAACTGATTTACCTGAACCAGATTCACCTACAATTGCTAATGTCTCACCTTTTTTAAGATCAAATGAAACTCCGCGTACCGCTTGAACTTCACCAGCATGAGTATAAAAGGAGACACATAAATCTTTTACTTCTAATAATTTACTCATCGTTCATTCTCCTCTCAAATATTACTTACTCTTTGGATCTAAAGCGTCGCGTAATCCGTCAGCAATTAAGTTGAAACTTAAGATTAATAAGCTGATTACAATCGCCGGAATAATCATCATATGTGGGAAAGTTTGTAATGACTTGAAGCCATCACTTACTAAAGAACCTAATGATGCTTTCGGTGGTGCAATACCTAGACCGATAAAGCTTAAGAATGCTTCAGCGAAGATTGCACTTGGAATTGTGAACATCATCATTACAATGATTGGACCCATAATATTTGGAATTAAATGTTTTGCAATTAATTGAGCATTTGTTGCTCCTAATGTTCTTGAAGCTAAAACGAACTCTTGATTTTTTAATTTTAACATTTGACCACGTACGATACGGGACATACCTACCCAACCTGTTATTACCATCGCTAAAGCAATTGAAAGAATACCTGGGTTTTTAAATACTAAGATGAATAGGATAACTACGATTAGATATGGAACTCCCATTAATACTTCAGCTATACGTTGCATGATTGTATCTGTTCGACCACCAAAGAATCCTGAGATCCCCCCGAATGCTACCCCAATAACACAATCAATTACTGCTGCTAGTAATCCAATTAAAATCGATACTCGAGCACCAGCCCAAGTTCTTGTGAAAAGGTCACGACCTAAGTCGTCAGTACCAAACCAGAAGTTTTCTTTAATATTCTTATCTTTATAAACGTCATTTCCATATTGATCAATTCCATCAAATGGTAAGAATTTTACATTTTCTAATACACCAATTTTTGGTGGCAATTTCGATCTTTTTAAATCTTGTTCTTTATAAGAATGTCCACTCATCATTGGACCAAATAATGTGAAGATTAATAAGATGCCTAGAACAATAAAGCCAAACATAGCACCTTTATTTTTCACAAAACGTCTACGAGCATCTTTCCAGAATGAATCTGAAGGTCTAGAAATTTTATCTGCATTATTCAAATCTACGTTTGCAGGTTGGAATAAATCAGATGAAATTTTTTGAGCTGTGTTGTTATTCATTATTTATTTCCCCCCTGCTAAACGGATACGTGGATCAATTACACCGTATAAAATATCAACTAAGAAGATTACGATTAAAAGTAATGCACTATAGAAAATTGTTGTACCCATGATAACTGTGTAGTCATTTGTTACGATTGAGTTAACGAATTGAGAACCTAGTCCAGGTACAGCAAACATGTTTTCAATAACTAATGTACCCGTCATTAAGTTTACAGCCATTGGGCCTAAAATTGTAATAACTGGGATTAATGCATTTCGCAGGGCGTGTTTAACGATTACGCCTAATTGAGAAATACCTTTTGCTTTTGCAGTTACGATATATTCTGAGTTCATAACTTCGATTAACTCAGTTCTAGAGAATCGAGCTACAGTTGCTGTAACGAATACTGACAATGCAATTGTCGGTAAAATTGTGTATTTAAAGCTTTCCCAATATGCTACCGGGAACAAATGTAATTTTACTGCTAAATAATACTGTAATACTGCCCCGAATACGAATGATGGTATCGAGATACCTAAAACTGCTAGAACAGTAGAACCATAGTCCCATATCGTATTCTTTTTTAATGCGGCTATAATACCGAACATTAAACCAATAAATGTTCCTAATAATAGTGCTTGAGCACCTAATTGAGCTGATGGACCAATACGAGTTTTGATCATATCAGTTACTTTACGGTTATCGTATTTATATGAAACTCCTAAATCACCTGTTGCTAGATTCTTCATGTAATTTGCATACTGAACTGGTACTGGCTTATCTAACCCAAATTTAACGAAGATCAATTGTTTTTGTTCAGGCGTTAATTTCTCTGGATTTTTCAATGGTGAACCTGGTAACAACTTCATTAAGAAAAATGTAACAGTACAAATCAAAAATAGTGTGACAAACATGTAAATAAATCTCTGTAGCACGTAACGTCCCACAACAGCACCCCCTTATTTATTTAAAAAAATTTATATTTTTTATATTTTTTGATAATTCACTTCAAAAATGGAGCATTTGGATTTTTCCACATACTCTTAATACCAATTATTAATCTGTAACATATTCGATCGATTTAATTCCTTGTCCATATTATTCTCAAACATGGGGTTAAACATTTAAACCAGTTATTTCATTTCTTGTAAAAATGTTGTAGATTTTTGCTTAAGCTTTTTTTTCCAACAATGTAAGCGTATTCGCAATGACGCTTTTGGTCAATATTTTTTTACTGGAAAATTCTAAATTATTATTCTAAACAGATTTTTCCTGACATTTTCTCCCTATTAAAATTGAACTGGGAACTTTATAGAAATTTGTTTATTTAGATATTTATACATAATTTTGGTAAATAAATAATTGCCTAATTTGAATTCCAATTTAAAATATCACTATAACAAATTTATTTAACAAAACATATCTCACAATCCATGATGTATACCCCCTAAGATTCTTAAGCAATGTAGGTTAAAATGCAGAAAGTTAATATACAATTCTGAATTTTTATAGTAGAATTTTCGATAAGTATCGATTTTTTTCTACAAATTTTATTATACATTTTTATAAGAGTTTTACAACAATTTTGACAAATAAAATTAAATAATTTGTTAAAATTAAGAGAATACTCTTAAAAATGTCAACAATTTGAAATAATGTTGAAAGAAATAGTTGAAACTGTTTACAATGTTATTATAGTATAGCATCATTAGGTCTACAATATATAATTCTTTCCAATAGGAGGATCACTAATTACATGTTGAAACACTACTTTATCGCCGTTATATCAGCAATTGTACTAGCAGCAATCTTATCTTTTACACAAGGAACCTTAAAATTCTTCCTTCATTTTACAAACGCAATATTCTATATTGGACTAACTTTATTTGTTATTGGTGGATTCTTATTAATTGTTCAAAGTGGATTCTTCAATATTACTCGTTATGGAATACGTAAAGTATTCGGAACAAGAGATCAACAAATGGCAGAAATGACTGGTGATGAGTCACTTACAGTAAAAAAGGATATGATCTATAGAAGATATAATTTTTCAGTTACAAAGCCACTACTTATGACTTCGATTACACTAGTTATCCTATCTTTTTTATTCAGCTTTATGATTATTTCATAAATGATGTATCAACATCTTGAAAGTTGAATATAATTAAGATATTATCTATAGAAAGTATATAAAAGCTATGACGAAGAGTAGTACACAGCTTTAGCATGTTTAGAGAACTTGTGGATGGTGAAAACAAGTCATGCTCCCTGTCGAATGGACTTCTGAGCTTCGAACCGAACGTATATTAATAGTAGGCTTCGACGTAACTCAAACGATAGATGAGAGCATGTTTTCATGCATGAGTGATTCCTGTATTGGAATAACTAGAGTGGTACCGCGGTTTAATCGTCTCTATTTAGTAGAGAGATTATACCGCTTTTTTTATTTTAATTAGCTTTTTTAGGAGGATTTTAAGATGCAAACAATTTTTAGCGGAATTCAACCAACATCAACTGGAGGCATTACATTAGGTAACTATTTAGGTGCCGTAAAACAATTCATTGAATTACAAAACGATTATAATTGTTATTTCTGTATTGTGGATCAGCACGCAATAACAGTACCGCAAGATAGACTGGCTTTACGTAAAAATATTCAAAGTCTATCTGCAATCTATGTAGCTGCTGGTTTAGACCCTGAAAAATCAACTATTTTTATCCAATCAGAAGTACCTGCACACGCACAAGCAGGATGGATGATGCAATGTGTATCATATATCGGGGAATTAGAGCGTATGACACAGTTTAAAGATAAATCAGCTGGTAAAGATAGCGTATCTGCTGCTTTATTAACTTATCCGCCGTTAATGGCTGCTGATATCCTTTTATACGGTACTCACTTAGTTCCGGTTGGAGATGACCAAAAGCAACATTTAGAGCTTACACGTGACCTTGCAGAGCGTTTTAATAAGAAATATAATGATATCTTTACTGTACCTGAAGTAAGAATTAGTAAAGACGCAGCTAGAATTATGAGTTTAGCTGAACCAACTAAAAAAATGAGTAAGTCTGATGAAAATCAAAAAGCTACAATTTTTGTTTTAGATGAGCCTAAAGTAATCGAAAAGAAAATTAAAAGTGCAGTAACTGACTCTGAAGGCATTGTTAAATATGATAAAGAAAATAAACCTGGTATTTCAAATTTACTCAGCATCTACTCAGCATTTACTGGTGAAACAATCCAAGAATTAGAAAATAAATATGCTGGTAAAAATTACGGAGAATTCAAACAAGACGTTGCTGACGTAGTAGTAAACGGTTTACGACCATTACAGGAGCGATATAAAGAAATAATCTCATCAGATGAATTAGACGATATTTTAGATGCAGGAGCTGCAAAAGCAAATGCTGTTGCAAATAAAATGATTAAAAAAATGGAAAATGCTATGGGATTAGGTCGCAAGAGAAAAAAATAAATCATGTTTTTAAAGAAAAACATAAACGAAAAAAATAGGGTTGTCTCAAAGTTAAAGAGCTTTAGAGACCCTTTTTTTGCTTTAAGATACGTATGTCATTTGTACATATGAGCTGATTTTAGTTTGTTTCTTTTCAAGTAAAACACAAGAAAACCCACAAAGATCTTTATCATCTTCGTGGGTCTTCTTCTTTTTTCCTGTTTATAGCCTCTTTTTTAATTAACTTTTTGTTCGTGTTCCATTTCCCATAGTTTTTCAAAGAAAGGTTGACCTTTAACGATTCTTCCACATAATTGCTCATGGCGATCTGTCCATCCACTCTTTATTTCGTCATAAAGTTGAGACCAAATATCCTCAAATGACAAATCCTGAATTTGCTGATACGATGTTGGATTCCACTCAGTGTACCAATATCGAATTTCCGAAGGATTTTTTGATGAATGGAGTTGATCTAATGCCATAAATAATAACTGCTTTAGTTGTCTTTCTTTTCTAGTTAGTCCGCTCATAATGATTGGCGACGGAGATAGAATATGATGCTCTTTCTTTTCTTCATTTACTAAATTATGAAGATTATAGTGAACTTCTTCAATCTCAGCTGTCATATCATACACCATTTGCTCTTGCCTTGGAATCAGACGACTTTTTCGAATTGGAATATTATACCCAATTGTGTCAACCGCAATAATTCCATTGCCATCAGTTACAACGAAGCAATAATCCAGTTGAATACGTTCATGATTCTTTCTTACATAAGACTTTTGAAACACTTCAGTTAATAGACCGGAAGGAAGCTCTAATAGTTCATTTTCAATATACTGATATATCTCTGGAGTAACTTTAATGACTGGAACTTGGTCTAATAATTCAACACTATCATCTTTTCTCCATTCAAAAAAATGACAGACATTGTAACCATTTTCTTCACCTTCAAACCAATTGACCCATACATCATGTAAATACAACATTTACTACCCCTCACTTCACAACTGTATGTAACTTTCAGTATGGTCAGTGATTCACTAAATTATTCCATTTTCTACTGAATTACAAAAAGTGTTTTTACAAACTGAATGAAAATTAGTCAATAAAGTATGAAAACATCAATGATCTTTCGTATCTTTGATGCTACTTTAATATTAAGCAATACATTATATTCATGTTCCGAAAATCGTTTGCATTCATAGGGAAATATAATGTATTGCGTTATCCTTTATCATTTTACTTGGCGTACGTAAAAGAATATCAGTCGACCATTCAGTTTGCTCAGTACAACTTTTAACAATGTCATATCCAACACTGTAACCCAATAATTTTGGAATTCCGTTCCCACCATACAAGTATTTTGAAAAATTATCATCATTACTTGTTATATCAAGTTTATCAATTAAATATTTTTTATAATATAATTCACATTGCTTTGAGGAATACTGATTTGTCCAAGGCGCCTGTACTGCTTCTCCGTACTTTTCTAAAACAGCAGTTTCTGCTAATCCTTCTAAAATCATTGCATCCAGTAATGTGACTTTTTTGTTTTTGTATAACTTTGTCAATCTTACAATATGATGATACTCATGTAATAATACTGCTTTATGTTGTAAAATTCCTTCTAAAGGGGACAAAAATAAACAAATACATTTTTTATGGGCTATTCCTCCCCTAAGATAAATCGTATTTTTAAACATACTTCTCGTTCTGTGGCAAGGTAAAATAAAAATTGGTATGTCAGGTCCATCGAATTCTCTTTTTAATTTCTCAAATTCACTAGAAAGGTTTTTCCATATATTTTTTTTTGCTAGTTGTTTCATATCATCTTTACTTTCAACTGATAGCCTCGTTAAACCGTGGGAAAGAAGATAATTATATAGGTGATCTTCATTATATTTCGGAAAATAAGGTAGAAGTTTTTTCATTACCATTTGTTTATCTTCTATAAATTCAACCCATTTATAAGTAGGCATTACCCCAAGTTAATCACCTCAATTTAATATAAAGTATGATAAATGAATACTGTAAGTTACAAAAAAAAAAGGATTTAAAGATAACAGTTTTATAAGACCAATAAAAAAAGCTTAGGAAAATCCTAAGCTTCTTACAGACATTGTATTAAACTTATTTAGTGAATTCTTTAAATGCTAACGTTACATTATGTCCACCAAATCCTAATGAATTAGAAATCGCTGCCTTTACGTTATATGGTCTAGCAACATTAGGTACATAATCTAAATCACATTCACTATCTGTTTCTTGGTGGTTAATTGTTGGAGCAATTACTTTATTATGGATTGTTAATGCTGTAAAAATTGCTTCAATACCACCAGCTGCTCCAAGCATATGACCAGTCATTGATTTTGTTGAACTAATTGGTACATTATATGCATGTTCACCAAATACTTCTTTAATCGCCATCGTTTCAAATTTATCGTTTAATTCTGTACTTGTTCCATGTGCATTAATGTAGTGAATATCTTCAACTGATAATCCAGCATCATCAAGTGCCATTCTCATAGCACGCGCGCCACCTTCTCCTCCTGGAGCTGGTGCCGTAATATGGTGCGCATCACCAGTTGTTCCATATCCAACGATTTCAGCATAAATTTTAGCACCACGAGCTAATGCGTGTTCTAATTCTTCTAGGAATACAATACCAGCACCTTCACCGATGATAAAGCCATCACGAGCATTGTCAAATGGACGACATGCTGACTCTGGATCTGGATTTAATGATAAAGCTCTAGCCGCACAGAAACCAGCAAGACCCATATCCGTAATTGGTGCTTCTGCTCCACCAGTAATCATCGCAACTGCATCGCCACGTTGAATAATTTTGAATGCATCACCAATCGAACTTGCACCAGAAGCACAAGCTGTAACAGTACAACCATTTGGACCTTTTGCACCTGTTAAAATCGATACTTGTCCAGATGCCATATCTGGGATTAGCATAGGAATAAAGAACGGGCTTACTCGACGTGCACCTTTCGTTTGGAACGTATTAAACTGTTCCTCATAAGTTTCCATACCACCAATACCAGAACCAATCCATACTCCGACTTTAGGAGCATTTTCTTCATTGATCGTGAAATTAGCATCTTCAATAGCCATCTTTGAAGCTGCGATTGCATAATGAGTAAAACGGTCCATACGCTTTACTTCTTTTTTATCAATATATTTTTCTGGATCAAAGTCTTTTACTTCTCCAGCAACTTTAACAGGAAAATTAGCAGGATCTTTTCGAGTCAGAACGCCAATTCCGCTCTTTCCATTCATTAAACTTTCCCATACAGTATTTATATCATTACCAATAGGTGATACTGCACCTAAACCTGTAATAACAACTCGTTTTTTCATATCTAAAAATCTCCCTTCAACTGATTATCTTCCGAATCTTAGTGCAATTGCACCCCAAGTTAATCCGCCGCCAAATCCAACTAATACTAATACATCGTCTTCTTTAACATTGCCTTTTTTATACTCTTCTACCAATGCAATCGGAATTGAAGATGAAGAAGTATTACCATGACGATCTATAATTACACTCATTTTTTCTTTAGGAAGCTGTAATCTTTCTCTTGCTGCATCCATAATGCGTGTATTCGCTTGATGAGGAATTAAGAAATCTACTTCTTCTTTTGTTAATCCTGCTAACTTTAATACATTTTCACAAGAATCTCCCATTTGACGAACAGCAAATTTAAAAACTTCGCGTCCATTCATCACTAAGTGATCTCCACCTTTATAAAGGTGTTTTCCACCTGTACCGTCCGCACCTAACTCATAAGAAAGAATCCCTCTACCTTCACTTACTGGTCCGATAACCGCTGCACCTGCACCGTCACCAAATAAAACTGCTGTATTTCGATCTTCCCAGTTAACAATTTTTGTTAACTTTTCAGCTCCAATTACAAGAATTCTACTGTATGTACCAGAATTTACAAACTGAGCTGCAGTAACAACTCCATAAATAAATCCAGCACAAGCAGCACTAATATCCATTGCAGCAGCATTTTTCGCTCCAAGTTTTTCCTGAATTACACATGCAACTGATGGAAACGACTTATCTGGAGTAACAGTTCCAACTAAAATTAAGTCAAGTTCTTCTGCCTTAACGTTTGCATCTTTTAAAGCTTCTACAGCAGCTTCATATGCTAAATCAGAAGTGTCTTGTTCGTCACTTGCAATTCTTCTTTCTTTAATTCCTGTACGACTAACAATCCACTCATCTGAAGTATCCATCATTTGTTCTAAATCATAATTAGTTAATTTTTTTTCGGGTACGTATGAGCCAATACCTAAAATTCCAGCATTCATGAATATCCCCGCCTTACTTTTTTTATTTTTTATGTCTTCTTATTATTACCTGGTACTAATTTTATGAAATAATATGTGCTTTGTCTACATTTTTATCTTTTAAAATCCAGGCAATGTAAAAAAGTTGATTATTTCTTATAAAGAATACCACTCTATTGAAAGAACCACAAAACTAGTGCTGAATGTTCAAGCGAATAGTATTTAATACAAAGTCTCTGATAATTTAAAATGTTGATTTTATACTAAATAAGAGGTTGTCAAAGTAGACAACCTTTAGGACCTGTCACTTTTTGCATCTAACCCCTAAGTTAGTTATAATGAATTACTTGTTCAAAAGAAACTCCTAAATAACGGTATTTAAGTGTAATTTTATTTATTTTTTTATTATGTAACAAACTTAACTCGTATACTTTGTCTTTAGCTGAAACAGTGCCTTGGTTTAGTTTCTTATTCAAATTTTTCGGTGAAGTATTCGGTTTTATTACCATGGATTGAACTTTTATATTTTTTTTGTTTATAAAATCAAATAGTTCAGAACTATCGTACTCTTGAAATCCATATCCAATTTGAATTTTTGTTTTTTCAGGAACTTCTTTATTATTAATCAATATTTTCTTTAGGTGAATATCACTAAACCCGACATTACCAGTTTCAATGGCTAGCCCTTTATTATTATCATTAGGAACTATCCTACCAATTTCAATTGGTGGTTTTTGTTTTATAATAAATACGTATGCAACTACTATTATGGTTAAAAGCAATAGACTAACAATAATTCTCTTCAAGGCATTTATTCCTTTCCTTAATCTTACAAACAATGAATTATATACTAATTTCCCCATCACTCCACCAAACAAGAAAATCTTCTAAAGATGGTGCGATCCATGTTCGACTATCGTCTTCATGATTCCATACGTAAATATCATCTTTTTGAATGTCACCGTTAATAATTGAAAATGCGAAAAAGTCACCATTTCCAGCGTCAGCAAAAAATAATAGACTATCGAAAGACATGTAGGAATCCTTATAAACTTCAAGCGTTCTTCGTTCAATATTTTCTTCAATTATTTCATTTGAAGACCAAAATCTTGCACATTCAGTTTCAACTCCATTTGATTCTTTTAGTAGATTGACTAACTCGTTTGTAATTTCCAAATTAAATTTGTCATTAATTTCTTTCAACTGTTCTTGTGTAGCTGGTTGATTAAATACTGGTTCATCTGAGACCTTATTAATTAAACTCTTCCACAGATCTTGTTGTCCTTTCAAATCTAAAATTAATAATATTATCTGAATTATTATAACATTTCTTATGCAACTAAAACTGGCAGTTAATTTAATAGAAAAATCAACAAAATACTTTAACATTGCTAATACAAAAAAGGAAATAGTACAAAACGAACTATTCCCTTTTTTGATTCATTTATTTATCTCGGATTAGTAAGGGATTTTCATCTTCTGGTATTTTCCTTACTCATGGACCCTCTATGAGTTAGCTTTTTTCTTTTTCTCAATTTCTTTCTACTCATGAACCTTCTATGAGTAAGTTTCTTTCATCTTCTCTCTATTTTTCTTACCCATGACCCTATATGAGGTAGTTTTTTTATGTTCTCACTTCTCTTCCTTACTCATGAACCCTATATGAGAATTTTTTCTAAAAACACTTAAAACCCATTATGAGCACACAAACTATATGATCTCAATTAGTAAAGATGAAAATGCTGTTGAATTTGCTGTTTTTGCTTTTGGATACCATCTTCAAATGAAGTTGTATTAATAATTACAAAAGGAGTTGCTTCTGAAGAATTTCTCATTGGCGCGATTTTTAGTCCGTCCATCATATTTTGTAATCCTGTGAAATTACTGTGCTCTGATAAGTACATACTTTGTTTAGCAGTAATAATATATTTATCTTCTTTTAATTCCTTCTCTGAAATAATTCTAATTGCTTTACCTACATCTTCTACAAATAGTATTTCACTTGATCCATATACATTTTTTATTGATGTATTTCTTTTTCCTAATTCTTGAACGATTAATTCATGTACTAAACCAGTTGATGGCTCCCAAGGTCCATACAAAGATGGAATTTCAATATAAGTAATATTGCAATCCATATTTTTATTTAAGTCATTAACATTTCTTTCTATGGACGCTAATTCATTTTTTGCAGATAATAAGATAATAATTTCCTTACTTTTTGAGCTAATTTTTTTAAATAGATGTTCTTTAAACTCTAGATTATTAATTGTGCCTTTTAATTTCAGTTCGTCGTAATAATGACAAATAAAAATCGTATCATATTGTTCATTCTCTGCTATAAATTGTTCCTCATCTAAAAAGACAACTCTTGCATTTCTTCCAATTGAGAAGATTTTTTCTTCACTAATTAAATCACTTTCATTACCTTTTTCCATTACTACAGCAGAAACATCATTATATTCCATTAGCTGACAGACTAACTCATATCCAATAAATCCGCTGGACCCTATAACCGCACACCTTTTCATCATTAACCTCCTTCTTTTTGCAATTAATTCAAAAGCTCTGTTAAATAAGAATGTTGATTTTCCATTCCAGGTACTTCGCTTTCCATAGGGGCGTGACCCTGAGCCTCCTTAAGCAAGCCTCCGGGTCTCAANNCTAAAATCAACAATTAATATCAACAGAGCCAATTCAAAAAAATATTGAGACTATAAAACATCTTGATATTTTTTTAAAAACCTAATTAAGTTTTTTCCACAATCATATTTTTTCTCTTCTAATGAAATCAAAATTGAGATTGGTAAATTATTTTTATTTCGTTCTTCTTCTAAAAGTCGAATATCACTTTTCCATCTATAATGATTTCTTGTTGTCGTATAAATTTTAATTGGTGAGATTGTTTCATAAAAAAAGCATTCTCTATCTATAACCATATATATATCTGACGTTTTATATGCTTTCAAAATTTCATGAACTGTTCTCTTATAAAAAAATTTATTTTCCCTTTCTAGATCTAATTCATTCTTTATATTTAACGACGGATTTAGTAATGAAATACTTCTGACATTTCCTTTTAATTGACCAAGTAATTTACATACTACTAATGCACCAGTACCTTCCCCAATAATATGGATCGATGGATTCAATATTTCTTTTCTAATAACTGAATGATATAAGCTTTCTGCTAGTTCAACAGCATCATCAGAACCCCAATTTTTCCCATATAAATTTGAAGTGAATACTGTGTACCCTTCATCTGTTAAAGTTGATAGTAGTTTTCTTTTATCAAAATGCTGCAATAAGCAACTATGATCATTATCTACATAATGTGTATTCCCACCGACATAGAGAACTCCGAAACCATTCGGTCTAATAGGTAGATGAATAACTGCATATTGGTCTTCTTGTTTAAAAAATCTCTCAGTCACAGGCATTCTTATCACCTTATTATTAATGTAGTATTTTTAGGGAAATATAAAATAGGTATGAAAAAATCCATAAGTTTCTTTTTTTAATTAAAACTTTTTAATTATAACTTCAATTATCAATTTTCTAGGTATATAATATGATAAGAACCAACTAGATAGGAGTGATTAAAGTGCGTTTTATTATGACATTGTTCTGGAGCTTTATTTTATGCCAAATGGGAGCTTACGTTTTAAGTTCAATGACTGGCGGTGTATATAATTTCACTACTGCTTCAATTATGGCTGTAGTATTATCTGTAGCGATTTCAGTTCTTAGTGAAGCTATAATTCCTAATGAACCTGTTGCAAAACACCACTAAAATCTATATATAACATATGTTGTAGCACCCAAAAACGTTCAACCTGGTACATACATATGACACCATTTAAGGATATAGATCATTTATAAAATACTAAAATTTTGATAAAGTCAATTCAATATTTTGTATATTGTAAACGAAAAAAAGCGCCATCGATCGGATAATCGAAAGCGCTTTTTTTATTTCTCTCTATTGAAAATCTCAAGTATCTCCTCTAGTTTTCAATGATGCTTCACTAAGTTAATTTTTAATTATTTAAACTTTGATTTATATGTCCATTTTCTATTATGGTTTTGCGTTTCTGGAAACTCTTCTCCAGCTTGAAGTTTAATTTGTTTTGGTCGCGTTACGTTACTTCCTGTTTCACCTATTTCTACGTATACTCCATTATTCGGTGCTTTATCGCCTGGTCGAAATTGATGTGCTTGACCCATAATCCATTCCTCCTTCTATCTTAGGTTCTTATTGTTCCTCTAAAATAAAAGTTTTTTCTTTAAAAAAGATGGTATCATTAGTAATTATTGGTTTATTACCCAATAATATTTTTTCTTAAAAAGATTAACATAAAGATAACATTAAAAAATAAAAGGTGATGAATATGAAAACAAAACACTTAATTGCACTAGATTTAGACGGCACCTTATTAACGGATGAAAAAACAATTTCTGATCGCACTTTAAAAGTGATTCAACAGTTAAAGTATCAAGGTCACGAAGTATGCATTTCAACCGGCAGACCTTATAGAGCTAGTAAAATGTATTATGATCAATTAAAACTTACAACTCCTATTGTAAACTTTAATGGTGCTTATGTTCATCACCCTCTAGATGATTCATGGGGAGTTTTTCATGAATCTTTACCTTTAGAGGTTGCAAAAGAAGTAATTAGTTCATGTAGAGAGTATGAATTGAAAAATATGTACGCAGAAGTAATGGACGACGTATATGCTGATAAACATGAGGAAGAAATACTCCCTCTTTTCCATTACTTAAAAGAAGATATTATTCATGGGGATTTAGTTAAAAATCTTACTCATGCTCCTACATGTCTTTTAATTGATAGTGATGAAGCTCATGTTTCAAGTATTCGTAAACATTTATCTAATGTCCATGCTGAAGTAATTGATCACCGTCGTTGGGCAGCACCCCACCACATTATCGAAATTGTTAAAGCAGGCATGAACAAAGCTATTGGATTACAAAAAGTAGCATCTCATTATAATATTCCTCGGAAAAACATAATTGCTTTTGGAGATGAGGATAACGATTTAGAAATGATTGAATATGCTGGACATGGAGTAGCAATGGCAAATGCAATTGAACAATTAAAAAATATAGCTAACCACACTACATTATCTAATCAAAACGATGGAATTGCTATTTTCTTGGAAGATTTTTTTAACTTATAATCACAATGATGTAAATAATTACAGTATCAGTAATAATAACCAGTCATAACAATTTGTGATTTGTGCATTCTATTAAGGACTTCACCAAGAGGATTATCCACTTTTTGATATTGATCAATTACTATTTGGAAGTTCTTTAAAGAAGTCAACTACAAAAAAGCTTTCCTATTTAGGAGGGAATCATGATGGGCAAAAGTAATAAGTCTAAGCGCTTTATTCAACAAAGTTCTGATTCTGTTACAAAATACTCTGAAAAGTTCCCTTATCATTTTACATTAGCTGAAGCTGAAGAGCGAAAAGCTAATAATAGACAAAGCTTTAACTCTTAATTAAAGCTTTGAAAACAAAAAATAACCATAGGAATTATCCTATGGTTGTTCTTTATTTAATTTGTTGTAATGTAACATTCATTGATTTTAAAACTTGATTATCTTTATTTTTTTCGTAAATATACAGCGTTACAGTCCCATTTGTCGGTAGACTTTCTTTAGGAATATCGATATTGAAATCTAACAAATTGATTGAACCAGTTCTAATCTTAATAGGTAGAGCTGTTTCAGCAATTAAAGTATTATGTCCGTCTTCAACTGAATAATAAATCGTATCTTGTTCCGATAAATAAGTTCCTTTAATTTTGTATTGCCCATTTTCACCACTTACTATAATCTTCGAACCATTTTCATTTACTGAAGAAAGTTTTTGATAAGAAAATGATTGTGTAACAGGTGTAATTTCTCCAGTTAGATTCTTCTCATTAACCTTTGATGCAACGATATTTGCTGTAACTTCATAATTACCATAGGGAAGTTTTTTATTAACAAAGTTAACTTGTTCTTGCCAAACTTGTACTTGATCTTCTGGGATTGTTACGTTTGTAATAACTTGCGCATATACCATATCCTTTGAAGATTGATATACTACCTGTCCACTCTCATCTTTAATTGTATAATCAACGATTTGAGATGAAGAAAATGTGAAATTCGCAGGTATTTTATTATTATTACGGATTGAATATTTCATCGTTACAAGTCCATTCACTTCTGTGACCTCTAGACTTGGAGATAGCTTCTCTACTTCAATATCATTACTTTGTCCTACTGTTTGTTTTGTACTTGGTGTTGGTTTTAATTCCTTTTTGCTATTTGCACCACAACCAGAAAGAAGTAGCGAACTTGCTAATAAGAGAATTGCTCCCTTTTTCAAAATAATCTCCACCTTTTTAGTAGCCTTATTCTAAATTATACCAAAAAACTGAAAAATTACTTTAACAATTCAGTGAATTATTAACGCACAAACATTACTTTTTGTGACAAAACATGAATAGATCATAAAATTTCCAAAAAAATTAGAATAGAAATTATATTTGAAAGAGACTAAAATGACGCATACAATTTTACAATCATTCTTATTGATCTTAACCGACTAAGAATTTACCTCAAACTATTGAATGATTTATACAATTATCGTCACACCTCTATTGAAAAAGGCTTAAGTAAAACTTTTTCCAAGAGAGAAAAAAAATGACTAGCGAGTCTTACTGCTAGTCATAAGTTATTAAATATATTTTTTAAATCTTTCTAAATTCCCCTAATACATCAACAGTTTGTACAACATTCGTAAAAGCTTGTGGATCTACTCGTTTAATGATTCTTTCTAGATCGTATAACTCGTAACGAGATAAAACAATCATTAGTATATCTTTATCTTGTTTAGTAAATGCGCCAGTAGCATTCATTTGCGTAATTCCTCGCACAAGTTTTGCATGAATTTCTTTTCTTAACTCTTCACCTTTTGTTGTAACAATCATTGCTGTTAACTTAACATGGCTTGTATGAACACTATCTATCACACGAGTAGTAACATATAAATTGATTAAAGTATAGAGAGCTTTTTCCATTCCATAAAGCTGGCCTGCTGTAATGATAATAATAGCATTAAATAAGAAGAAATATGTTCCAACTGGTTTCCCTTTTGATTTTGAAAGAACTAAGGCAATTATATCTAATCCACCTGTAGATCCACCAAATTTCAATGTCATTCCAATACCGACCGCTGCAATTAACCCACCAAAAACTGCATTTAGCAGAATATCATCAGAAAAAATAGGTTTAACAGGTAAGATTTCCAAAAAAATCGTCATTACTCCTACACTAAAGAAACTAAAATACGTAAAAGAACGACCAACTTTTTTCCATGCCAGTACGATAACTGGAATATTTAACAACGCTAATAGAATCCCCGTTGTTGCTGTAAACGGAGTGAAGTCAGTAATAATATTTGAAAGTAACTGCGCTAGACCTGCAAAGCCACTTGAATAAACATTAGCAGGGATTAAAAAACAGTTCATTGCAAACGCATTTAGAAAACCACCAATCATTACTACAACCAGCTTAATTAAAAGCTCTTTATTTCTTTCCACCAACTCTGCTTCCTCCTCAAAAAAATAAATCTTCTCTCTATATTAAAAAGTTGGCCTCTGCAAAAAACATCTTCCTTGTTTAACAGAGCCAAAAACGAACAATCATACATAATTAAAGTGATATAGGCAAACCTAACATTATCATTTTTATAAAGGAGCTTAAATATGCCTACTAGTGATAATGACAAAAAAGCAAAAGATAATAACGCTATAAGAGAAAAGAAACATGCACAAGAAAGAAAAAATGCACAAGCTGGTAAGAAATCTTTTTCTAAAAGTGTCGATCATCTTTAATTTTCCTAATTTTTTTATCGATTTAAATGAACCAAAAAACATCAATTTCCATGTAGAATTTCATCCAATAGTTTAAGTATATTTAATTCTTTCTGAAAGACAATAAGAACTTTGCAAACTGGAAAAAGCCTTATTATTATTAATATTTAATCAATTTTTATATGAATCAAAAAGAACCATCAAAACACCAATGTATCAATGTTTTGATGGTTCTTTTATCGCCTTTAAAAATGTTTAGTCATTAGTCATTTGCAATATCCGAATTAGTTTCCCATATATATTTACCATTTTTAGATAACGTGAAACTTGCTTCCGCATTATATTCATAACCAATAAAATACAAACCTCTCTTATTCTATTCTGCCTTCTACTTAATTCCTACAAATATCAAAGTAACCCTTACTCACTATATTTTCTACTTTATTATGATTTAACTAACAACATGTCTTGAATCGTCAAAACTTATTTAATACTATCCAATAAAACAATAGTAAAATAGTAATGTATTTCTAGTTATTAATTTATCTATTAATGAGATATAAATCATAAAAAATAGTAACGCATAAGCAAAAAATAGCGAAATATACCAAATTTTAGCGTAAAATGCATTTTATAAACCTAACTATTTATCTTCTATGATACTATTCCTGCATGGGCTAAAGATGCAAATGGAAATCCAATCCCAACTCATTTTTCAGTGAAAGGAAATACATTAATTCAGACCATTGGGTTTAATGAGGACACAGCTTTTCCAGTTATTGCAGATCCAGACTGGGTACGTATAGCTAAATGTTCAGGAGCTTTAGCTCTTTTTGTAGGTTCTAACCTAATTGCAGCTTCTAAACTATTAAAAATAAAAAAGTACATAAGTGCATTAGGTGGTTTTACTGAAGCTGCTAGTTTACTATTAAGAGCGTCCACATGGGAAGAAAGACTTCGTATTGGAGGAACTGCCTTGGTTGGTTTAGCCGGGGAAATAACTGGTGCTACTGGCGTGTGGGCAGCATGTGAAAAATAGAGAGGAGTAATATTATTGTTACAAATTGCAATTATCACTAATCTACTATGTGGTGTGGTTGTTTTAATAACTGGTGCGTTATACCTAAAAAACACTCTTAAGAATCTTAAACTTATCAATCACGATTCTGTAGCGCCACAAAATATATCGAATGAATTTGAATTAGGCGATTTTATTAAAGTTTTATTTATAGCTATTTTATGGAGCTTTTTATTGAGTACAATAAAACACTTAATTAACATCGATTTTACTTTAAACATTCTATTAACTTCATTCACTACTGCTTTAACAATCGAAAGTGTTAGTTACATATTTAATAAAAACGAGTTCTCTCTCTTTTATAAAATATTATCAGCAATAATACTGGCACTTTTATTGAGTGGAACCTGGTAATCTAGTTCCCTATTAAAAACCATATATTATATTTTTGTTACTAAATAAAACATCTAACTTTTTTCAAATTTGTTAAGGTTAGATTAGATAATTTATTAACGTGGGAGCCTTTTCAATAATAAAAATAGAACTGTCCAACTTTTCCAATGGTTGGACAGTTTTTTTTTCTGAGTACTTATAAGATATTAAAATTTCCTAAACTCCCCAAAAACATCAATTGTTTGGACGATATTTGTAAACGCCTTTTCATCGACTGATTTAATGACCTTTGAAAGATGATATAGTTCATAACGTGATAAAACCATCATTAAAATTTGTTTATCTTGATTTGTAAAAGCGCCTTTTGCGTTAATCGCTGTAATTCCACGAACTAGTTTAGAATGAATCACTTTACGTAATTCATCACCCTTAGTCGTAACAATAAAGGCAGTCACCTTAATATGACTAGTATGAATCGCATCTATAAACCTAGAAGTTACATATAAGTTAATCAGTGTATAAAGCGCTTTTTCCATCCCATAAATATAGCCCGCAGTTAATATAATTAATGCATTAAAAAGAAAAAAATAAGTTCCAACCGGTTTACCCTTCGAACGAGATAAAACTAAGGCAACAATGTCCAATCCACCTGTTGAGGCACCGTATTTTAATGTATATCCAATTCCTACAGCAACGATTAATCCACCAAAGACTGAGTTAAGTAAAATATCTTTTGAAAATAGCGGTGTAATTGGGATTAACTCTAAAAATAAAGTCGTAATCCCAACACTTAAAATCGTAAAATAAGTAAAAGATGGACCAATTTTTTTCCAAGCTAATATGATCACTGGAATATTAAGTATTGCAAGCAAGATACCCGTTGAAGCTGAAAAAGGTGTAAAATCATTCAATAAATTTGTAAGTAACTGAGCTAACCCTGAAAAGCCACTAGAATAAACACTTACAGGAATTAAAAAACAATTCATCGCAAATGCATTCATTAATGCACCAAAAATGACAACTAATACTTTTATAAATAATTCTCTTTTTTCGTTCACCTACAAGTGCCTCCTAATCATTCATAAACTTAGTATGCCTGTAAATTGTAAAAAAATAGCAAAAACCACTTCATTAAAGAAGTGGTTTCTCAATTAATCAACTATTTTTCAATGAAAGGAAGATGTACGGTGTTGATTTCCACTACAGAATGCTCGCTTTCCATGGGGCGAGATTCTTTAGCCTCCTTTAGCGCACCTGTGGGGTCTTTAGCCTTCCCGCATTTCCCATAGGAGTCGAGCATCCTTTCGTTCCAATCAACTTATTCAAGCAAATAAGTACAATTGTTAATCCGTTTGGACTTCAATGAAGATCGAAAAGCAACTTACTAATAATCTCAATTTGATTTTCTAAAAATAAGCCTGTTAATATTTTAACTTTTGTAAAAGCAATAAAAAAATTACTGAGATTGTCGGTATTAGAATATTATTCAAACAGCTTAACACTAAAATTCTTTAATATATCATCAAGAATGTCCGCTTAATATACATTTACACTCTTGACCGTTTTATATTTCAACACCCTAAAACATTTCATTTTAAAAAATTAATTTTACAAAATTACAATCCATTCTGAATTTGATAGATTAACCCAATTTATGAGCAACTTTTTAATGACTTTAATCTACTTCCTCTGTTAATTAAGTCACCTTACTATTAATGAAGCCGCTCTTGCTGTTAATTAAGCCACTTTCACCCTATATTAAGCCACCTTCCCCATTAATTAAGCCACTTTCACTAATTTTCAAGCGATGTTCACAAACTATTCGTATGTTTTTATACAAAAAAAACCACTTCTCTTATTATTGAAGTGGTTTAAATCTTAGTTATTGCTCTTTCTTCTCAAACAATTCTTTTGCGTATGTCCAACCGTCTTCTTGATAGATTTTGTTTTCCTTTAATAATCTACCCATCGCTCGTTTAAATGCAGCCTTACTAAGATTAAATCTTGCTCTAATATCCTCTGCGTCACTTTTGTCCCAATAAGGCATCGCTCCGCCACGACTCATCATGTATTCATAAACTTCATTAGCTTCTTGATCTAATCCTTCATGTACTCTTGGTAAAAGCGATACATTAATACTGCCATCATCTTTTACATCAATAATACGTCCACTTACTCGTTCGCCAATTCGAGGTTCAGTTTTTCTCTGAGATTCATGGATAAAACCGATGAATCGCTCATCAGTTAAAATATATGAACCTACTCTTAAAGTGCGATAAATGATGCCTGAAACATTTTTGTTCAGCATATTCGAATCAGCCGGAACTGAAAACTCTTTCATTACTGGTTCAGTAGCAAGTTTAATTAATAATCTGCCTTTGTTAGTTTGCTTTAACGTACAAAAAATTTCATCACCCTCATTTGGCCATACTTCTTGAAGAGGTGGAAGGTCTCCTTTTTCTAAAAGGATATCTTTTGAAATACCAATGTTAACAAAAACACCGACTCCATCAAGCTTATCTACTACTTTTGCAAAACCATATCCTTCTGTCGTAATGAAGGGCATTTCCATCGTTGCAGATAGTCTACCTTTTGAATCATGGTATAAGAATACTGTTACTTCTTGATCTATTTCAATTTCACCTGATGCCTCATTAATATGTAAAAATACTTCTTCTTGATCTTGGACAAGCATATACCCAATATCTGTTTCTCGACTGCAAACTAAAGTTACAATCTCTCCTGCTTGTAAACTCATTCTTTGTTACATCCTCTCTATATTTCCAAACTAAAAATTATTATATCATGCATATTGAAAGTTTGTTACTTCGTCTATCATACACTATAATACAAGTATTAACGAATTGGAGGGATTCTATCTATGTCAAAGGAAAGTTCATTTGATATTGTTTCAAAAGTAGACTTACCAGAAGTCTCAAATGCGATTCAGCTTGCTACAAAAGAAATCGCAACTCGCTATGATTTCAAAGGAAGTAAAAGCTCAATTTCATTAGAAAAAGAAGAACTAGTTTTAATTTCTGATGACGATTATAAATTAGAGCAATTAAAAGACGTTTTAATTAGTAAATTAATAAAGCGTAATGTTCCTATTAAAAACCTTGATTACAGTAAAGTTGAAGGTGCTTCGGGTGGAACTGTAAGACAAAGAGCTAAATTAGTTCAAGGTATTGATAAAGATAATGCCAAAAAAATCAATACAATTATTAAAAATAGCGGCCTAAAAGTAAAGTCACAAATTCAAGATGACCAGATTCGTGTAACTGCAAAAAGTAGAGATGATTTACAATCAATTATCGCTGCTGTAAAAGCTGCAGATCTATCAATCGACGTTCAATTTTTGAATTACCGATAAACGAATACATATACAAAAAGAGGATGAAAAATTTCATCCTCTTTTTCAAATTGTATAAAATTAGCCACTTACTAATGTTAATCTTTCATTCTTTACACATGTACCACGGACAACTAGTTTATATGGAACAATAATACTTTTTTCAGTACCATCTGGTTCTTCAATTTTCGAAATAATATTTTTAGCTGCTTCGTAACCTAATTGATAGATATTAATATCAACAGATGTTAATGGCGGATTAGCAAGCTCCGCAAATATAGCATTATTAAAGCTTACAATAGACATATTATTTGGAACTGAAATTTTATATTCGTTTAAAACACTTATAATACCTAATGCTAATACATCATCAGTTACTACAATCGCTGTAGGAAGCTCGTTAAGTTTTAATAATTGATCTACTGCTTTTCTTCCACCATCTCTTGTGAATGCAGTGAAAATAACTTCTTCATCATTTACCGATAGTCCATTTAATTGCATTGAATCTTGGAATCCACGCAAACGATTTTGAGTTACAAGAAGAGTACTTTCTCCTCCAATAAATGCAATTTTTCGATGTCCGTGATCAATTAAATAATTAGTCACATCTCTTGCAGCTGCATAATTATCGTTATCGATATATGTTATATCGTCAATTGAATGATATGGCTTACCTACTAAAACAAAAGGAAAATTATTATCACTCAAATAATCAATAATCTTATCATTTTCCTTAGAATAAAGCAGAATAATCCCGTCGACTCTTCTTCCTTTAATTGTTTTAATCACAGTTTGCTCAACTTCATCTTCGTTGTTCCCTGTAATGAAGTAAAGTGAATATTCTTTTTGATTCGAATACGCAGTTACACCTCTGATTACTTCTGCAAAAAAGGGATTATGGAATGATGTATCCAAAGCAGGTGGCAACACTAATCCAATTGATTTTGTCGATCGATTAGCCAATGACCTCGCATTTAAATTAGGATGATAATTTAGTTCATCCATTACTTTTCTAACTTTTCTTTTTGTTTTTTCACTAATCCTTGGGCTGTTCGAGATAACTCGAGACACCGTTGAAGGCGCTACATTCGCTTTCTTCGCAACATCCTTAATTGTAATCGTCATTTTTATTCCCCTTATTTACGAATGGATGTAAACGTTATCATTATTTCTTTAGATGTATACTCTATTTAAAAGATCATTGATTCTTGATAAAAACATCATATCTTGATGCTTAGAATACCGAAACAGTAATCAACCGTTTCAAGTATTCTAAACAAATCACTATTTTACTTTATTACTACGTCTTCTAGCGAGCCATAAAAAGATGATAAATGCTACAAAAATAGATGGAATTGCAATGATAACTCCTATGTTTAGGCTCGTTTTTGGAGCAACAGCATACACATTGGAAGATTCTCTTTTAAGGACAATATCAAATCCTTTTTTATTCGGACGAACCAAATCATCACTTAACATTCCTCTTAATTCATTCGATTTTTTAACTTCATTAAAATCTAAATGAACCTTGTGATCAAGTGAAGTATTGTTTATCGCAACAAGAGTAGTTTCATGATTATAGTGTCTCTTGATTAAAGTCATACCCTTCGAATCATAAAGCACTTCAAAATCTCCGTGTGAAAGAGACGGTAAAGTCCTTCTTAATTCCGTCAGCTTTTCAATATAGTTCGAAAAGTCTTCATCTGTACGGAAATCCATCCCTTTTCGGTTATCAGGTATGTTACCGCCATTTAGCGCTATTTCTGTCCCGTAATAAGTTAATGGGATACCAGGTGATGTAAATAAATATGCTAGTGCTAACTTCAATCTTGACGGCGGATATTGACCTTTTGCTTCAGCGATTGAAACAAAACGCTTAGTCATTTCGTCATCTAAGTAGTTAATCATTAAAGTTGAACCTAGTTGTTTATTTAAATCCATTTGGCGCTTCATTATGTCAGTTAACGATTGATTTTGTGAAGAAAATGTATTAGCCAATTCATCTACTGAATCCACATTATAAATACCATCAAAATCTAAATTTTTGTATTTACCTAGATCTATTTCACTTGAATTATTTAAGTCTGCGAATAAAATGAAATTTGGATTTTTCTTTTTTATTTCTTTGTTAAAGGATTCCCAAAATGAGACAGGTACATTATTTACTTCTTGTAAATTATATCCGTCAAAATCGGCTTGGTTCATCCAATACTTAGCTGTTTCAACTAAGTAATTTGCTACTTCTTTGTTTTCCAGGTTAAAGTCTGGTAATCCATTTATCCACTTCTCTTCTGAACTTGTACTATTTTCAGGATTAAACCAATTTGCCTTTTTAGCCAATGCACTATTTGGTGAAGTATTATTTGCAACAAAATCAATATAAACTTTTATTTTTCGTTTATGCGCTTCTTTTACCAATTTCTTAAGATCTTCCGTTGTCCCAAACCTTGAATCGATTTTTCTAAAATTAGTAACAGAAAATCCATCATACGAATTTTCATCATTTTCAAAAATAGTAGAAATCGAAATAGCATTGTATCCAAAATCCTTTAGATAATCTAATTTTGTTGTAATACCAGCTAAATCACCACCCTGAGATTTATTTAAATCTTTCGGGTCTGTATTTTTATCATTCTGAGGATTACCATTAAAAAACCGATCGACTAAAATACGATAAATCATTTCTTTTTTTAGATCTGTTGTATTATTTTCTGCAAAACTAATACTTGGTAGCGTACTAAAAAATAGTACAGATACTAGTATTAAAAAACCAAATCGCCTCATCTTTTCTCCCCCTGCAAGACACTCGCATGTACTAAAATTTCACTCTCTACACTATTTTGCAAAATATTACCTTCAAATTCAAATGTTATATTAAAAATCATAAATATGGAAGCGATTGCACATACTATTTAATTATACTGTTAACAAATTAGATATCAAGCTAATTCCTTATATTAAAATAGATTCTCTCTGTTTATAAAAATAAAATTTTTCTGAAATAAAGGGTGGGATCATGCAAATTGAATCAATATATCATCAACCATATGATCAATACGCTTTTTCAATTGATAAAAAAACCTATCGTTTAAGAGTGCGAACAAAAAAAGGCGACTGCAAAGAAGTTAATTTTTATTATGGAGATCCTTTCAAATTTAATGATTCAGGTTGGCAAATTGAAACTGTACGCTCGATGTATCTTGCTTTTTCTACAGATTTATTTGATTACTGGGAAGTAAATGTGATGCCTCCAAATAAACGAATGAAATATTTATTTCTTTTAAAAAATGATCAAAATTCTCTTTTTTATGGTGAAGGAGGATTTTCAGAACAGTTTAACCCTACTGACCAGTCAAATTGTTTTACGTTACCATTTCTACATAAAAATAATTTAATATCGCCACCGAATTGGGTTAATGGCACAATATGGTATCAAATATTTCCCGATCGATTTGCAAGTGGAAATAAAAAGAATAACCCTACAAATTCAATACCTTGGGGCTCAACTCTCCCAACAAGTTCAAGCTATTTTGGAGGGGATTTAGAAGGAGTTATTCAAAAAATCGATTATCTTAAGAATTTAGGAATAACAGGAATTTATTTAACCCCAATTTTTGAAGCAAATTCAAATCATAAATATGACACGATTAATTATTTCAGAGTGGATCCAACTTTTGGAGACGAAAAAATTTTAAAATTATTAATTGAAAAATGTCATGAAAATAATATTCGAGTAATGCTTGATGCTGTATTTAACCATACGAGTGCATCGTTTCCACCATTTCAAGATGCCTTACAACACGGAAGGGAATCTGCTTTTTTTGAGTGGTTTCACTTTTATAAAGATGAACATCACAATGCAGCTTATGAGACTTTTTCGTTTGTAAAGGAGATGCCAAAACTAAATACAGAAAATAAAGAGGTACAAAATTTTTTAATCGAAATCGGTTCATATTGGATCAAGGAATTTAATATCGATGGATGGCGTCTAGATGTAGCCAATGAAATTGATCACTATTTTTGGAAGCTATTTAATAAAAAAATGAAAGCTATAAAAAATGATTTATTTATAGTAGGTGAGATTTGGCATCATGCAATGCCATGGCTAAGAGGCGATGAATTCGATTCTGTCATGAATTATCCTCTAATGAAATCCCTTCTTGCTTATTTCGGTTACCAGTCAATATCAACGGTTATATTTCAACATTCCATTAACGATTTAATCGCGCAATATCCATTACCTGTGATCAAAGCTTTATTCAATGTATTAGGTACACATGATACACCAAGAATATTGACACAATGTAACCAAAATGAAAAAAGAGTGATTCTATTATATGTTTTTATGTTCACCTTCTTTGGAACTCCATGTATTTACTACGGTGATGAGGTTGGACTACAAGGTGGAAATGACCCTGAATGTAGAAGCTGTATGCCCTGGGACGAATCACAACATAATTTATTGATTTTTGACGCAATAAAAAAATTGATAGCATTACGAAAAAAATACTCAGTTTTAGAGAATGATGGTGAATTCAATTGGGTACAGACTGACAATAACGATATTCTAATGTATGAGAGGAAGAATAATCAGCTACATTTTTTAATCGTCATAAATAACTCCAATGAAAATCAGTTTATTACAGTACCTATAAATTTAGGGAAGAAAAGAATTACAAATCGCTGGAATGGTCAACAGTTCGCAACCGAATCCGAATCAATAGCAATCGATCTTTTAGAAACGGATTTTTTAATATTGCAGTTAGAAGATGCAGATTCATTTATTTGAGTCTGTAAAACTAAAGTCAAACTTAAACAGACTCATTTATTTGGGTCTGTATTTTTATGCACCAATTTACAAAATGTTAGCATTTCTAACATCAAAGATATTTGTTAGCGTTTACATTAACTTTTTATTTATTTTTTTGATATTTTTATGAAATTATTATTGAATTTTGCATATATTCTGAATATGATAACTTATATAACATTTAATGTTATAAAATCTAACATTAAAGAAATGGGGAATGAAGATGAACGGAATTCAAGCAGCGGATAGTGTATTTCTTTTTATTTCAACTGTTTTGGTCATGATCATGACACCAGGTTTAGCACTATTTTATGGCGGAATGGTTAAAAGTAAAAATGTTTTAAGTACTACAATGCATAGCTATTCTGCTATGGCCATTGTTTCAATTCAATGGGTATTAATTGGTTATTCTTTAGCATTCGGCCCGGATTTTAATCATTTGATTGGAAATTTTTCTTGGGCAGCATTAAAGGATGTTGGTTTTACTCCTAATGATCATTACAGCGCAACAGTCCCTCACAATCTTTTCATGATGTTCCAGTTAATGTTCGCAATTCTAACTCCAGCTCTTATCTCAGGTGCCTTTGCTGAACGCATGAAATTTTCAGCATTTCTATTATTTACACTTTTATGGACTACATTTGTTTACGACCCATTAGCTCATTGGGTTTGGGGCGTAGATGGTTGGCTTCGCAATTTAGGTGCTTTAGATTTCGCTGGTGGCACAGTTGTCCATATTTCATCTGGCGTTTCAGGTTTAGTCCTTGCTCTTCTACTAGGCAGACGAAGAGATTTCGGCTCTACATCACCTCATCATTTACCTTTAACAGTATTAGGTGCCGGTCTACTATGGTTTGGCTGGTTTGGTTTTAACGTTGGTAGTGCTTTAACATTAAACGATGTGGCTTTAACTGCTTTTATTAATACAAATACTGCAGCCGCTGCAGCTTCAGTCGCTTGGGTGCTTGTAGAATGGTACGTAAATAAAAAACCTACTATTTTAGGAGGAGTAAGTGGCGCAGTGGCTGGATTAGTTGCAATTACACCTGCTTGTGGTTTCGTCACTCCTCTATCAGCGATCGTAATCGGATTTTTAGGCGGCGTCATCTGCTTTTTAGCAGTAACATACTTAAAATACAAATTCGGATACGACGACGCTTTAGATGCATTCGGGTGTCACGGAATTGGCGGAACATGGGGTGCCATTGCAACCGGTTTGTTCGCAACAAAATCAGTAAATAGTGCTGGTGCAAACGGACTCTTTTACGGAGACATTTCACTTCTTTGGAAGCAACTACTTGCTATCGGGGCAACCTACCTTTTTGCAGGACTAATTACCTTCTTAATCGTGAAAGTTATAGGCCTCTTCATCAGTATTCGAGTCGATCAAGAAGAAGAAAACCTTGGTCTCGACTTAGCAATACATGGAGAAAAAGCTTATCACGATGCAAGTATATAAGGAGGAATAAACATGACTACAAAATTAACAAAAATTGAAATCATAACTAGGCCAGATAAATTTGATGTTTTAAAGGATGCCCTTTCAAAAGTAGGAATCACAGGAATGACCGTTACGAACGTATTAGGATGTGGAATGCAATCAGGCTATACAGAAGTCTATCGAGGCAAAAAACGAACAATCAATTTACATGAAAAAATTAAAGTTGAAATAGTTGTATGTGATGTACCCCTTCAAGCGGTAATTGATGAAGCGAAAAGAGTTTTAAAAACAGGAAAACCTGGTGACGGAAAAATATTTGTATACCCAATTGAAAATGCGATTAAAATCCGCACCGGAGAAGAAGGAAGAGACGCTTTACAAAATGATTATTAAATTTAAAACCTAGCCGTTATAAGTGGCTAGGTTTTTTATCGTTTAATTTATTTCCGACACTTTAATTAGTTTTAAAGCTTATGAGATTTAGCTTGTTCTAGGATACACTTAGTGTTTGTATCCAAATATTTGTCGGTTGATCGATCGAAACACTTTTTATAGAACTGAACCAGTTTTTTACGAAACTAATTGATTTTTTTGATAAGCGAACTGTTTTTTCGCATCTAGCAGTTTGATTTTGATTGTTTTTTATATTTTTGTATTGAATTTGTTCTACAGCCTCAAAGAATATGACTTTTTCTTACAGTTTTCTTTATTTATTTGCGATTCCACGGT
>NZ_NULG01000038.1 GCF_002577195.1 Bacillus sp. AFS041924
GTAGAACGTCGCCTGGTAAACAAAGCATCAGCTAATAAGCTGATGCTTTGTTTTTTGTTTATATTTAAATATGCGATTACTTCGCATAATTTTAATAGAAGCTGCCATAAATAGATAAAATAGGAAAATGCCAAGTTAAAGGACAAATAATAAATAAAATGAAAAAGGTACATGTTTCTTTTCAAAATGATAAAAATTAATAAAGTAAACAATAATATTAATGCTGGGCAAACACCCTTAAATAGAAATCTACATAGTTTAGATTGAATGGAGGGAAAAAGATGAGAGGAAAAATACTCAATTATTATGCAGGTGGTAATACTGCAAAAGGGTTTTATAATCTCTATGACTCAGCTTTAGAGGGTTTAGATAAACTATTCATTCTAAAAGGTGGTCCTGGTACTGGTAAGTCAACATTAATGAAGTCGATTGGTGAATTGATTGTAAACAAAGGGATTGATATTGAATATTTACATTGTTCCTCAGATACTAATTCAATTGATGGATTAATTATCCCAAAATTTCAAATAGGTATAGTGGATGGTACAGCCCCACATGTAATTGAACCTAAAGCTCCGGGTGTTATTGAAGAATATGTAAATTTAGGTGTTGCATGGGACTCTAAGGAGTTGTCTTTACACAAAGAAGCAATCCTATCACTAAATGATGAAATTTCTAAGAAGTTTCAGAAAGCTTATGACACATTTGCAGCATCTTTAAAGGCTCATGATGGGATTGAAGAAGTTTATATTTCAAATATGGATTTTGTAGAAGCTAATAAACTAACGAATGAATTGATAGCGCTTTTCTATGGTAATGATCGTAATAATGAAAAAGACTCTAAAGTAAAACATCGATTTTTAGGTGCAGCAACGCCAAGTGGTGCAGTAGATTATGTTCAAAATTTAACAGAAGACATTGAAAAACGTTATTTTATTAAAGGTAGAGCTGGTTCCGGTAAATCAACGATGTTAAAGAAGATAGCAGCTGCAGGAGAAGAAAGAGGCTTTGATGTAGAGATATATCATTGTGGGTTTGATCCAAACAGCCTTGACATGGTAATTATTCCTGAAAAAAGTATTGCAATCTTTGATAGTACAGCACCACATGAATATTTTCCTGATCGTGAAAATGATGAGATTATTGATATGTACGAAAGATGCATAACACCGGGTACGGATGAGAAATATGCTGATGAAATTGAAAGAACAACAAATTTATATAAAGAGAAAATGAAAGAAGCAATTTCTTACTTGGCTGAAGCTAAGGTTCTCAGAGATGAATTAGAAGCAATCTATATTGGAGCAATGGACTTTTCAAAAGTTGATAAAATTCAATCTGAATTAATAGAAGAAATTGAAAGTATTATTAAACAGTAAAATTATATTAATTGGAAGAAGGTGCACCCAAATCGGTACGCCTTTTTTATTATTTTTAAGGGAAGAAAGTATTAGTACTTTTTAATTATTTTTCTTCGACATTCGAGAAAATACACGCTTAATTAATTGAATTTTCTTTATATTTTAACAAATACTGATAGAAAACAATCAGAAAAACTAAAGAAAACCGACATGATTTTCTATTTTTCGATTAGTTATTTAGCATTTTTAACATTAAGTATGGCTTATAATGAGTTTTTTTGTATTTATTTGTAAAAAAATATCACATCAAATTATGGCAATTTCCCCCAATTTACTTCGGTATATGATGAATGTACATTTAGATTGTATGTATTTACTTGCATAGTGATAAGAGTTGGTCAGATCAAATTGATAATCTATTTTTTAAACTACTAATCTCTTAATCATCGTATTAAAGCTAAAATATCTATAATTTTACATTTATAAAAGGAGAGGCATTTATGAAATTAAGAATGTTAATACCGTTTAAAGTAATGACAACTGTAGCGATATCTTCTTTGATTTTCTCATCATATACAGCTCTTGCAGACAATACATCTATATCTCAGTCGGAAAAAAACCAAGTGCCGCAATTACTGGAAAAAGGTTCAAAAGATAAAAATAGCTTTTATCATGACGTTAAAAAAGAGGATCCAGAAAATAGCTATAAACCAACAGATAAGGTTAGATTTATTGTAGAGGTTGAACAACCAACAGCAACTGTCACATCAAAATCGAACAAAAGATCCTTATTAAAAGAAAAACAGGACAGAGTAATCGATGTCATCAACAAGAAACATAAATCTAAATCAAATTTACCTAAATTAAAGCAACGATTTTTTGAAGGGTTTAATGGATTTAGTGTTGAGACAGAATATCAGAATTTAAATGAAATTAAGGCTATTCCTGGTGTACTTCACGTAAATGTTGCGAGAACATTCCATGAAACGATGGCAACGAGTAAAGAACTAGTACAAGCTCAAAAGGTTTGGAACCAATATGGCTACGAAGGAGAAGGGTTACTTGTAGCCATCGTCGATTCTGGTATCGATTATACTCATAAGGACATGACTTTAACTGAAAAGGGTAAGCAAAAAGAAAAGTTAACGCAAAGTGGAATTAAAAGTAAACTAGACGCTACATCAGTAAATGATGTATGGTACACAGATAAAGTTCCATCGGGCTATGATTGGGCTGATCATGATACAGATGTTATACCTCGTGGAGATGGAAGCCCACATGGTACACATGTTGCAGGTACAGTTGCTGCAAATGGTGACGAGGTAAATGGTGGGGTTCAAGGAATCGCTCCTGGAACTCAATTATTAGCTGAAAAAGTATTCTCCGATTTAGGTGGAGGTGCTTATGAGGATGACCTCATCGCAGGTATTGAGCATGCAGTTACAATGGGCGCAGACGTTATTAATATGAGCTTAGGTGTAGATTCTGGTTTTGTAGGAGAAGATTTTGACCCGGTACAAAAAGCAATTCGTGTAGCAACAGAGCAAGGTACCCTAGTTGTGGTTGCTGCAGGAAATTCAGCTTATAGTACAGAAAATAATTTATTTTTTGAGCCTGCAGCACAACCATATGCGGAAAACCCTGATATTGGAACAGTAGGTGCACCGGGGGTAAGTCCATTTGCTTTATCAGTTGCTTCTTATGAAAATTCAAACATGCACTTAAATACTTTGGGTGATGCTAATGGAAATAAACTTCCTTTCCAAGACCAAACTATGTTTGCCCCAACAAAAAACTTTAAGCTCTCTAAAAATTTAACACCTGGGCAAGAGTATGAAATGGTATATGTTGGTGAAGGTTCGAAACCAACTGATTTTAACAATAAAAACGTAGAAGGAAAAATCGTTGTAGCAAAAATGAATAATCAATATACATCTTATTCGTTTGTTCAGTTTAATGCTGCAAAAAATAAAGCAAAAGCTGTTATTGTTATCCCACCTAATAATTTACCTGATTACCCGTATCTAAGATTTAGTGAATTTTCAATTCCAGCTGCTACAACAGGTAAAGTAGTAGGTCAAGAGTTAATCAATAAACTATCAAATAATCAAGTTGTTAAAATGAAATTAGATGGGGATATTTGGGTCGATAATCCAGATAAAAATACGATGTCAGATTTTACTTCATATGGTGCACCAAGTACTTTAGATTTTAAACCAGAAATTTCTGCGCCTGGTGGAAACATCTATTCAACTGTACCTGGTAATGACTATGAGGTAATGAGTGGTACATCAATGGCAACCCCTCATGTCGCAGGTGGTTCAGCATTAGTGCTACAGTCACTATATGAAAAGGGATTGCAACATTCTGAAGATTCAGCATTAAAAGCCAAAATTGCATTAATGAACACATCCAGTATTGTAATGGATCCAAAAACAAACGGGGAAGTTCCTTATTCACCACGAGTACAGGGGTCGGGGGTGATGCAAATTCAAAATGCAATTAAAACACCAGTAATTGTGACAAGAAAAGACACACCACTAGAGCAAGCGGGAGCAGTAGCATTAAAAGAAATTAAAAACGATCGAGCGATCTTTAATTTAAATGTAGAATCTCTAGAATCGAAAAATCCAAAAGTAGAATACGAATACTCTGTTAATGTAGACCTCTTAACAGATGAAACAAAAACAAAGCAGTTTGACTTAGATAGTGATGGAGCTTTAGATTCAAAGGATTATTTAACTTTAAGTAGTAAACGAATCGAAGGTGCTTCTATCTATGTAAATGGAGAAAAGTTAACTGGGACAGAAGGCGGGAAAATAAAAATTAAACCCGGAAAAGAGAAAAATCTAAACGTCGAGATTCGTTTCCCTAGAACATTAAGAAAGAATGCATTCGTTGAAGGATTTGTTCGCCTAATTCCAAAGGATCAAACTAAAGCAGTACCTTTATCGATTCCGTACATGGGCTTCAATGGAAAATGGGATGAACCAAGAAATATCGATCCACCAGCGTGGGAAAAGGATGCGTTTTTAGGTTACACAGCACTTTGGGATGGAACTTCTGAACGCTATCCAAAAGGGTATAACTCATCGACTGGTACATTTGATCTTAGTAAAATTGCTATTTCTCCAAACTACCATTTAGGTGGAATTTATTCTTCATTTACAGCTTTGCGAAATTTAGCAAAAACCGAAATGTATATCGAAAATCAAAAAGGCAAAATAGTGAAATATTTAGGAGATTTTAGTGAATTTAATGGTGCTCCATATAAATTCAGAAAGAATATTATGTCATACGGTGATACAAGCTATAATGAACTTTATGCTTGGAATATGACAGATGCGTCTGGTCAAGTTGTTCCTGACGGAGATTATAAATATGTTATCCGTACCACATTAGACTATCCAGGAGCTAAACCACAGGAAGTAAAAATGCCGGTAAAGGTTGATTCAATACTTCCTAAAGTCACAGATATTCGGGTAACTCCAAAAGATGGAAAATACGAAATATCTTGGAAAGGTACCGATAATGAAAGTGGATATATAGCTTCTGTTGTTTGGGTTAACGGAAACTATTATACACCGGGGGCTGCACAAACTTTACTAGTAAATATCGAACCAAAAAGTATTGTGATTGGTGGAGCTGACAACGCATTTAATCACTCTTATGCTGTATGGGGAGATCAAAGTGCGAAATATATGAGTGAATGGATGGTACTTTCGAACAGAAGTGTATATCCGACAACAAATATTAACAAGAATAGAGTGGCTTCAGTCGACTTCTTTGCTCAAAACAGAGTAGATTGGAATTTTAATGTGAAAGACGCTAATGGAAATGTAGTAGATACATTCGAGTTTAAAAACGAAAAAGAAGTTCATACAAAATGGTACCCAAAAGCAGATTTGCCAAGCGGAACATATTATATTTCTGCTGATGTTGTAACGAAAGATGGGTTTACAGTAACATCAACTCCGACGAAAGTAACAGTTCTTCAGTAAAAGTCAATAATTGAAAAAGCTATCTTTCCCATTTATTATAGGGATAGATAGCTTATTTTATTTTTACTAAACGAAAAAAGTACTACATGATTCTTTTGGTAACTAGAAATCCGAATAAGAAATAAAAAAATAACAGTTGCTATCAGTAATTTAATTAAACTAGACATCATAAAATGTTAAAAACATAGTAAAACACGAACATTAAAATATTTTTTTATAAAAACATTCATATTTTATTGTAAAAAGAGTTAAAAATTGATACTATAGAGATAGGAAATTTAGCAAACCTCATATAAGTTTGGGAATATGGCCCAAAAGTTTCTACCTAGTAACCTTAAATTACTGGACTATGAGGGGAAGTTAATCACACGTGTACGTTAGACTAGTATACGCCTAAGTAGATTATCTTTCTCGACATAGAGGGGATAGTACTATTTAGGCGTTTTTTGTTGAAAATTTATATAAAAAATAGCGAATTAACTTGGGGGAAAGCAGATGAAACCGGTAGTTGGTGTCATTATGGGGAGTACAAGTGATTGGGAAACAATGAAAAATGCTTGTGATGTGTTAGAAGAGCTAAATATTAGCTATGAGAAAAGGGTTGTTTCGGCACATCGTACGCCAGATTTAATGTTTGAATATGCAGAGGCAGCTAGAGAACGCGGTATTAAAGTAATCATAGCTGGTGCTGGTGGAGCTGCACATTTACCAGGAATGGTAGCAGCAAAAACAACACTTCCAGTAATCGGTGTACCAGTACAATCAAAAGCTTTAAATGGTTTAGATTCATTATTATCGATTGTGCAAATGCCAGGTGGAGTGCCTGTTGCAACTGTTGCGATTGGTAAAGCAGGCGCAACGAACGCAGGTTTACTTGCAGCTCAAATATTAAGTATCCAAGATCAAGAAGTTTATTTAGCATTAGAAACTCGTCGTGAAAACACTACAAAACAAGTATTAGAAAGCAGTGATTCGCTATGAATAGTAAAGTAATTCTACCAGGACAAACAATAGGGATTATCGGTGGAGGGCAACTTGGAAGAATGATGGCGCTTTCAGCGAAAGAAATGGGCTATAAGATAGCTGTTTTAGATCCAACTCCAAACTCACCTTGTGGGCAAGTATCTGATATAGAAATTACGGCTGAGTATTCCGATATTGAAGCAATTAAACAGCTTGCGGAAGTAAGTGATGTTATAACATATGAATTTGAAAATATAGATGTAAATGCACTTGAGTATTTAGATGAGCATTCATATTTACCTCAAGGCAGTGAGCTACTAAAGCTAACAAGAAATCGATTAACTGAGAAAACGGCAATTCAAAATTTAGGTATAAAGGTTGCCCCATTTCGTCTAGTAGAAAACGTGGAGCAATTTTCAAAAGCAGTAACTGCAATCGGGTTACCAGCGGTATTGAAAACGACGACAGGCGGCTATGATGGAAAAGGGCAAGTAGTTTTAAAATCCGAAGAAGACTTTGCTGATGGATTAGAACTTGTTAAAAAACAGCAATGTATTCTTGAAGGATGGGTTCCTTTTGAAAAAGAATTGTCAATAATTGTCGCAAGAAATCGTAATGGAGAGGTAAGTACGTTTCCAATAGCAGAGAATGTACACATTAATCAGATTCTGCATACTTCATCTGTACCAGCAAATACTTCGAAATTCGTAATCGAAACAGCTGAAAACTATGCAAAAAAGATTGCGAGTTCATTTCATCTTGTAGGTGTTTTAGCAATTGAGTTATTTGTAACGGAAGATGAGCAGGTTTATATTAATGAATTAGCTCCGCGTCCACATAATACTGGACACTATACAATGGAAGCAGTAGAAACTTCACAGTTTAAACAGCATATTCGAGCGGTTTGTAATTTACCATTAGGCAATACAGAATTACTGAAGCCTGTAGTAATGGTCAATATATTAGGTGAACATGTTGAAGAAGTCTTGAATGTAATGCAAAATGATAGTACATTAAATGTCCATCTTTATGGTAAAGAAGAAAGCAAAAAAGGCCGTAAAATGGGACATATTAATATAATGGCAGCATCAACAGAAGAAGCGATGCAAAAAGTAAAAGAGCTAGGGATTTGGGAACAAAGCCCGATGGAGGTAAAAATATGATTGAACGTTATTCACGCCCAGAAATGGCAGCAATTTGGACAGAAGAAAACAAATTTAAAGCTTGGTTAGAAGTTGAAATCTTAGCATGTGAAGCATGGGCTGAATTAGGAGATATTCCTAAAGAAGACGTAAAAGTGTTACGCGAAAAAGCTTCTTTCGATATAAACCGAATTTATGAAATTGAAAAAGAAACACGCCACGACGTAGTTGCATTTACTCGTGCAGTTTCTGAAACATTAGGCGACGAACGTAAATGGGTACATTATGGTTTAACATCAACTGACGTAGTAGACACAGCACTTTCTTACTTACTACGCCAAGCAAATGATATCCTATTAAAAGATTTAGAGAATTTTATTGGAATCCTTGAAACAAAAGCGAAAGAACATAAATACACAGTTATGATGGGTCGTACTCACGGTGTACATGCAGAACCAACTACATTTGGATTAAAGCTAGCATTATGGACTGAAGAAATGAAACGTAACTTAGATCGATTTAAAAGTGCGATTGAATCAGTTCGTGTTGGTAAAATCTCAGGCGCTGTTGGAACATATGCAAATATTCCTCCATTTGTTGAAGAATATGTGTGTGAAAAATTAGGAATTCAAGCTGCACCAATTTCAACTCAAACATTACAACGTGATCGTCATGCGCACTACATGGCAACATTATCGTTAATTGCAACTTCAATTGAAAAATTTGCAACTGAAGTACGCGGATTACAAAAAAGTGAAACTCGTGAAGTTGAAGAATTCTTTGCAAAAGGTCAAAAAGGTTCTTCTGCAATGCCACATAAACGTAATCCAATTGGATCTGAAAATATGACAGGTTTAGCGCGAGTAATCAGAGGTCATATGGTTACGGCTTATGAAAATGTATCACTTTGGCATGAAAGAGATATTTCACATTCATCAGCTGAAAGAATTATCTTACCAGATGCAACAATCCTTTTAAATTACATGTTAAATCGTTTTGGAAATATCGTTAAAAACCTTACAGTATTCCCTGAGAATATGAAACGTAACATGGATCGAACTTACGGATTAATTTATTCTCAACGTGTACTACTTGCACTTATTGAAAAAGGTATGTCACGTGAAGAGGCTTATGATACTGTTCAACCAAAAGCAATGGAAGCTTGGGAAACTCAAGTACAGTTTAAAGAGCTTGTTGAAGCAGAGGATAAAATTACTTCTTTATTATCTCAAGAAGAAATTAATGATTGCTTTGACTATAGTTACCACTTAAGTCAAGTCGATACAATTTTTGAACGCTTAGGATTAAATTAATTAGAAAAATTGTTTGGCTAAGTATATAGAAAAAGTTTCTTAGCCAAACAATTCAAATATCAGATAAAGCATAAATTCTATTGGGTGTTTAAATGAGGATATGGGAGGCATTGTTAGCATGGCAGAGCAAGTAATGTTGTATGAGGGAAAAGCAAAGAGGATTTTCTCAACTGAAAATCCTGAGATTGTAAGAGTTGAGTACAAAGATTCAGCAACTGCATTTAACGGTGAAAAGAAAGCAGAAATTGCCGGTAAAGGTCGCTTGAATAATGCAATTACTAGTTTACTCTTTTCAAAGTTAAAGGAAGCAGGGATTGCATCTCATTTCGTAGAAAAAACATCTGAACTTGAACAACTTGTAAAACGAGTAACAATTGTACCAATTGAAGTAGTTGTTAGAAATATCGTTGCTGGAAGCTTGTCGAAGCGTATGGGATTAGATGAAGGTGTTAAATTAGAAAAGCCAATCATCGAGTTTTACTACAAACGTGACGATTTAGGTGATCCGATTATTAATGAAGATCATATTGCTGCACTTAAACTTGCAACAACTGAAGATCTTGAAACAATTAAAGAAATTGCTCTCCGTGTTAATGATGTACTAGTAGAACAGTTTAATGAATGCAGTGTTCGATTAGTCGATTTTAAATTAGAGTTTGGCAAATTAAATGATGGAACAATTTTGTTAGCAGATGAGATTTCACCAGATACTTGCCGATTATGGGATAAAGATACAAACGCAAAATTTGATAAAGATGTATTCCGTAGAGATTTAGGTAACTTAACAGATGGATACGAAGAAATTTTAAAACGCTTAGGGGGATTATCATGTTCAAAGTAAGAGTATTCGTTACATTAAGAGAAAGTGTTTTAGATCCACAAGGAAATGCAGTTAAAAACGCACTTCATAGCATGAATTTTAGCGAAGTTCAAGATGTTCGTATCGGTAAATATATGGAATTATTGATTGATAAAAATGTTGCAGATTTAGATACTACTGTAAAAGAAATGTGTGAAAAATTATTAGCAAACATCGTAATTGAAGATTACCGTTATGAGGTAGAGGAGGTAGTCGCACAGTGAAGTTTGCAGTAATTGTGTTCCCGGGCTCAAATTGTGATGTTGATATGTATCATGCAATCAAAGATGAGTTAGGCGAAGAAGTAGAATACGTATGGCATGATTCAACGAATTTAGATGAATTTGATGGTATTTTATTGCCAGGTGGTTTCTCATATGGTGATTACTTACGCTCTGGTGCAATTGCAGGCTTTGCAAACGTGATGGATGCCGTAAAGAAAGCTGCTGCTGAAGGTAAACCAGTATTTGGCGTATGTAATGGATTCCAAATTCTAACTGAAGCAGGACTATTACCAGGTACACTTAGACGTAATGAGAAATTAAAGTTTATGTGTAAACAGGTTGAGCTAGTTGTTGAAAACAATGAGTCAATGTTTACAACTGGTTATGAAAAAGGTCAAGTAATTACAGTACCAATCGCTCATGGTGAAGGAAATTACTATTGTGATCAAGAAACTTATGAATCTCTAAAAGCTAATAATCAGATAGTTTTCCGTTATCAAAATAATCCGAATGGTAGCTTAGATGATATCGCAGGAATTGTAAATGAAAAAGGAAATGTACTAGGAATGATGCCACACCCTGAGCGTGCAGTTGATGCATTATTAGGCTCAGCAGACGGACTTCAACTATTTCGTTCGATTGTAAGAAACTGGAGGGAAAATCATGTCGTTACTTCTTGAGCCAAATCCAATGCAAATTGAAAATGATAGAATTTATGCCACTATGGGCTTAACTGATGAAGAGTTTCAATTAATTAAATCAATTATTGGTCGCAATCCGAACTATACAGAGCTTGGATTATTCTCAGTAATGTGGTCAGAACATTGTAGTTATAAAAACTCAAAGCCTTTATTACGTAAATTCCCAATAAGCGGCGAGCATGTTTTACAAGGACCAGGTGAAGGAGCAGGGATCGTTGATATTGGTGACGAGCAAGCTGTAGTTTTTAAAATCGAAAGCCATAATCACCCTTCTGCAATTGAACCATACCAAGGTGCTGCTACTGGTGTAGGTGGAATTATTCGTGACGTATTTTCAATGGGAGCACGTCCTGTTGCTCTTCTAAATTCTTTACGATTCGGTGAACTAGAAACTCCTAGAGTTAAATATTTATTTGAAGAAGTTGTTGCAGGTATTGCTGGATATGGAAACTGTATTGGTATTCCAACAGTTGGTGGAGAAGTAAACTTCGATCCATGTTATGAAGGTAATCCTTTAGTAAATGCAATGTGTGTTGGTTTAATCAATCATAAAGATATTAAAAAAGGTCAAGCGCACGGTGCTGGAAATACAGTTATGTATGTCGGTGCTTCAACTGGTCGTGATGGTATTCATGGCGCAACATTTGCTTCTGAAGAACTATCTGATGCATCAGATGAGAAACGCCCAGCGGTTCAAGTAGGCGATCCATTCATGGAGAAGTTATTACTTGAAGCTTGTTTAGAAGTTGTTCAAAATGATGCACTTGTTGGAATTCAAGATATGGGAGCAGCTGGATTAACTTCTTCATCTGCTGAGATGGCTTCAAAAGCAGGAATGGGAATTGAGATGAATCTTGATTTAGTTCCACAACGTGAAGCTGGTATGACTGCATACGAAATGATGTTATCAGAATCTCAAGAACGTATGTTATTAGTTGTAGAAAAAGGTAGAGAACAAGAAATCGTAGACTTATTTGAAAAGTATGATTTACATGCTGTATCTGTAGGACGTGTTACAGATGATAAGATGCTTCGTTTACTTCATAAAGGTGAAGTTGTAGCTAATTTACCTGTAGATGCTCTTGCTGAGGAAGCACCTGTATATCATAAGCCATCTACTGAACCTGCATATTACGGCGAGTTCCAAGCGATGGAAAACTATATTCCTGAAATTAGTGATTCAAAAGAAACGTTAAAACAATTACTTTCTCAACCTACAATTGCAAGTAAAGAATGGGTTTACGGTCAGTATGATTATATGGTTCGTACAAATACAGTAGTTGCTCCTGGTTCTGATGCTGCAGTTATCAGAATTCGTGATACAAAGAAAGCTCTAGCAATGACAACTGACTGTAATGCACGCTACTTATATTTAGATCCAGAAGTTGGCGGAAAAATTGCAGTAGCTGAAGCAGCACGTAATGTAATTTGTTCAGGAGCTCGACCTCTTGCAATTACAGATTGCTTAAACTTCGGAAACCCTGAAAAACCTGAGATTTTCTGGCAGTTAGAAAAAGCAACTGATGGTATGAGTGATGCTTGTAATGTTCTAAGCACGCCTGTAATCGGTGGTAACGTATCATTATATAACGAAACAAATGGTGAAGCAGTTTACCCAACTCCTGTAGTTGGTATGGTAGGTCTTATTGAAGACGTTGAACATATCACGACTCAAAACTTTAAAACTGCTGGCGATTTAATTTATGTAATCGGAGAAGCAAAAGCAGAATTTGGTGGAAGTGAGCTTCAAAAATTATTAAACGGCAAAATCTTTGGTAAAGCACCAAGTATTGACTTAGCGATCGAATCTAGTCGCCAAGAGCAAATTCTTGCAGCAATTCAAGCTGGTGTAGTTGCTTCAGCGCATGATTTATCTGAAGGTGGATTAGCAGTTGCGATTGCAGAAAGCACATTTGGTCCGTCAGAAGTTGGTGCAACGATTACAATCGAAGGAAATGAAGTTGTTTCATTATTTAGTGAAACTCAATCACGTTTCTTACTTTCAGTTAAACCTGAACATAAAGAACAATTCGAAGCATTAGTAGATGCAAAGTTAATCGGTACAGTTACAGAAGAAACATCAGTAACAGTTCGTAATGAAAACAATGAAACAGTTCTTCATGCTTCAGTTGAGGAACTGAAACAGTCTTGGAAAGAGGCGATCCCATGCTTGCTGAAATAAAAGGACTAAACGAAGAGTGTGGAATATTTGGAATTTGGGGGCATACTGATGCTGCCCAAATCTCCTACTATGGTCTTCATAGTTTACAACATAGGGGCCAAGAAGGAGCTGGAATTGTTGTAACGAATGGAAATGAGCTTGAAGGTGCAAAAGGACTTGGTTTAATAACAGAGGTTTTCAGTAAAGGTCAATTAAACGATTTACACGGAAAAGCTGCTATTGGTCATGTGCGTTATGCAACTGCAGGCGGAGGTGGGTATGAAAATGTTCAACCTCTATTATTCCAATCACATACTGGAAGCATAGCTCTTGCTCATAATGGTAACTTAGTAAATGCTTCAAGATTACGTAAGGATTTAGAAATGCAAGGTAGCATTTTCCAAACAACATCTGATACAGAAGTACTTGCTCATTTAATTAAACGTAATGGTTCGGCTCCATTAAAAGACAGCATTAAAGCATCTTTAAATATGATTAAGGGAGCATTTGCTTACTTAGTTTTAACAAAGGATGCAATGTATGTTGCACTAGATCCAAACGGCTTTAGACCATTAGCATTAGCTAAACTAGGTGATGCTTATGTTGTAGCGTCTGAGACATGTGCATTTGATGTAGTCGGGGCGAAATATATCCGAGATATTAATCCGGGAGAATTACTGATTATTTCAGACAAAGGAGTGGAAACTGATCAGTTTACTTCTTCAGTTAATCACACAATTTGTAGTATGGAATATATTTATTTCTCTCGTCCAGATAGCAATATTGATAATATCAATGTTCATGCTGCACGTAAGAGCATGGGGCGTGTTTTAGCAAAAGAAGCACCAGTAGAGGCAGACGTTGTAATTGGTGTACCTGATTCAAGTATTTCAGCAGCAGTTGGTTACGCAGAAGAATCTGGTATTCCATATGAACTTGGATTGATTAAAAATCGCTATGTTGGTCGTACATTTATCCAACCTTCTCAAGAACTTAGAGAGCAAGGGGTTAAAATGAAACTTTCTCCAGTTCGTTCGATCGTTGAGGGGAAACGTGTAGTAATGGTAGATGATTCAATCGTTCGTGGAACTACAAGCCGCCGAATTGTACAAATGTTACGTGATGCAGGTGCAATTGAAGTACATGTTCGTATCGGTGCACCACCATTGAAAAATCCATGTTATTACGGAATTGATACTTCTACTAGAGAAGAGTTAATTGCTGCGACTAATACAATAGAAGAAATATGCCAAGAGATTGGTGCAGATTCATTAGAATTTATTAGTCTTGAAGGATTACTAAATGCTATTGGTAGAAATCATGAAGGTCCAAATAGAGGACAATGTACTGCTTGTTTTACAGGATGTTATCCAACAGTAATTTATGATGAAAATGAATTAGTACATTCTCAGAATTAATATACAAAAATAGAGGCGGTGATCAAAGTCGCCGCCTCTTTTGAATTGAATTATTCATAAGGAACGGAAGGGGAAATCATCACATGGCGAATGCATATAAACAAGCTGGAGTAGATATCGAAGCTGGCTATGAAGCAGTGAACAGAATGAAAAAACACGTTCAAAAAACAATGCGTCAAGAAGTTCTTGGTGGATTAGGAGGATTTGGAGGAATGTTTGATCTTTCTAAATTCAACTATAAAGAACCAGTTCTTGTATCAGGAACAGATGGAGTAGGAACAAAATTAAAATTAGCTTTCCAAATGGACCGTCACGATACGATTGGCATTGATGCAGTCGCGATGTGTGTGAATGATATTGTGGTTCAAGGAGCGGAGCCTTTATTTTTCCTAGATTACTTAGCAGTTGGAAAGGCTGTACCAGAACGAATTGAACAAATTGTTAAAGGTGTATCAGATGGCTGTATTCAAGCAGGCTGTTCTTTAATTGGAGGAGAAACTGCAGAAATGCCTGGTATGTATCCAGAAGATGAATATGATATTGCTGGTTTTGCAGTAGGGATTGCTGACAAGTCAAAGCTTGTAACAGGATTAAACATTAAAGAAGGAGATATCTTATTAGGAATCTCATCAAATGGTATTCATAGTAATGGATATTCTCTAGTTCGTAAGGTTTTATTAGAAAAAGGCGGCTTAACACTTGATCAACATATTGATAAATTAGGTCATACATTAGGTGAAGAACTGCTTCGCCCAACAAAAATCTATGTAAAACCAATCTTAAATGTCCTAAACAAGTTTGAAGTAAAAGGTATGGCTCATATTACTGGTGGCGGATTCATTGAAAATATCCCTAGAATGCTACCAGAAGGTATCGGCGCTGAAATTGATTATGGTTCATGGCCAATCCAACCAATCTTTGATTTATTAGAAGAGATTGGCGAATTAAAACGTGAAGAAATGTTTAATATTTTTAATATGGGTATTGGTATGGTTCTAGCTGTTAGCGAAGAGAACCTACATGAAACGATTAAACTAATAGAAGAAGACGGAGAAAAAGTATTTATTATAGGAAGAACAACATCAGGCGAAGGTGTAACCTTTGGTGGAGGTTCTCTGTAATGAAGAAGATTGCCGTATTTGCTTCAGGGAATGGCAGTAATTTCCAAGCCATTCTTGATGCAACTGTAAGCGGGGAATTAAATGCTGAAGTGAAATTACTTGTTTGTGATCGTCAAAATGCATATTGTATCGAACGAGCAAATCAAGCAAATATTCCTTCGTTTAACTTTACAGCGAAAGATTATGAATCAAAGGAGCAATATGAAAGTGAGATTATTGCCCATCTTAAAGAGTTAAATGTCGAATTTATCGTATTGGCTGGCTATATGAGACTAATTGGGTCGACAATTTTAGACTCATTTCCTGGTAAAATCGTAAATATTCATCCTTCATTTCTACCATTATTTCCTGGAAAAGACGCAATTGGTCAAGCTCTCCTAGCTGGTGTCGAATCGACTGGTGTAACGGTTCATTATGTCGATGAAGGAATGGATACTGGGCCAATCATAGCGCAAGAGGAAATTCTGATTGAAAAGGGAGACTCTAAAGAGACCCTTGAACAGAAGGTCCATAGTGTCGAGCACGTTTTATATGTGGAAACATTAAAGAAATTATTTAGTTAACTAGATTTAGATAAAGAGCATGAAATCGATTAGATAGGGGAATGTAGATCATGAAAAAACGAGCTTTAGTTAGCGTTTCAGATAAACAAGGGATTATTGAATTTGTAAGTGGATTAATTAAACATGATTTTGAAGTTATTTCAACAGGCGGAACGTTTAATTTATTAAAAGATGCTGGGTTAAATGTAATTGGTATTTCAGAAGTAACAAACTTTCCAGAAATTATGGATGGTCGTGTAAAAACATTACATCCTTCAATTCACGGTGGTTTACTTGGCGTTCGTTCAAACGAAGAACATATGCGCCAAATGAATGAATTAGGTATTCAACCAATTGATTTAGTTTGTGTGAATTTATATCCATTTAAAGAAACAATCATGAAACCTGATGTAACATTTGAAGATGCGATTGAAAATATCGATATCGGTGGTCCTACAATGCTTCGTTCAGCAGCTAAAAATCATGAGTTTGTATCTGTAGTGGTAGACCCGACTGACTATGAAGTAATTTTAGCTGAGTTAGCTGATCATAATACGGTTTCTATTGAAACGAATCGCAGATTAGCTGCAAAAGTTTTCCGTCATACTGCAGCTTATGATTCATTAATTTCTAATTATTTAACAGAGCAAGTAGGAGAAGAAAATCCTGAAAGCTATACTGTTTCTTATGAGTTAAAACAATCTTTACGCTATGGTGAAAATCCTCACCAAAAAGCAACATTCTATCGTGCGCAGGTGCCAACAGCTTCATCTATTGCTTATGCAGAGCAATTACATGGGAAAGAGCTTTCTTACAACAATATTAATGATGCAAATGAAGCACTAAATATCGTACGTGAGTTCTCAAATCCTGCAGTTGTCGCTGTAAAACATATGAATCCTTGTGGTGTGGGCGAAGGTACTACAATTGAAGAAGCTTATGATCGTGCTTATACTGCAGATCCAGTTTCAATTTTTGGCGGAATTATCGCGACAAACCGTGAAGTGGATGCTGTTACAGCTAAGAAAATGCATGAATTATTCTTAGAAATTATCATCGCTCCTTCATTTACTGAAGAGGCTTTAGAAATCTTAACTAGCAAAAAGAATTTACGTTTATTAACAGTAGACTTAGAAACTAAGCCTACATTTGCTCCTAAATTAACGACAGTACATGGTGGTTTACTACGTCAAGATATGGACACATTTGGAATAGATGAAGCAACAATTACAATTCCAACAAAACGTCAACCAACTGATGAAGAGTGGGAGAACTTAAAATTAGGTTGGAAAGTTGTAAAGCATGTTAAATCAAATGCAATTGTTTTAGCGAAGGATCATATGACGATCGGTGTTGGAGCAGGTCAAATGAACCGCGTAGGAGCTGCAAAAATTGCGATTGAGCAAGCTGGTGAAAAATCAAATGGTGCTGCATTAGCTTCAGATGCATTTTTCCCAATGAATGATACTGTAGAAGCAGCGGCTAAAGCTGGAATTACAGCAATTATTCAACCAGGTGGATCAATCAAGGACGAAGATTCAATTAAAAAAGCTGATGAATATGGAATTGCAATGGTCTTTACAGGAGTTCGTCACTTTAAACATTAAGAAATAAGGAGATGACAAGATGAAAGTATTAGTCATTGGTCGCGGAGGCCGTGAGCATACAATTGCTTGGAAGGTAAATCAATCAGAGAATGTAACGGACGTATTTGTTGCTCCAGGAAACGATGGAATGATTGATGTTGCAACACTTGTCAATATTGATGAAGGTGACAATGAAGCACTTATTGCATTTGCAAAAAAGGAAGAAATCGATTTAACAATCGTTGGTCCAGAAGTTCCGTTAATGAATGGAATTGTAAATGAATTTCGTGCTGCTAACTTAAAAGTATTTGGTCCAACGAAAGAAGCAGCAATTATCGAAGGAAGTAAAAGTTTTACAAAAGATTTAATGAAAAAATATGAGATCCCAACTGCAGCATATGAAACGTTTACTAACTTTGAAGAAGCAAAGGAATATGTTGAAAAAATGGGTGCACCAATCGTTATTAAAGCAGATGGTCTAGCAGCAGGTAAAGGTGTTGTTGTTGCGATGACTATTGAAGAGGCGATTGTAAGTCTTCATGATATGCTACTTGATGAAAAGTACGGTGATGCAAGTGCTTCTGTAGTAATTGAAGAATATTTAGAGGGCGAAGAGTTTTCATTAATGTCATTTGTGAATGGAAATCGGGTTTACCCTATGGTAATCGCACAAGACCATAAACGTGCTTATGACGGCGATAAAGGACCTAACACGGGTGGTATGGGTGCTTATTCACCAGTACCTCAAATCCCTGAATCAATCGTAGAACAATCTTTAAAAGAAATCGTTTTACCAGTTGCGGAAGCAATGATTTCTGAAGGTAGACATTTTACAGGAATCTTATATGCAGGTTTAATGTTAACAAGCCAAGGACCTAAAGTAATCGAATTTAATGCAAGATTCGGTGACCCTGAGACTGAAGTTGTTTTACCTCGTTTAGAGAGTGATTTAGCTGAAGTAATGTTAGCAATTTTAAATGAAGAAGAGATCCAATTAGAATGGTCAGAAGAAGCCGTTGTTGGAGTTGTACTAGCTGCAAATGGATATCCAGAGGTTCCAGAAAAGGGTGCTGTCATTAATGGATTAAATAATGTAAGTGATGAGACAATGGTTTTCCACGCAGGTACAAAGCTTGAAAATAACGAATTTGTAACAAACGGCGGAAGAGTATTAATCATTGCACATAAAGGAAGCTCAATTAACCAAGCTTGTGAAAATGTATATAAGCAAATTGATACGATTCAATCGACTGGCTTATTCTATCGCCACGATATTGCGCATAAAGCAATTAAAGTAAATAGTTAATCAGAAAGGGTCGTCTCAGACTGCCCGCCAAACGCTCGCTTTCTTCGTTGCTTCGCCTGTGAAGCGGTACTCATTACCGTTTAAGGTAACTCCGCTCCTCATCAGGCTTCGCGCCTCGAAAGACAAGCGCTCGCAATCTTCTTTTAGAATCAAATTTTTGGGACTTTGTCTACACACTGGGTCGTCAGCTTTGACGACTCTTTTTTTAGACTGTAAACAAACTAGTTTTAGAAAAACAAAAATCTAATTCAAGAAAAAATCGGTAAAAACCCGCTAGGAATCCTAATCTCTTCTAGCGGGTTTTTACCGATTTTTGAAACAGTTTCTTTTTCTTTAAAAATAAGAACTAATGTTCTGTGTTATCTATACATTCAAGTCCAGATTTGTTAAACTACTTTTATGAAGGTTGAATATAATCTTCGAATGAATCTTCCTCGTCATGTTTATCTGCCATAATCATACATTTCTTACCGAGTGCAGTCATTGGGCAAAAACGTAAAATTCCTTCTGCAACTTTCATGGCACCGATTATAATCAAAATGATTACAGAATTACTACATCTTCTGCGTGTAAGCTTTGCTGTGCCGTAAGCTAAAATAGTCAATCCAGCAGTTATACGTATAAGTGCATTTATTATGCTAATATTTGGTCTCAACAGTAACTCCCCTTATAATAAGTATCAGTGACTACATCACTCTTTACCATTTTTCCCTTTAATTGTTTCAATATCATAGGAAACAATTAGCATTTATTACTTAAAATGGGAGGTAGGGTTACTTTTCCTTTTTTAATAAGATACAATACATTTATATTTTTGATAAAAAAGTACTTATAAATAGATAAATTTATCGTTAAAAAACAATTCCGGAGGACAAAATGTACGATTATTCACAATGGAATCACATATTTAAATTAGATCCAAACAAAGAAATCTCTGATGATGAATTAGAAAAAATTTGCGAGTCAGGTACTGATGCAATATTAGTTGGAGGTACGGACGGTGTAACGCTAGATGATACGTTATCATTGTTAGTTAGAATTAGACGTTATGCAGTACCTTGTATATTAGAGGTTTCAAATCTTGAAGCAGTAACGCCGGGTTATGATTTTTATTTTATCCCGACAGTATTAAATAGTAATGATCCAAAGTGGATTGTTGGAATGCATCAGGAAGCAATGAAGGAATTTGCTCATTTAGTTCATGCTGAAGAATTGGTGATGGAAGGTTATTGTATTTTAAATGAAGAATGCAAGGCTGCAAAGCTGACTAGTGCAGTAACCGATCTTTCAGTAGAAGATATTGTGGCCTATGCGGAAGTTGCAGAGCAATTATTAAAACTACCTATTTTTTATTTAGAATATAGTGGCACTTATGGCTCACCACAGGTCGTAGAAGAGGTTTCAAAAGTAGTAAACAATACGAAATTATTCTATGGTGGAGGAATTTCATCAACTCAGCAGGCGATTGAGATGAAGGAATTTGCTGATACAATTGTTGTTGGGAACATTATATATGAAAACTTACAAGAAGCTTTACTTACTGTGAAAGCTGTGAATGAAGGAGCGACGAAATAAATGAAAACAGCAGAAGAATTATTGCAAGGCTTAAATCCTATGCAAAAAGAAGCCGTTAAAGCGGTTGATGGACCTTTATTAATTATGGCTGGAGCGGGTTCAGGTAAAACTCGAGTACTAACACATCGAATTGCATATTTATTAGGAGAAAAAGGCGTCGCTCCATGGAATATACTTGCGATTACATTTACAAATAAAGCAGCTAGAGAGATGCAAGAGCGTATTTTTAATTTAGTTGGAAAAGATGCAGAAGATATTTGGATTTCAACATTCCACTCTATGTGTGTTCGTATTCTGCGTAGAGATATTGATCGTATTGGAATTAATCGAAGCTTTTCTATTCTAGATACAACTGATCAACTAACAGTTATAAAAAACATTCTAAAAGAGAAAAACTTAGACTCAAAAAAATTTGAACCACGCAGTATTTTAGGTACAATCAGCAGTGCGAAAAATGAGCTTCAAACACCTGCTGATTACTCAAGAGATGCTTTTACACCATATGAAAAAATTGTTGGTGAAATTTATGTATCTTATCAGGATCGACTACGTAAAAATCATTCATTAGACTTCGATGATTTAATCATGATGACAATTAATTTGTTTGAACGTGTTCCAGAAGTACTACAGTATTATCAACGTAAATTTCAATATATCCATGTGGATGAGTATCAAGATACAAACCATGCTCAATATAAAATTGTAAAAATGCTAGCCGAACAATTTAAAAATATTTGTGTAGTTGGTGATTCAGACCAATCAATTTATCGCTGGCGTGGTGCAGATATTTCAAATATTCTCTCATTCGAGAAGGATTATGAAAAAGCACAAGTCATCTTGTTAGAACAAAATTATCGTTCGACTCAAACGATTCTTGATGCAGCGAATGCGGTAATTACGAATAATTCAAATCGTAAAGCGAAGAAACTGTGGACTGAAAATGGACAAGGTAATCCAATTCATTATTTTAGAGCTGCTTCAGAGCAGGATGAAGGATATTTCGTAGCTGGAAAGCTAGCACAATGGAAAAAAGAAGGAATTCATCAATATGGTGATTGTGCAATTCTTTATCGTACGAATGCTCAATCTCGTGCAATGGAGGAAGTGTTAGTTAAGTCTAATATTCCTTATAAAATGGTCGGTGGAGTAAAGTTCTATGATCGTAAAGAGATTAAGGACATACTAGCATACTTAAGATTTATAGCAAATCCAGATGATGAGATTAGTTTTTCAAGAATTATTAATGTGCCAAAACGTGGTGTAGGTGCTGCATCTGTTGATAAAATTATTAACTATAGCATAATGAATGACTTATCTTTATCTGATACTTTAGAGCAAATAGATTTCGTTGGATTAAGCGGGAAAATTACGAAAGCAATTGGCGATTTTCATGCTATGGCGAAAAACTGGCAGCAAATGCTAGATTATTTATCAGTAACTGAACTAGTAGAAGAAGTTTTAGATAAAACAGGCTATATTCAAATGTTAAAAGATGAAAATACAATTGAGTCTGCTTCTAGAATTGAAAATATTGAAGAGTTTTTAACCGTTACAAATGCTTTTGAAGAAAGTAGTGAAGATAAGAGTTTAGTATCATTTTTAACTGATTTAGCGCTTGTTTCTGATATCGATCAAGCTGATAAAGAAGAGTCACAAGCAGATGAAGTTATTCTTATGACACTTCACTCAGCGAAAGGACTAGAGTTCCCAGTTGTCTTTTTAATAGGCATGGAAGAAGGGATCTTCCCTCATAGTCGTTCATTAATGGATGAAGAAGAAATGGAAGAGGAAAGAAGACTAGCATATGTAGGGATAACGCGAGCGGAAAAAAACTTATATATTACAAATGCTCAAACACGTACACTCTATGGTCGCACTAGTGTGAACCAGGAATCTCGATTTATTAATGAAATTCCTGATGAACTTTTAGATCGTGCAAATAAGAAGGTTGTTACTGAGCGACGTGCTGTTTCTAGACCAGCAGTGGCAATGAGAACAACAGGTGGCGAGTCACTTGGATGGCGAGTTGGAGATAAAGCTTCTCACGGTAAATGGGGAATTGGCACAGTTGTAAGTGTAAAAGGAGAAGGCGAAGCAATGGAATTAGATATTGCTTTCCCAAGCCCTGTTGGTATTAAACGTTTATTAGCAAAATTTGCTCCAATTACGAAAGCGTAGAAGGGATGGTAGCTCATGGATCAAAAAATCATAGATAAAATTGAAGAACTACGAACAACATTAAATCAATACAACTATGAGTATTATGTATTAGATCAGCCATCAGTGCCAGATGCCGAGTATGACTCACTTTTACATGAATTAATTGGATTAGAAGAAAAATATCCTGAATTATTAACACCAGATTCTCCTTCTCAACGTATAGGTGGACAGGCAATTGATTTGTTTGAAAAAGTTGTTCATAGCCACCCTATGTTAAGCCTAGGAAATGCATTTAGTGAAGGGGATTTAAGAGATTTCGACCAAAGAATTAGACAAGATTCACAAGATGTAACGTATGTTTGTGAACTGAAAATAGATGGCTTAGCAGTTTCTCTCCAATATGAAAATGGACTGTTTGTCAAAGGGGCAACTCGTGGTGATGGTACAGTTGGAGAAGACATTACACATAATTTAAAGACGATTAAAGCAATTCCGTTAAGACTTACAGAACCAATCACAATAGAAGCTCGTGGTGAAGCATTTATGCCAAAAGCTAGCTTCGAAAAGGTGAATGAATCACGTGAGAAAAATGGTGAGGAATTATTTGCAAACCCAAGAAATGCAGCGGCCGGTTCATTGCGCCAACTTGATCCAAAAATAGTTGCAAAAAGAGATTTATCATTTTTTGTTTATGGGTTCCCTACTGCTGAGGAATTTTCGATTCAAAAGCATAGTGGGGCGCTAGACTATCTACAAAAGCTTGGATTTAAAACAAATGTATTCCGTAAAAAATGCCAGACAATTGATGAAGTAATTGAATACGTTGAGGAATGGAAGGAAAAACGCCCTTCATTACCTTATGAGATAGATGGAATCGTCATAAAAGTAGATGAATACAGTACTCAGAAAAAGTTAGGATCAACTGCAAAAGTACCAAGATGGGCTATTGCATTCAAATTCCCAGCTGAAGAGGTAGTAACAAAACTTGTTGATATTGAATTAAGTGTTGGACGTACAGGTGTGGTAACACCGACTGCAATTTTAGAACCTGTTCGTGTTGCAGGTACAGTCGTAAAACGTGCGTCGCTTCATAATGAAGATTTAATTAAAGAAAAAGACATTCGAATTGGTGACTCAGTTGTAATTCGAAAAGCTGGAGATATTATTCCAGAAGTAGTAAACGTACTATTAGATCGTCGTACGGGGAATGAACAGCCATTTGCGATGCCAACTCATTGTCCTTCATGTGATCATGAATTAATAAGAGTGGCCGGTGAGGTAGCACTACGATGTGTAAATCCATTCTGTCCGTCTCAAATTCGAGAAGGATTAATTCATTTTGCGTCTCGTGATGCAATGAATATTGATGGATTAGGTGAAAGGGTAGTATCACAATTATTCGAAGCAAATTTGATTAAGACTTTTACAGATCTATATCACCTAACGAAAGAACAATTATTGTCATTAGAACGTTTTGGAGAAAAGTCAGCAGATAAATTAATTTCTGCAATAGCGACATCTAAAGAAAATTCATTAGAAAAATTATTATTTGGTTTAGGTATTCGCCATGTAGGAGCTAAGGCAGCAAAAACATTAGCTCAGCATTTCCAAACAATTGATCGACTAATGGAAGCGTCAGTTGACGAAATAACAGGTATTAATGAAATTGGTTCAAAAATGGCTCAGTCAATTAATGATTATTTTTCACAAGACGAAGTAAAAGAATTAATTTCAACATTTAAGTCTGTTGGCGTAAATACTGAATATAAAGGCATTCAAATAGAAAATATTGACACTGATTCTCTTTTTGCTGGTAAAACAGTCGTATTAACTGGTAAGCTAGAACAGATGACTAGAAGTGAAGCTAAGAAGCAATTAGAAGCACTTGGTGCAAAAGTAGCTGGAAGTGTGAGTAAGAGTACTGATTTAGTCATTGCTGGTGAGGCTGCTGGTTCGAAATTAGATGCTGCACGTAAATTAAATATCGAGATTTGGGACGAAGAGAGAATGATTAAAGAGCTTTAGGCAGCAATAACTCTTTCAATCAACTAGAGGGCGGATTAATTTCGTTCACTTTATAAATAGAAGGTGTGAGTTAGATGAAGAAACGTATAGGAATGCTCCTATGTTGTTTTTCGCTCATCTTATCTGGCTGTTCCTTAACAATAAAGAATGAAGATAAGGTTGTACAAGAGAGCAAAAATAAAAAAGGGGAAGACGCGATTATCCCTCGTTATTCAATTTCAAATGATTACTACAAGACAATACTTCCGTTTAAACCTAGTACAACTAGGGGTGCTGTCGTTGCAAATGTCGATAATAGACTTGATATTAATGAATTTGAATTAGGTTTAATGCGAATTGTACAAGAGCAATATTCAACAAAAGATTACTTGTATCAAGAAGGACAATTATTAACAAAAAAAACGGTGGAATCTTGGCTGAATAGGAAGTATACTCCTGCACAATTTAAAGCAAAACAAGATGCACTTAAAGCAGCTAACTTAAATCCTAAGTCGATCAGGAATGATGGATTGAATCCAATTCAAACGGACACTAAAAACTTAAGTGAAGATGAAAAAGCTAAACAAGCTCCAATTTTCTTAAACCATATTTTAGAGCAGGATTATCTAAAAAAAGATGGAAATGAAGTGAAAGTTGAAGGAGTAGCAATTGGTTTAGCGATGAACTCTGTTTATTATTATCAAGAGGAGCATGGCTATCCAAGAGAGCTTAAAATTCCTCAGGATGAAATGTTAAAGCAAGGGAAAGCAATCGCTCAAGAAATTTTGACTAGATTACGTAAAATGGATGAATTTAAGAATATCCCGATCACTTTTGCTATTTTCCGTCAGCAAAGCCAATCATCTGTTGTGCCTGGAAACTATGTTTCAATGACTTCAGTTTCAGGAAATGACTTCACAATAAGCAACTGGGATAAAATAAATGAGAAGTATTATTTATTCCCATCGGCGGCTGCAACGGCAGATTACCGTGATGATGCAATGAAAATGGTTAATTTTAAATCAGATATAGAAAATTATTTTCCTAATTATACTGGTGTAGTGGGCACTGGATTTTATAAGGATAATGAATTAATACAACTAAAAATTGATATACCTATGCAATTTTATGGTAAGGCAGAAGTCATAGCCTTTACTCAATATGTTGCGGGACTTATGATGGACCATTTCCCTTCATACTTAAAGGTTGAGACAAATATTTTCTCATCAAATGGTCAGGAAGCGCTCATAGTAAAAGAAGTAGATGCTAAAGAGCCGAGTGTGCATATTTATAACTAAAGGGAAGAGGTTTGCTCTTCCTTTTTTTTCTATTATAGGGAAGAATCTGTAAGCGTTTCATATTTGAAGAATATATAGGAATATTGTATTATGTAATTGTGAGTTTTTTATATAGTAGTTATTCTACTAGCAATTGACTGAAAAATTTGATAGAAAAACGTTTACAGTTATTGCTATTTTCAATCTAAAGGGGGATTTATTCAATGGTTATACCTTACAAACATGAGCCATTTACAAACTTTGGCTTAGAGGAAAATCAAGAACAATACAAACAAGGATTAGCAAAAGTTTCATCTTACTTAGGTGAAAAATATCCGCTAATCATTGGTGGAGAGCGTATCTTTACAGAAGAACAAATCGTATCTGTAAATCCTTCAAATCATAAAGAAGTAATAGGTTCTGTATCTAAAGCAAGCCGTGACTTAGCTGAAAAAGCTATGCAAATTGCTGATACAACATTTAATACATGGAAAAAAGTTAAACCTGAAGTTCGTGCTGACATTTTATTCCGTGCGGCTGCAATTATTCGTCGTCGTAAACACGAATTCTCAGCTTTATTAACAAAAGAAGCTGGTAAGCCTTGGAACGAAGCAGATGCTGATACAGCTGAAGCAATCGATTTCTTAGAGTTCTACGCTCGTCAAATGTTACAATTAAAAGACGGAATTCCTGTTGAAAGCCGTCCTGGTGAATATAACCGTTTCAACTACATTCCATTAGGAGTTGGTGTTGTAATCTCTCCTTGGAACTTCCCATTTGCAATCATGGCGGGAACAACTGTAGCTGCTGTAGTAACAGGTAACACTGTACTATTAAAACCAGCAAGTACAACTCCAGTAGTAGCTTACAAATTCTTAGAAGTATTAGAAGAAGCTGGATTACCAGCAGGTGTTGTAAACTTCGTACCAGGTAGTGGTGCTGAAGTTGGTGACTACTTAGTTGATCACCCACGCACTCGTTTCATCAGCTTTACTGGTTCTAAAGAAGTAGGTATCCGTATCTATGAGCGTGCTGCAAAAGTTAACCCAGGTCAAATCTGGTTAAAACGTGTTATCGCTGAAATGGGCGGAAAAGATACAATGGTAATTGATAAAGAAGCTGATTTAGAATTAGCGGCTAAATCAATCGTTGCATCTGCATTCGGTTTCTCTGGTCAAAAATGTTCAGCATGTTCTCGTGCAGTAATTCACCAAGATGTGTATGATCAAGTTCTTGCTCGTGCAATCGAATTAACAAACGAATTAACAGTTGGAAACCCTGAAGATCAATCAACTTACATGGGTCCAGTTAATGACCAAGCTGCTTTCAATAAAGTAATGAGCTACGTACAAATCGGACGCGAAGAAGGCCGTGTAGTAACAGGTGGAGAAGGAGACGATTCTACTGGTTGGTTCATCAAACCTACAATCGTTGCTGACGTTAAAGAAGATGCACGTTTAATGAAAGAAGAAATCTTTGGACCAGTTGTAGCATTCTGCAAAGCTAAAGACTTTGATCACGCTTTAGAAATTGCTAACAACACAGAATACGGTTTAACAGGTGCTGTTATTTCTAACAACCGTGCAAACATCGAAAAAGCACGCGAAGATTTCCACGCTGGTAACTTATACTTCAACCGTGGATGTACTGGTGCGATCGTTGGTTACCAACCATTTGGTGGATTTAACATGTCAGGTACTGACTCAAAAGCAGGCGGACCAGACTACTTAGTTCTTCACATGCAAGGTAAAACAACTTCAGAAATGCTTTAATAAATAAGTTAGGCTTGTCTTATGGACATGCTTTAATAGAAGAAACCCACGAAGAAGTATCTTTGTGGGTTTCTTTTTGTTCTTATTAGATCGGTCATTTATCAAAAAGCTTAGGTTAAATAGACTTTTGTCTATAGTATGACTAAATATGGAATATTTTTTAAAACATCCTGTTGTTCCGTAAAAAATGTATTCTAGCCATTAGTATAATAGGTGAAAGGAATTTAATAAAAGCAAGAATAGAGGACTTTTTAGCATGAATCCTAAAAAAAAATTCTTGAAATTCTACGACTTTATTATGTTAATTTTAATTTTTTGTCTCATGATTACGAGCGCTCTTTTTGTTATGACTAATACTTTACACATATTACATCCAACTAAGCCCTTCTCCATATTATTATGCTATAATTTTAAGTGATCAATAGTGAACTGAGAGAAGGGATATTATGCAAATTTTACAGAAAATTATTCAATTAGTAGATTCAATTCCATTAGGGACTCGTGATGATTGGGATTCTTATTTTTTAGGACAAGCATTTATTACTTCTCTTCGTTCAACATGTGGAAGTAGAAGGGTCGGAGCAGTTATTGTAAGTGATAATAGAATTATTGCTTCTGGGTATAATGGATATCCAAAGGGAGCTAAGCATTGCATTGATGGTGGATGCCCTCGCTTTGCTGCTCGTCAAGAAGGTTTATTAGATAGTGGCAAATACTCTGATGATTATCCATGTGATGCTTTCCATGCTGAAGAAAATGCAATTTATCAATTAGTGCAATCGGGAATTCAAAAAACGAAAGGTGACAATTGGACAATATATTGTACAACTGCGCCGTGTAGGGCTTGTGCGAAAATGATAAATGGCGCGGGCATTACTAGGGTTGTTTATAATGTAGGTTATCCGGATGATTATTCAATTGAGTATTTTAAGAAATATGGAATTGAACTAACACGAATACCTTCTGAAAAATAGTAAATTCAATTTTAAACAAACGTTTGATTTGTTTTTATAGTTTTAAAATTTCAGTGTGTAAATAGATTTGATTTCAGACTGATTGAAGATGTTTGTCTTTCGAAGTGTAAGGTCGGACCTGGAACATGATTACCTTTAGAGGTATTGAACATTGGTCATTCCGGCGAAACTAAGAAGAAAGCGAACGTTTTTTTGACGGTCTGAAATTTTTTTATTTATTTTAATTGGATTTAAGTGGAATGTTGCCCGACACATGGGAAATTTGGTATTATCAGTATATTGTATGTTGTGCGAATAATATGGAGGTGCATATAAATGTCAAAAATTACAATGGAGCAAGTTAAGCACGTTGCTCATTTAGCGCGTTTAGCGGTGACTGAAGAAGAAGCAGAGAAGTTTTCAAAACAACTTGGAGCAATTTTAGATTTTGCTGAGCAGTTAGGTGAACTTGATACAACAAATGTGAAACCAACTACACATGTTCTAAAAATGCGTAATGTATTACGTAAAGATGAGCCTGGTAAAGGTTTACCAATTGAAGAGGTACTGAAAAATGCACCAGACCACAAAGATGGACAAGTTAAAGTACCGTCAATATTGGATTAAGGGGGGGAATTAGAATGTCATTATTTGAATATACAGTTTCAGAATTACATAGCAAATTAAAAACAAAAGAGATTAAAGTAGAAGAATTAGTAAATGAATCTTATGAGCGAATTTCTGCAGTTGATGGTGAAGTAAAATCATTTTTAACTTTAAATGAAGAAAAAGCGCGTCTACAAGCAAAAGCACTTGATGAAAAACCTTGGGATGAGACTCGTGGAATCCTTGCTGGTATGCCTATTGGTGTAAAAGATAATATTGTTACAAAAGGACTTCGTACTACTTGTGCGAGTAAAATTCTTGAGAATTTCAATCCAATTTATGATGCGACAGTTGTAACGAAATTAGCACAAGCTGAAAGCATCACGATCGGAAAATTAAATATGGATGAATTTGCAATGGGTTCATCAAATGAAAATTCTGCTTTCGGTGGTACTCGTAACCCTTGGAATACTGAGTATGTACCTGGTGGAAGTAGTGGTGGATCTGCAGCATCAGTTGCTGCTGGAGAAGTATTATTCTCTTTAGGTTCTGACACAGGTGGTTCAATCCGTCAGCCAGCTTCATTCTGTGGGGTTGTTGGTTTAAAACCTACATATGGTCGTGTATCTCGTTCTGGATTAGTAGCATTTGCTTCTTCTTTAGATCAAATTGGTCCAATTACTAGAAACGTAGAAGATAATGCACTATTATTACAAGCAATCTCAGGATTAGATGCAAGTGATTCAACTTCAGCAAATGTAGAAGTTCCTTCATTTGTGCAGAGCTTAACAGGTGATGTAAAAGGTCTTCGTATTGCTGTTCCTAAAGAATATTTAGGTGAAGGAGTAGGAGAAGAAGCTCGTGCATCTGTAATGGCTTCCTTAAAATTATTAGAAAGCTTAGGTGCAACTTGGGAAGAGGTTTCATTACCACATTCTAAATATGCATTAGCTACATATTACTTAATTTCTTCATCAGAAGCATCAGCTAACCTAGCACGTTTTGACGGTATTCGTTATGGTCACCGTGCAGCGGATGTAGAGAACTTAATTGATCTTTATAAGAAAACAAGAGCTGAAGGCTTTGGTGATGAAGTAAAACGCCGTATCATGTTAGGTACTTATGCATTAAGTTCTGGTTACTATGACGCTTACTATAAAAAGGCGCAACAAGTACGTACATTAATCAAAGAAGATTTCGAGAAAGTATTTGAAAACTATGATGTTATTATTGGACCAACTACGCCAACTCCTGCATTTAAAGTAGGAGAAAAAGTAAGTGATCCAATGACAATGTACGCAAATGATATTTTAACAATTCCGATTAACTTAGCTGGTGTTCCTGCCATTTCTGTTCCTTGTGGTTTCCATAATGGTTTACCATTAGGATTACAAATTATCGGTAAACATTTTGATGAGTCTACTATTTACAAAGTTGCTCATGCATACGAGCAAGCAACAGACTTTACAAAACAAAGACCACAACTATAAGGAGGCGCGGGAAAGATGAATTTTGAAACGATAATTGGTTTAGAAGTGCACGTAGAATTAAAAACAAAATCAAAAATCTTCTCACCAAGCCCTAATGCGTTTGGTGCAGATCCAAATACTAACACTGGTGTAATCGATTTAGGCTACCCAGGTGTGTTACCAGTATTAAATGAAGAAGCTGTAAACTTTGGTATGAAAGCTGCAATGGCACTAAATTGTGAAATTGCAACTGAAACAAAATTTGACCGTAAAAACTACTTCTATCCTGATAATCCAAAAGCTTACCAAATCTCTCAATTTGATAAACCAATTGGAGAAAATGGTTGGATTGAAATCGAAGTAGGTGGCAAAAAGAAACGTATCGGTATTACGCGCGTTCATTTAGAAGAGGATGCTGGAAAATTAAATCATACGGATGAAGGTTATTCTTTAGTAGACTTTAACCGTCAAGGAACTCCATTAATTGAAATCGTTTCTGAGCCAGATATGAGAACTCCTGAAGAGGCTTATGCATACTTAGAAAAACTTAAGTCAATTATTCAATTCACTGGCGTTTCTGACGTGAAAATGGAAGAAGGCTCTCTTCGTTGTGATGCAAACATCTCATTACGTCCATTTGGACAAGAGAAGTTTGGTACGAAATCAGAGTTAAAGAACTTAAACTCGTTTGCTTTCGTGCAAAAAGGTTTAGAGCATGAGCAAGTTCGTCAAGAAAAAGTATTATTATCTGGTGGAATCATCCAACAAGAAACACGTCGTTACGATGAGGCTACAAAAACTACCATCCTAATGCGTGTAAAAGAAGGATCAGATGATTATCGTTACTTCCCAGAGCCAGACTTAGTTGAATTATACATTGATGACGAGTGGAAAGAACGTGTTCGTAATAGTATTCCGGAGCTTCCAGATGCTCGTCAAAAACGATATGTAGAACAACTTGGCTTACCTGCATATGATGCGATGGTATTAACTTTAACAAAAGAAATGTCTGATTTCTTCGACGCTACTGTAAATAATGGTGCTGATGCAAAATTAGCGTCTAACTGGTTAATGGGTGAAGTTTCAGCATACTTAAATAAATCTCAAAAAGATTTCCATGAAGTAGCTTTAACACCTGAAAACTTAGCTAGCATGCTTAAATTAATTACAGACGGCACAATCTCGTCTAAAATTGCGAAAAAGGTATTCACTGAGCTAATCGAAAACGGTGGAGACCCGAATGAAATTGTAAAAGCTAAAGGTTTAGTACAATTGTCTGATGAAGGTGCTCTTCGCACAATCGTTATTGAAACACTTGATGCGAATCCACAATCAATTGAAGACTTTAAAAATGGTAAGGACCGTGCTATTGGTTTCCTTGTTGGTCAAATGATGAAAGCAACTAAGGGTCAAGCTAACCCACCATTATTAAATAAGATTTTAATGGAAGAAATTCAAAAAAGATAAGTATCTAAAAAAAACTACGGGCATTATTACGCTCGTAGTTTTTTGTGGTTAAAATGCATCAATAATATTGTTTGCTTGGTGGTGCATACAAATGGATATCCATTTCACTGTTGGATCATTATATAATCCAGATAAATGGATTAATAAAGAGAAGCAAAAAGTACCAATTATATTCCCTAAGTAAGTTATAAGCCATAAATGAAACACTTCTGGCCACTTCATTTTTCCTCTAATAGCAGTAAAGGCAAAATAAAATATGTTTCCTACGAAAAGGTCAGTACCTCCGTATGCGATGAGGAGAATGGCTACACCAAATGTGATCGCAGCCATAGGAAAGGCAAAAAGTGAGTGTTCATTAAAAAAATTGCTTGATTTAAATGCTACAATCACTCCGAAGCCTATGAATATACTAGCCATTATTGCTCTTAATAAAAAACGAAAAATGCTCTCACGGTATACTTTTAACTTCTTTAATGCAAAATGCTCTACATTCACTAACGGTTTGTTTTCCATCATTATCAATCCTTAATTCTACTTTAATGTGTTTATCATCAATATGTACTATAATGATTAAGTTGTTCAAAACGATTGAAAATATAACAGATAAACGAATGTAATTTAAATTTAATACAATATTGTATGAATAATTCGTGTTTGAACCCCCTTTAGAAAGGGAAAAATAGATAAGTAAATGGAAAAAGTTTACTATAAAAACTTTTTAGGTTAGGATATAAGTTAGAGAACTTAAATAAATAAGTAGGATGGTTAATGATGAAACGTGCTAGAATAATCTATAACCCTACTTCTGGTCGTGAAGTTTTTAAGAAAAAGCTTCCTGATGTGTTGCAATTGTTTGAACAAGCTGGGTATGAGACCTCTTGTCATGCAACAACTGGAGCAGGTGATGCGACAATCGCAGCAAGAGAAGCATGTGAACGTAAATTTGATTTAGTTGTAGCTTGCGGTGGAGATGGAACACTTAATGAAGTCATTAGTGGTTTGGCAGAACAAGAGTATCGACCAAAGTTAGGATTAATCCCAGTTGGGACAACAAATGATTTTGCTAGAGCAATTGGTGTAAATGTTTCAATTATGGAAGCGGCTGAAGTCATAACAAATGGACAAACTGTACCACTTGATATTGGTAGGGTAGACGATAAATACTTTGTAAATATTTTAGCTGCCGGTAAAATTACAGAATTAACGTATGAAGTACCTAGCAAATTAAAAACAATGTTAGGACAACTAGCATATTATTTAAAAGGGATTGAAATGCTACCAAGAGTTAAGCCTACTCGATTAAAAATTGAGTATGATGGCAAAGTCTTTGATGAGGAAGCTTTTTTGTTCTTATTATCGAATACAAACTCCGTTGGCGGTTTTGAAAAAATTGCACCAGAGGCAAGTATTAATGACGGACAATTTGACTTATTAGTATTAAAGAAATCAAATATAGCCGAAATCATCAAAGTATGTGCTCAGTTATTAAGAGGTCAACATGTACAAAATGAACATGTTCTTTATACTAGAGCAAGTCATTTGAAAATTATGTCTGATGATAAACTACTATTAAACATTGATGGAGAGTATGGTGGAGAAACACCATGTACTGTTGATATGCTTTACAACCATCTAGAAATCTTTGTACCATAATAAGTGAAATAGTAGTAAATACTTGTAAAAGTAACCACGGTAGTTAACGTGGTTATTTATTTTGTATAATAAATAAATGGTTTAATAAAGGGTTGAAAGGTAGGTAAGGGACTTGTCGAAAAGAGTGTTACCTGTAGAAAAAAATCAATTCATAGAGGTTGAATTTATCGATTTAACTCATGAAGGACATGGAGTAGCAAAGGTAGATGGCTATCCAATATTTGTACCAAATGCACTTCCAGGTGAAAAAGCACAAATTAAAGTGCTAAAAACAAGTAAGGGCTTTGGATTCGGTAAAATTATCGAATTCCAGAACGAAAGTGATGTTCGAGTTGATCCAATTTGTTCAATTTATCATCAATGTGGTGGTTGTCAAACTCAACATATGAGCTATGAAGGACAGCTTGAAGCAAAACATAAACAAGTAGTTGAAGTTGTAAAACGAATTGGGAAACTAGATGACGTGGCAATTCATCCAGTTTTAGGCATGGAAAATCCATGGAGTTATCGTAATAAAGCACAGGTACCAGTAGGTGAACTAGAAGGTGGATTAGTAGTAGGCTTTTATCAAAAGAGAAGTCACGAAATCATACCGATGAATGAATGTTATATTCAAGGCAAAGAAAATGATGAAATGATTCAAGGGGTTAAAGACCTTTGTGATGAATTAAAAATAGAGCCATACGATGAGATTAACCATAAAGGTCAGTTACGTCATATCATGGCACGTTACGGATACTATACAAATGAATCAATGGTAGTTCTTGTAACAAATAAAGTTAAATTTGCGAAAAAAGAAGAATTAGTAGCTAGAATTATTGAGAAATATCCTACAATTACGAGCATCATTCAAAATGTAAATAATGAAAAAACAAATGTGATTCTTGGAAATCAAACAATTGTATTATATGGAAGTGAAACAATTAAAGATAAAATTGGTGATATTACTTTTGAAATTTCGGCTCGATCATTTTATCAAGTAAACCCTACTCAAACTAAGGTCTTATATGATAAAGCACTCGAGTATGCAAATTTAAATGGTAGTGAAACAGTTATAGATGCATATTGTGGAATCGGATCAATCTCACTATTTTTAGCTCAAAAAGCTAAAAAGGTATACGGTGTTGAAATTGTTCCAGAAGCAATAGAAGATGCGAAACGAAATGCAATGATTAATGAGATGACAAATGTTGAATTTGAAGTTGGTAAAGCTGAAGAAGTTATACCAAATTGGTACAAGCAAGGTATTACAGCGGAAGTATTAGTTGTGGACCCTCCAAGAAAGGGCTGTGACGAGGCTTTATTGAATACGATCATTGAGATGAAGCCAAGCAAAGTAGTTTACGTTTCATGTAATCCTGCTACATTAGCAAGAGATTTACGAGTACTTGAAGATGGTGGCTACAAAACAGTAGAAATACAGCCAGTTGATATGTTTCCACATACTAGTCACGTGGAGACGGTCGCGAAATTAGTACTGAAAGAAGGCAACTGACCCTTTGGGCATTGCCTTTTCTTACGTATCATCGGTTAAAATTCTTTGTAAATTCCTCTTTGCGTAGACAAAAAGGTCACGTATGAAGGATGTAAAATAAATGTTATCAATCAGTTTGATATTAAGTGAATAAGCATGGTATAAAAAGAAGCAAGGACAACTTGTTTTTTAATTTTGGGATAAGTCTTGGCCTAGGTATCCCATCATGAGAGGATTTGAATTTGAATATGAAAGATAATTTTTGGCGTGAATTACCACGACCTTTTTTTATACTAGCTCCAATGGAAGACGTAACGGATGTTGTTTTTCGCCATGTAGTAAGTGAAGCAGCCAGACCAGACGTGTTTTTTACAGAGTTTACAAACAGTGAGAGTTATTGTCACCCTGAGGGGAGACAAAGTGTGCGCGGGCGCTTAACTTTTACAGAAGATGAACAGCCATTAGTAGCTCATATTTGGGGGGATAAACCTGGATTCTTTAAGGAAATGAGTATTGGTATGGCGGAACTTGGGTTTAAAGGTTTGGATATCAATATGGGATGTCCAGTACCTAATGTGGCAGGGCATGGGAAGGGAAGCGGACTGATTCTTCGCCCAGATGTTGCAGCAGAGTTAATACAAGCAGCAAAAGCAGGAGGCTTACCTGTCAGTGTAAAGACAAGACTCGGTTTCTCTGAGGTAGATGAATGGCGTGACTGGCTGACACACATATTGAAACAAGACATTGCCAATCTATCCATTCATCTGCGTACAAGAGATGAAATGAGTAAAGTTGATGCTCATTGGGAACTAATTCCTGAGATAAAGAAACTCCGTGACGAAGTGGCACCAGATACACTCTTGACGATCAATGGGGATATCCCTGACCGCCAAACTGGCTTAAAGCTTGCTGAACAATACGGTATAGATGGGATTATGATTGGGCGTGGTATTTTCCATAATCCGTTTGCCTTTGAAGAGGAGCCAAAAGAACATAGTAGTGAGGAATTACTTAATCTGTTAAGATTGCATTTGGATCTCCATGACAAATATGAGCTGCGTTCGTTCAAGGCTCTTCATCGCTTCTTTAAGATTTATGTTCGTGGGTTTCGAGGCGCAGGTGAATTAAGAAATCAGTTAATGAACACTGAGTCAACAAATGAAGTGCGTGCGATGCTTGATAACTTTGTATCAAAGTATATGACTGGAGCTGTGGAAAAGTAGAAGTGTCCTAATTTCAAAGCACCAACACTCCACATATGTAAATAAATGAATTAAAAAGTACCCTATAGAGTAGCCACTTTAAAAGTCTACCTATAGGGTACTTTTTTGTTTTCAACTATATAACCTATAAATGCTATTTTAATTATGTACAAAAATGATTGCATAAGAATGTACAGTTTCGGGTAGTACATGGCATACTCTGTTTGAGGTAGAGAGGATGTATGTGCAACCAGATGTAACAACTAATATAGAAATTAGACGTCTTACAGATTACTCATAACCCCACATGAGTTAAGAACTCTCTTATTTTTCGTTGTTCTCTTACTCATGCCCCCCACATGAGTTAAGAACTCTCTTATTTTCCATTGTTTTCTTACTCATAACCCCTCATGGGTTAAGAACTCTCTTATTTTCCATTGTTTTCTTACTCAAGCCCCCCACATGAGTTAAGATTTATCTTATTTTCCATTGTTTTCTTACTCATGCCCCTCTCATGAGTTAAGATTTCTCTTTTTTTCCCAAGGTTCTTTACTCATAACCTCCTGATTAACAAATCTATACTTTAAAAGTAGTTCATCTTTAATAAGTGGTTTTTTTCCCGTGAAAGTAGAAAATATCCACCTAGTAAAAGAGAAATGTATACTTTACAATTAATGCAACTATACATGATAAAAAAATTAAAATGAAATGATGAGATATGAGACGTTAAAAAGATTGAACAGCAAAAAAATAGTAGTAGCATGATATGAGCAATTTATCATACGAATGAAAGGATGAATCAAAGGCTAATGAATAATAGATTAATAATTGGAATGGATGGCGGAGGAACGAAAACAAGAGTTATGGTCAAAGAACGACTAGATGGAGAAACGTTATTCGATCAAAATTTTGGGATGTCAAATTATAACAATATCGGTGTAGAAGGGCTTATACCAGTATTTAGTGAAATATATGAATCGCTTATTTCTAATTTTGGAGAGCGCTTACAAAATGCGATTCTTGTACTAGGCTCTGCGGGAGTAGATCGACCGAAAGATATTGATATTTATTTGAATGCATTAAAAGAAAGTGGTTTTACTTGCCAGTTAGAAGTAGTGAATGATGCAGAAATTGCTCTTGTTGGTGGGAACGGAGATCGAAAAGATGCTTTAATGATTGCTGGAACAGGTTCCATTGTGATGGGAGTAGACTCAAAAGGAAATACAATACGCTCAGGCGGATGGGGTGGATTAATAAGTGATGAGGGTGGCGGCTTCAAAATCGGTTTACATGCAATCTCGGCTGTTATGAATGAGTATGACAAAGTTATTGCTCCTACATCATTTACTGAAAAATTACTCGCTCACTTTAAGTTGAATTCTCCGGAAGATTTTATGGACTTATTATACATGGACGATACAATTCCGGTAGATAAGGTAGCTTCATGCACGCCAATCGTTCTAGAAGCATGGGTAAAAGGAGACGAGGCTGCTCGTACAATTGTTGAAGGGGAACTAGATAAGTTGGTTCGGTTAGTCATTGGAATCAGCCGACAAATGGGCTCAATTAATTTCCGCCTTTCTGTGGCAGGAAGTTTGCTAACAAAATCGGCTGAGTATTTTGATACTCTAAAAGAGAAGTTAAGAGTGGCTTTACCACAAGTTGAACTTTCTGCACCTCTTTATGACCCAGTTTTCGGTGCCATCATTATTGGCGAAAAATACAAGTAATTCAAAATAATAATAGTAAGGAATGGCGATCATTATGCGTGAAATAGGAATTAGTGTGTATCCCAACTTTTATCCTTTGAATCAAATTAAAGATTATTTAGAAAAGGCTAATTCATTAGGTTTTAAAAAGGTATTTGTTTCACTGATTTTAAATAATCATGGTTTTGAAGGTGCACTAGATGTAAATGCGGACACTTGGAATGAATTATTCAGTTATTGTAAAGAACTTAATATGAATGTGTCAGCTGATATGAATGATGAAGTTTTCAACGAGTTGGGTTGTACGTTGACAGACCTTACAGCGCTACAAAATATGGGCATCACAAGACTCCGCATTGATGGAGGGTTTACGAGTGAAGAAGTAGCAGTTCTTTCAAAAAATAAGCAGGGAATTCAAATAGAAGTAAACGCTTCGATGTCTTCTTCTAATAATCAAGATGGAAACGCTTTACGCGAATGTCGTGAGTTTTTAGAAACAATAGAAAGAGAAGGAAATATTGGACAACTAACAGCTTGTCATAATTTTTTTCCTCTACCAGATACTGCATTGTCTTTAGAAGACATACGCTCAATTAACAATATGTTTGCTTTATTTGGTGTGCCAGTTGGAGGGTTTGTTGCATCGCAGCTTTCGCCGAAAGATTTACACCACTTAGGTCATGGGGTTTGTACAATTGAAAAACACCGCTTCTTGCCTAGCCATATTGCTATGTTAGAGTTATTTGCTAATGGTTTTAATGATGTGTTAATTGGTGACTCATTTGCAGATTTTTCAGAGCTCAAAGAAATGGCTAGATGTTACAAACAAGATTATATAGAAATTCCAGTTATTTTTAATCAGTTTGTTCCCGAAAAGACAAAGGTGAAAATTAGTGAGCAGGTTCTTATTTCAAGAGTAGATCAACCAGCAAATCTTATTCGTGCAACTGATACAAGGGGAATGGAAGTACCTCATTGCTATTGTGCACCAAGAGGAAAATATACAGTTTCTGTTTTAAATAATCGAAGTGCACAATATGAGGGAGAGGTACAAATCTCATTAAAAGATTTAGGACAATCCGTTGAACATAATGTCATTGGATTTGTTCATCCTTTTGCATACGATTTAACGCCTTATCTATTAGCAGGCAAAAATAAATTTCGATTAGTTGAATATAAGTAAAAAATTTTTATAGTCGAGGTATTGGAATGGTAAAAAATGCAGTTATTCTTGCGGCAGGCAAAGGGAGTAAAATGAATCCCTTCAACGCAGTTCGCTCTAAAACAGCAATAAAAATCGCTGGTAAACCATTAATCCGTTATAATATTGAATCCATTGTAGCAATGGGAATAGAAGAGATTGTTGTTGTCGTTAATGAGGAACATCAAAGAGAGATTGAGAATCTTCTATTCGACATAGATAATGTTAAATTTGTAGTTGATCAATCAAATTTAGGAAGTGCAGAAAGTTTAGTAAAGGGGGTTGAGAAACTTTCAGCTACTAAGGAGTTTCTCGTTCTTTACGGTGATACGATTGTCGAACAAAAGGATCTCGACCAATTAGCTAATTCCAACAAACCTACCGTTTTGTTGAAAAAATTAGAAGAGTCATCAAGAAATTGGATCGGTGCGAGTTTAAAGGATGGATTTGTTCAGTCAATCGGTGCTCACTACCGTGGTGACAGTATTACCCATCAATTCGCAGGATTTCTTTTTGAAGAGTCATTACTAGATGAAGTGAGGAAAACGCCTGATTATTTTCCGAATGTAAAAGTAGGAGTGGGTGTTCCGAAAGAACGATATATCGAAGCTGCACTTCTAAAATCACTTGAGAAAATAAAATTACAAGCGATTGAGTGTAATGGTCATTTCTTTGACATAGACAAGCCTTGGCATATGTTAGAAGCGAATGAATATATGGTGAATCATTATTGTAATGCAATAAAAGAGAACGACCTAGCAGAAGGTGCGACGATTTCTGAAAATGCAACCATTCATGGTCATGTAAAGCTTGGTAAGAATTCCTTAATTGGTGATCGAGTTGTCATTCACGGTAACCTAATTGTAGGTGATAATACAATCATAGATAATGGTGCGATTTTCAATGGCAATGCAGTTATTGGGGATCATACCGCCATTCGTAATTATTGTATGATTTATGATGGAGTTTCAATCGGATCGCATTGTATATTCGACCATTGTGCAGAGTTCCTTGGCGGAATGGTAATGGATAAGGTATATCTTTACCACTATGGCGAGTTTTATGGCGCAATAGGCAGTCATACAGATATCGGTGCTGCAACAGTTTGTGGAACATTACGCTTTGATGACGGTGAAACTGAGCACGTTGTAAATGGACGGAAAGAAATACCTTTACATTTTTCAAATGCAGCTTATCTTGGTGATTATTGTAGAACTGGTGTGAATACGATTATTATGCCTGGATGTAAAATAGGGGCTTATAGTGTGTTAGGAGCAGGTGCGATAATCGATAAAGATATTGAACAAAATAGTCTTGTTTTCGTAAAACAAGATCTAGTTATTAAAAAATGGAGTGAAAAGAAGTACGGTTGGTAATTTATTAAATCAATAAAAGAAGGTATTCATTTATGGAGAATTATTTTAAGTATGTGATGTCAAATCTCGAAAAACTATATACGACACAGAATCCAAAAATGGACGAAGCGGCAACTTGTATTTTTGAAGCCATTCAAAATGGTGGTCGCTTCCTTGTTACTGGTTCGGGTCATTCGCATATGTTTGCAGAAGAATTTTATGTAAGAGCAGGTGGGTTTGCTGGGGTCTCTCCAATTTTGCCGAATGAGTTTTTTTTACACGATCATCCATTAAAAAGTACTGTGATCGAAAGAATAGAAGCTTATGCAAAGGTAATTTTTGATTTATACAAAATAAGCTCAAAGGATATTCTTGTGATTGCTTCCAATTCGGGAAGAAATGGAATGACTGTTGAACTTGCAAAAATGACACAGGAATGCGGCGCAAAGGTTATTGCTTTTACAAATCCAAATCATCCTGAAGGCTCAAAATCAAGACATAGTAGTGGGAAATATCTTTGCGATTTTAGTGATATAGTAATAGATAATTGCACCGGACCTGGAGATGCTCACTTTTATGTAGAAGAAGCCAATACAGGTATGGGGGCAACTTCTACAATGGCTGGAGCCTTTGTTGCTCAAACAATATCCATATTATTAGCAAAAAAATATCATCAAGCTGGTTTAAAACCACCTGTGTTTAAAAGCTCTAATGTAGATGGTGGAGATGAATGGAATAAAGAGTTGTTTGCTAAGTATTATGGTGTTTAATCATTAATCGAATAACTAATAAAAATACCTATAAAGAATTATCTTACTTATTGGCTCGCTTTTGCGTTCTTAGTTTATAGGAGCGCTTTTTCCTGTTTGAATGGATTAAAGTGTTAACCTCGTCTTACAGAATTTCTAATACGTTGTTAAGAAATGCTTAACACAACAAAAAGCTAAAATCCTTGATCTTAGTGCTTTTATGCTAAGATAAGGATTTTTTTTGTATACAAAAGAAATAGAATCTGTTTGTGTTAGTAAAATGTACCTGTATTTTGTGGTAGGACATAGGTCGTATTATTGCAGTAGGATGTAGTGTGACATATGAACTAGAATCATTTGTTTTTAATTGCGAACTATTTTGGAAAAATTCAAACTGTTAAATAGATTTAGTAAAAAGTAAACTAAATATACTAGATTAGGCATCTAGGGTGGTGAGGTAATGTATGCGAAGAGATCTTATTTTGCAATATTTGTATCAAAAAGGAAAATCATTAACTTCACAGGAACTTGAATCGGAATTTGCCATTTCAAATCGTACCTTACGAAATGAATTGAAGGAATTAAACATAATTGGAGAAAAATCCGGTTTTGTGATTCAGAAAAAACGTGGTGAAGGCTATTTACTTCATGTGGAAAACAAAGAACTGGTTCAAACGTATTTGAAAGAAATAGACGGAGCATTAGCGCCAGATTTACCTCGAGTTCGTGTGAACAATATTATTATGCTTTTGCTTCAAACGACAGAGTTTCAAACGATTGATATGTTTGCTGATAGTTTAATGATCAGTAGATCAACAGTTTTTACTGACATGATTGAAGTTGAAAAGCAAGTTAGAATTTTTGATTTAAAAGTGGAAACAAAATCACGTTATGGCGTTCGCTTACTAGGTGACGAAACGAATTTTCGAAGAGCATTTTCCTACTTCTTAAGTCAAAAAGAAACAGGGTTGTTAAAAAAGTCAATATATCAAACTTTTGAGAAAGCGTTTCCTTTTGAGGAAATTCGAGCTGTATTGAGTGAAGAAGTACAGAATAACCAACTGAAATTAAGTTATTTTGCACTTGAGAACATTTTAGTGCATATCCAAGTACTCTCGTTTCGAGTAACTCAACACAACTTTATCCTGCCTAATCAAGAAAAAAAGCTAGATATTTCTCTAATTAAGCCATCGTTTATGAATATAGCCAAGAGAATTTGTGAAATTCTTTCTGTACTATATCATGTCGTATTACCAGAGAGTGAGGTTATCTACTTAGCTGCACATATAAGTGGTAAATCGAGTGTAGACGATATTGAGGAACAAGAAAAAAATGACTTAAAGCAAAAACTAACGAATTGTTTGGAAAGATTAGATCAAACATTCTTGACGCAGTTTTCAGGTGATCAGCAACTTTTAAACACGTTGATCATGCATATGTACCCACTGCTAAGAAGATTATATTTCAATTTAAAGCTTACGAATCCATTGATTGATGATGTATACAGTAGGTATTCAGATGTGTTTATGATTGCTTTAAATTTTTCTGAAATGATTAAGGAAATATGGGGTTTTGAACTTTCTAGTGACGAAATGGGTTACATTACAATGCACTTAGCAGCCCATGTGGAAAGGGAGAAACAAAAACAATTAAGCTCTTATAAAAAAATTCTACTATCGTACGGATTAGGAGCGGGATCGGCCGATTTAATGAAAATGAAACTTGAAGCACTTTTTCAAGGGGCAAAGATTGATGTTGTTCTGTACAGCGAGCTTCAATTAATAAATCTTGATGAATATGATTTATTAGTTTCATCAACTTCAATTCCATTTGATACGATTTCGATTCCGTATATTCAAGTAGCACCGATCCTAACTGAAACGGATGTCCAGAGAATTCGTCGTACGCTTACAAGATACCCTGCTAGTAAGGTTAAAGAGGACGTACCAACGCTCTTATCTCTGTTTCACACAGATTTATTTTATATAGAAGAAAGCAAAGAGTCCTTTGACTACAAAGCTTTTATTAAAGAAAAAGCAAAAAGTGTTGTTGAATTAGGGTTTGCAACACCTGACTATCCTGAATTAGTTGTCGACAGGGAAGAAAAAATCTCGACGATACTGCAAAATGGAATCGCAGCACCACATGCATTAAAAATGGTTGCGATCCAGGACTCTATCAGCGTTGTGATTTTTAAAAATCCACCAACTATCGATGGTAAAGTCGTACAAATTTTATTTTTAATTAATCTCCGTGCTGGAGACTTGTTTTTACACAAGGAGTTAAGTCGATTATTTTTACATTTAATGGATTATCCTGAGGCAAAACAGAAAGTATTAAAATCAAATAACTTCAACGATTTTCAATATGAAATTTCAAAAATTTTGTTTCAGTATGGCTCTTAAACGAATAGCGATTACGAACTATATTAGTAGATTTCGATAATTTGTTTTGTATGGACGCAAAAGGAATGAACTTTACAAATTTATTCGTTCCTTTCATTTTGGAATGTAAGCGATTACGTGTGAGAGGAAAGGGACAATAGAATCTATTTTTATAACGAAATATTGAAATTTTCTGGTAAATACACCCGTTTAGGGTGACATAAAAAAATAACGTTGAATTTCAAAATTAAATCATCTAGATGGAGGATGTTAAATGAAAAGAAATAAATGGTTTTTGGGTAGAGCTTTACCGGCTTCAGTATTAGCAGCTTCAATGTTTGCAGGTACGATTAATGGTGTAGTTGTAAAGGCTGCCCCTACTATTGCAACTCAAAGTACTGTAGCTGATATTTCAACTGGTACTAAGATTTATATGACAACGACACAAATCACTCATGCAAAACCAGCAGGTCTAGATACGACTAAACCAGTAAAATGGACAACTTCTGATCCATATGTAGCTTATGTTGACATGATCGGTAACGCAAAAGGTGATTATAGTGGAAAGATTTTAGGGATATCTGGTGGTACAGCAAGAATCACTGGTACTGGAGTAGATGCGAGTGGTAATCCTTTAACTGTGAATATTACAGTTACGGTAGGCGAGACTCAGTCAGCTACAAATCTTGAAAAGGTTGTTTACTATTACAATGCAGGAGATGCTAATATTCCGGCTGCACTGAAAGACTCAAAATGGGAAACAACAAATATTCCTACTGCACCATCAGGAACGAAATTCCCTTCTAAGAACTATGTTGGCTATGTAAATGGAGAAAGTGGCGTAAAATGGTTAATTTCAAAAGATACTTTAATTAAGTCAAACGATAAAATTATTCTTGGTGATGAAAGACCTCATGGAGTAATTACTGGCATCGTATCTGATGCAATTACACTCTACGATCCTAACTTATCACCAGCGGATCAAATTCAATACTTGCAGGGTGGAAGATATATACCTCAAACTGGTGAGTCTTCAGGCTCTGGTACTAATAATGGTGGTGCTGCTGCCACATATAACGCCAAAGAAGTGATTACAAACATTATGCCTGATGGTAATAATGGACTCTGGGTTCTAGGTGAAAAAGGTAATGCAACGCATATCGTTAGAAAGCAAATGTCACTAATGGGTAAAGCTTTATTACAAACAGAGATTTCTAGAAACTATACAGACAGATTTGGATTTCAATCTGGTAGTATGTCTTTCTCTTCTACAGTGGATATGATTAAAGCCCTAATGACAGCTGATAAAGACGCTGCTAGAGCAACAGGCGATACAGACAATGATGGTCTTTGGACGACAATGTATGCATCTGGTGAAATCTGGAGATATAACTACATGAAGGAAAACTTCGGAGAATCAGATGCAAGAACAAAAGATGCAAAAGCATCTGCTATTCGTGCAGTTGAGTCAATCGTAACTCTTGGTTATATATCTGGTACACAATTAAAAGTTACATCTAAGAACAATGTAAATGACTATGTGTATGTTGTTAACTCTTATGGTGGAAACGTAAAAACAATCGATGAAGCAAAAGCTTGGCTTGCAGAGAACGAAGGAAAGCCAGTTTACGTCGATGCAAATGGTAAGTATACATTAGATTACACAAAAAAACCTGCTTCATCTGGTTTCTTTGCTAGATCGTATAAAGTTAACACAAGTAACAATGGCGCTACAGTTCCAGAAGCTGAAACTTGGGATAATGCATGGATTAAAAAGAAGGCTGGACAAGCTACAGATATAAATGGAAATACAGTTTACTATAACGTTCCAGGAACTTTCAAAAATGGAACTAATAGTGCTCTTAAAGCTTATGACACTGTTTCGGTACCTAGTCGCTTAACAGAAATATTTGCAAACCAAAATGAAGGTTTTGATGCTGATACAAAAGCCTTAGATTCAGATAAAGTTGTTTACAAAGCAACAACGTCTACAGATGAATTAGTAGGTCATTATTTTACACTTGATCTAGCATACAAAGCATTCAAAGACGAGGATCCAGAACTTGCAGCGTTAATCAAAAATAATATGATTAACCACACGAATGCGTTAATTCTAAACAACTATTTCCAATTGACTGTTAATGGTGAGAACCCAACTGAATCACGTTTTAATGAGGGAACTATTCGTGGGAATGGATTAAACGTTCCAAATGCTCCAACTAGATGGGCAAATATGAACCCTGAATACCTTGATGGTAATAAGGATGCATGGGAAAGAGACGCAGACTATGAAGATGGTCCATTAAATGCACAATTACTATTACAAGCACTTGTAGTTGCTAAAGATTTAGGTGGTTATACTGACAATGAAAGAGAATTACTAAAAGCTCAAAAAATTGATATTGCTGAACCACTTGATTTTGCGAACGAGTACAAAGTAATGAATGGGGAAAAAACGTCAACAAAGGCTAATGAACACAATGATTTTGAAGTAAGATACCCAAAAACATATAACTCAAAATCGATGCTTGATATGACATTACAATATCTTTCAAGATACTTTGGTATTGCTGCTCATAACGGTGATGATATTGGTGTAAGCGGTGTAACTCACGAATCATACATGAACTATTCTGATGAAGAAGAAGAAGCATTAGCATACTACACATTATCTCATCATGCTGATAAGTTTAACGGTGACGAAATCTTAGAAGGTATGAACCAATGGTGGACAAATGAAAAGAGAGAGAAAAATCCATTCATGACAACTTTCTACGCAGCTTCACTAGGTGCATTGAAAGCTAAAGGGATTAATATCGGAAATGCACAAGTTGATCTTGCAGGATCAGAATGGCAAATGACACGTATCCCTAACAACTTTATGAACTGGGATGTACTTTCTGCCAATAGAAATGACGTAACACATGTAGCGCCAAATCTTATGGCTGACCAATTAATTCCACGTGATGAAGTTATGATGTCTAAATACAACACAAACATTTTCGGTACGATGGATCGAAGAACAATTGATTCTGGTAACAGCAGAACAATGGAATCTTCAACTGTAATCTCAATGCCTTACTGGATCACTCAAAACCCTGAGGATGCTGAATACGTAAGTGAATTAGGTGCAAAAGTGACTAAACCTGTAAATAAAGGTACAGAAAGCTTAAGTTATCCAACGAACATTGCAAAAATGAATCCTCATGCGAAATATAATGAAGATACACATACATTTACAATTAACGTAGGTGATTCTGTTAAGCTAGATGCGAAAACTTCGGGTTATGTTAGAAATGTATCTTGGGCAACGAACGCTTGGGATCAAGCAGGATACAGCAATGGACTCCCTTCACAAATCAATGCTGAATCAAATGTTTCTGGGGTGATTGACCTAAGAAATTTAGCAACTTACGGTGATGAAGGAAACGTAAGTCCAACTGATTTAAGTGTCAATGGTGAGTACTATGGTTCTTATGCAACTGCTTTAAAACCAGGAACAGCTACGGTTACAGCGTATGTAATTGATGGATTCTTTAGAACTCCTGCTAAAATCACATACACAATCAAAGTGGTTGATCCTAAGAAATCAGCAGAACTAATTGCGCCATCTAATCTTGACAAAAATTCTTTTGCATACCCAACATGGTTAAAAAATGCAATGGCTGAAAAAGGTTTAAATACGGATGGAAACAAAAATATAAAAATTAGTTACGAATCATCTTCACCAGACGATGTAGCTGTTGATAGTGAAACTGGAGATGTTACGTATAAAACAGATAAACCAGCAAATATTACTGCGACAGTTGTATACTCTGCAATGACAATTGATGGAGAACCTAGATTTGAAACAGATAGCCACGTAATGACGTTCGTACGCACGGTTTCTAAAAATGCAAAACAAACAGTTTCATTTAATTCACAAGGTGGATCTGCAGTAGATTCAAAGAATGCTAGTTACAATGAAGCAATTACATCTCCAACACCAACAAAATCGGGCTATACATTGCAAGGTTGGTATAAAGATGAAGCAGGTACTCAAGCTTGGAACTTTGCGACTGATAAAGTAACAGAAACTACTACTCTTTATGCTAAATGGGGTATTAACAAATACACAGTTGCATTTAACAGTAATGGTGGATCGACAGTAACTACTAAAACAGGAAATTATAATTCTGTTATCGCAAAACCGGCTAGCCCAACGAAAAAAGGATTTGTTTTTGCAGGTTGGTACAAAGATGCGGCACTTAAAACAGCTTGGAACTTTACGACTGATAAAGTAACAGCAAATACAACACTATACGCAAAATGGGTTGTTGCTACACCAACATCAGTAAAAGCAACAAAAGCAAGTACGACCTCAATTAAAGTATATTGGTCTACTGTAAGTGGTGTTTCTGGCTATGAAATTGATCGCGCAACAGCAAGTAATTTCACTGGGAAAACAACAAAAACAACTACAACAGGTACATTTACGGCTACAGGTTTAGTGAAAGGTAAAACTTACTACTTTAAGGTTCGTGCTTACACATTAGTTGGGAAGGTCAAAGTGTACAGTAACTACACAACAGTAGTTAAATATAAACTTTAATATTAAAAAATTAGGCTCTGTTAATNNAAAGGCTTGTCGAGGAGGCTTTAGGGTCACGCCCTATGGAAAGCGAAGTACCTGGAATGGAAAATCAACATTCTTTTTTAACAGAGCCAAAAATTAAATAACAAAAGGATCTTGGTATATGGGGAAATTCTTGATTTACCAAGATCCTACATCCTTAGAGAGGTGACAACAAAATGAAAAGTAATTTTTTTGAGAAAAAATTCTTACCAATCGCTTCAAAAATAGGTAATCAAAGACACTTACTTGCCTTACGTGACGGTATTATGTTTGCTATGCCACTAATGATTATTGGTTCATTTTTCATTATCGTAGCTTGGTTAGAAGCAGAGTGGTATCAAAATTTCATGTCAAAAGTATTTGGCGAAAACTGGAATGCTTTTGGTGATATAGTTTATAACGGATCAATGGGGATCATCGCTTTAGTAGCAGTTTTTGGTGTAGCGTACTCCTTAGCAAGCAGCTATAAAGTCGATAAAAAGAATATTGATGGAGTTCCAGCTGGAGTATTAGCATTAGCAAGTTATTTAATAGTTAACATTATGAGCACTTTCAAAGATGGTAAAGAAAGCGTAACTGCTTGGTCACCTGATCTTTTTGGTGCACAGTACTTGTTTGTTGGATTAATTGTTGCAATTATTACTGCTGAAATATATCGTTATTTCTTACAAAAGAAGATTATTATCACGTTACCAGATACAGTGCCGCCAACGGTTTCACGTTCATTTACGGCTCTTATTCCTGGTTTTGTCATTATCCTTTTCTTCCTACTAGTTCGTTATGGATTTAGTCATACTGGCTGGGGAGATTTTGCAACGTTTGTTCAAAAGGTTGTGACACAACCGTTTACGATCTTAGGATCTACTTATATTGGTACACTTGTCGCATGTTTAATGGAACATCTTTTATGGAGCTTTGGTATCCACGGTTCATCAATCATTACATCAGTTATGGAACCAATTTGGATTACAAATGCAGATGCAAACTTAGCAGCGGTTAAAGCAGGCAAAGATATTCCACATATCATTACGTATACATTCTATGAGAATGGTATCTGGATGGGTGGATCTGGTGCTACTTTACCAGTTGCAATCTATATGACGTTTTTAGCGAAGTCAAAACTTCTAAAGAAGGTAGGACGTCTAGCAATTGGCCCTTCTATCTTTAACGTAAACGAACCAATAATGTTTGGTGTTCCGATTGTTTTAAATCCATTTTTAATGATTCCTTACATTCTTGCACCAATAGCAGTATTAACTGTAACGTACTTTGGTACGTCAATGGGAATTTTCCCACATACAACTGGTACGATCATTCCATGGACAACCCCATATTTCATAAGTGGTTATCTTATGACTGGCGGTAAGATTATGGGGGTAGTTATGCAATTGGTTGCATTTGCAGTGGCTTCAACTATTTGGTTCCCATTTATTAGAATGTGGGATAAGAAAAATTTAGACATGGAGAAGGCTAGCAATTAATTTAGGCCTATGTTCTCTCGGGTGTCATTCAACCAAAGCTTGGCACCTTAGCCTATTTGATCTAGGGTAGGTCGTTAAAAAAAGACGGATTATTGAATAGAAGGGAATACAACTATGGAAAATCGACAAAAAATGATTACTTCGTTTCGATTAAAAAGAATCGGTGCCTTTGTCATTGATGCAATCATTGTTTCAATCATCTTGTCAATTGTATATCGAATCACCGGACTTCCAAACTTTCCTGGAGTTCTAGCGAATATGATTGAAATTCAAAAGTCAGTGGGCGAGGCTGCTAGTCAAGAGGCGACTATAAAAGTAATGGCTCTTTTTAATGAAGCCTTTCTTCAATCACTTATTATCTACTTTTGTTATGAGGTTGTGACTACTTTATTGTTAAATGGATCGACAATTGGAAAGATGATTTTTAGATTAAAACTAACACGAATGAATAATAAAAAAGGAATGCTTCCTTATATATTACTTGTGATTGTTCGAAGTTTCTTTAAATTTTTGACGATGTTTATTTTTCAGGGCATCCCATTCTTTTTATCCGTTATAAGCATTTTTGCTAATAAAAAATCATTAGCTGTACACGATCGAATCGGTAGATTTGTCGTTATCAATAAGAACGAAGTATAAAAACTTACTAAAGAAAGAGGAAATCATCATGAATATTTTACTTTGCTGTGCTGCTGGTATGTCAACAAGTCTAATCGTTTCAAAAATGGAGAAGGTTGCTGAGTCAAAAGGAATTTCGGCACGTATTTGGGCAGTTTCTGAATCAGTTGTTCGCTCAGAGGTTGAAGAGGCAGATGTGTTATTACTAGGACCACAAGTCCGTTTTCTTTTAGAAGAAATGGAAGAAATCTGTGGAGAGAAAAATATCCCAGTTGAAGTAATTAATATGATGAATTATGGCATGTGCGATGGTGAAGCGATTCTAGAGCAAGCGATCAATTTAAAAGAAAATAAATAATTTTAATTTTTTGAAGTGACTCTTCTGATCTTTACTAAAGCAAGAAATGATGATTACCTAATAGGTTTATAACAGGAAATTTGTGACCATAGGGTTATGACGATAAAGAATTTTTAATCCAAAAGAGAGGAGGTCAGTTTTTTATGGTAAAAAATGAACAGGAAATTTTCACGCTGATTTTACACGGGGGAAATGGTCGTAGTGCGGCAATGGAGGCTATTAGCGCTGCCAAAAAACAGGATTTTGAATTAGCTCACAAAAAATTGAAAGAGTCAGGTGATGCTCTAAACGAAGCACACCATATTCAAACAACACTTATTCAATCAGAGATTGGTGGCAATCAGACGGAAATCTCACTTCTAATGATTCACGCACAAGATCACTTAATGAATGCAATGACCGTAAAAGACCTAGCAAAAGAGTTCGTTGACTTGTATGAGAGGGGCCTAAAATAATGTCAAAGAAATTTAAAATCGTGACAATAGGTGGAGGCTCAAGTTACACACCAGAACTGGTAGAAGGAATTATAAAGCGCTATGAGCAAATACCAGTTACAGAACTGTGGCTTGTTGACGTTGAAGCAGGTCAAGAAAAATTAGAAATAGTTGGTGCATTAGCAAAGCGTATGGTCAAAAAAGCGGGAGTACCAATGGAAATTCATCTTTCGTACGATCGACGAGAAGCACTAAAAGATGCTGATTTTGTTACAACACAGCTTCGTGTTGGACAATTAGCAGCACGTGCACTTGACGAAAGAATTCCGCTTAAACACGGAGTAATTGGTCAAGAAACAAATGGTGCAGGTGGCCTGTTTAAAGCACTGCGTACAATCCCAGTTATTTTAGATATTTGTAAAGAAGTTGAAGAGCTTTGTCCGAATGCTTGGATTCTTAACTTTACAAACCCTGCAGGTATGGTAACGGAAGCGGCATTAAGATATTCAAACATTAAGAGGTTTATAGGACTTTGTAATATACCAATTGGAATGGAAATGGGTATTGCAAAACTATTAAACGTAGATCACTCTCGTGTACGAATTGATTTTGCCGGACTTAATCATATGGTATTCGGAGTTGAAGTTTATTTAGACGGAGTTAGTGTAAAAGAGCAAGTACTTGAAATGATTATGGACCCTGCTAATGCAAGCTTTGTAAAAAATATAGATGCAGAAGAATGGGCACCTGAATTCCTTAAAGCAGTTCATGTCATTCCTTGTTCGTATCATCACTACTATTACAAAACATCTGAGATGCTAGAAAGAGCATTAAAAGATTTTGAGTCGAACGAAACTCGTGCAGAAGTCGTACAAAAAATTGAAGCATCTTTATTTGAAAAATATAAAGATGAAGCGCTGGATGTAAAACCACCGGAACTAGAAAAACGTGGTGGGGCTTACTATTCTGATGCGGCTTGTCGTTTAATTTCATCAATCTACAATGATACAAGGGATATCCAACCATTGAACACGATGAACAAAGGTGCAATTACAGGCTTACCGTATGACGGTGCTGTAGAAGTTAGCTGTATCATTACAAAAGATGGTCCAATTCCATTAACAATCGGGGAATTGCCAGTACCAGTTCGAGGTTTAATTCAAACAATTAAATCTTTTGAACAGACGGCAATCGAGGCTGCAGTAGAAGGAAATCGTGAAAAAGCAATTCTTGCATTAACAATTAATCCACTCGTAGCTAATGATAAAGTAGCAGTAGCTATTGTGGACGAAATGCTTGAGGCTCATAAAGAATATTTACCGAGATTTTTTAACTAACTTACTGTTTAAGACAGCGTCCTTTCGGATGCTGTCTTTTTTTTTTTTTTTTTTTTTTATTTAAAGATAGTATGAGACTTTAATAAATCTACAAGTGATCCTTAAACTTTCATCATTTTACCTTAATATGAATCCACACTCTTCTAAAGTCTTAGAGTATCCCTATATGTTTTTCAAAAACTCTATGAATATATATCTAGAAAGAAAAAGAGAAATAGAACTTTAAATCTATTAAAAATAGCCTGAAAACGATAAGACAATACAAAAATTTACATATTTTTAGTAAAAATACAAAAAAAGTATAAAAATTTTAAAATATTAAGAATTTTATGAAGGGATTTTGACTCAAAAAAAGAATTACTTAATTTATCTATTATTCCTTAAAAACTTTATTTAAACTTTATTAAAAAAGTATAGGCATTAATAGGGCTAATTACGATGAAAGGAGAAATTAGGGGGTTATCTGGTAAAAAATGATAGGGGTATTTCGGTATGTTCTTTATTGAGAAAATCTCGAAGAATCTGTCGATGTTCCTCGAATGTCTGTATTACAGGGGAAGTTTTTAAAGAAGGTTTTGCGCTAATTTATTTAATTATTTAACTAAAATTTTCTTGAGAGGAAATGAGAAATGAATAACAAAAAGAATCGTAAAATTACTACATACGCTTTAGCGTCTGCTCTTGCTCTTTCTAATTTGGCTTTTGTTTCACCAACATCAGCTGCATCTTACCGACCTGGCGATTTAGCATCGAAGTTAGACCAAATTAGACAATCACAGGAATCAAAGGAATTACAAAATAAAAATAAAGTATCTGATGCGAAAGCAAATTTAAAAGCGTCAGATAAAGTGCGTGTCATCGTTGAAGTGGATGGACAATCACCTGTTGAGTATGCAACAAAACAAGGTAAATTGTTTAAGGACTTATCTGAAAGTCAAAAGTCTAGTCTTTATGCGAAAGTAGAAAGCCAACAAAACTCAGTTAAATCTAAGCTACAATCAAAAGGGATTAATATTAATTATAAAAAACAATTTTCAACTGCATTTAACGGTTTCAGTGGTGTAGTTGAATTTGGTGATGTAGCAAAAATTGAAGCTACTTCAGGTGTAAAAAGTGTTTATCTAGCAAAGGAATATAATCGTCCTGAATCTGAGCAAGTTACGCCAGATATGACAAAAAGCCATCAATTTATCCAGTCTAAAGAAACTTGGAAAGACACTGGATATGACGGTAAAGGAATGGTTATCTCTATTATTGATACAGGGATTGACCCTACACACCGTGACTTCAAATTAACGGATCCTTCAAAAGAGGACTTAACAAAAGATTCAGTAGCTCAACTTGTAAAAGATAAAGGTTTACAAGGTAAATTCTACACTGACAAAGTTCCTTATGGTTATAACTATTATGACCAAAACGATATCGTAACGGACCTTGGACCTGGTGCTTCTATGCATGGTATGCACGTAGCTGGTACTACAGCTGCTAACGGTGATGAAGCAAACGGTGGTATTAAAGGGGTTGCACCGGAAGCGCAAGTTCTTGCGATGAAGGTATTCAGTAATGACCCAAGCTACCCTTCAACTTGGTCTGATATTTATCTTGCAGCAATCGACGATTCGATTAAACTAGGTGCTGATGTATTAAACATGAGTCTTGGATCAGTAGCATCTTCTTATCAACCAGAAAGTGCAGAGGATCTTGCTATTACTCGTGCAGTAGACAACGGTATCGTATGTGCTGTTTCTTCAGGTAACTCAAATCATATTGGTTATGGATGGGGAGATCCTTTAGCACAAAACCCTGATATCGGTGTTACTGGAGCACCTGGTCTTAATAAAGATACAATCTCAGTAGCTGCTTCTGGAAATGAAGCTTATCTATATGAACATGCTATAACTGTTGAAGGTAATAATAGTCTAAGTGTTGTTGGTAAAGGAATTGATGATTGGAAAAAACTATCAGACAAGTTTGGCGGGAATCTTCCGATTGTAGACCTTGGTAAAGCTGATAATGGAAGCTACAAATTAGGTTTCCCAGAAGATTACAACGGTGTAGATGTTAAAGGTAAAATTGTTCTTGTAGCACGTGGTTCGTTAGCGTTTGCTGATAAAACGAAGTATGCATCTCAAGCTGGCGCTGCTGGTATTATCGTATGGAATGCGACAAACGGTGTTCAATACGCTGACCAAGGTGGCTGGGAAGTTCCAATCATGCTAGTTAACTCAAAAGCAGATGGAGAAGCATTATCGAATGCAATTAACGGATCAGGGACATTACATGTTAACCAAACTGCTAGAAATGAAAGTCCTGAAATGGGCCGTATGACAAGCTTTACTTCATGGGGTGTTACGCCTAGCCTTGGGTTAAAGCCTGAAATTACAGCTCCTGGTGGAAATATCTTATCAACTGTTAACAACAATCAATATGAAGTGATGAGTGGTACTTCAATGGCAGCTCCACACGTAGCTGGTGGATCTGCATTAGTACAGGAATACTTGAAAAATGATAAACGCTTTAGCTCTTTAGGCGTTAGCGAGCGTACCCACTTAGCTAAAGTATTATTAATGAATACTTCAAAAGTAATCAATGACCTTGATGGACACCCATTCTCTCCACGCCGCCAAGGTGCTGGTATGATGCAAATCGAGAATGCAGTTACAACACCAGTTTACTTCTATAACAAGTCAACAGGTGAAGCAAAATATGAATTGAAGGATTTCCAATCTAAACAAGTTTCAATGACTTTCACAGCGAAAAATATTTCTACTAAAGATGCATTTTATAAAGTAGATACAACGGCATTAACTGATGAATTCTATCAAACTACTGGTGTTGACCGTAATGCTCTTCAAACAGGCAAATTAGATGGTGTAAAAATAGATGCACCAGAATCGGTTATGGTACCAGCAGGTCAATCTGTTGATTTCACTGTAAAAATTGATTTAACGAATGCAAAAATTCCAGGATTCGATAAAGGTGGAAAAGAAATTCTAGCAGATCTTCATGAGAATATTTTCGTTGAAGGTTCTGTAAACCTTATTGGTACTCTAGGTAATCCAAACCTAACTGCTCCATACGTAGGTTTCTACGGTAAGTGGGACAGTCTACCAATTCTTGATGGATTCAAGGATTTAGGCGAAACTCGTTATTTTGATTTACAAACACTTTATGGACCAGGTGCACATGATATGGCGCGCGATGGTGATAATTATTTCTATGGTTCTGTTCCAGGTAAGAATTTCTATGCTTTATCACCTAATAAAGACGGATATGCTGATGATATTAACGCACTTCCATCATTCTTAAGAAATGCAGAAGAAGCACAATATAACATACTTGATAAAGACGGTAAATTCCTTCGCCGTTTAAGTGCACAAGCTGATGTTACTAAAAATAACTTTAACAATGGTAGAGGCGCAATCATGAAGGATAGTGCGTCAACTATTTGGGATGGTAAAGTAAATGGTGAAGTTGTACCAGACGGTTTATACAATTACGAGATTAAAGCTGTAATTGGTTACGATGGTGCAGAGTGGCAGTCTAAGAAAATTCCAGTTTATGTAGATACTCATGCTCCAAGCATTAAAGCAACTTATGATGCAGATAAGAAAGTTGTAACTTGGGAAGGTTCAGATGATGGAACTGGAGTTAAAACTTATGGTATCTTCGTAAATGGAAAACTTGTTGGACAAACTGACAATACAAAATCTTCATTTGATTTATCAACTGCTCCGGAAAAATCAGTAGTTGAAGTATTAGCACTCGACTACGCAGGTAATGCGGCAGAAGATACTGCGGCAATCGGTGACGTAGATCTTCCATTGGTATATATTACTGATGGCTCAAAAGATGATAATGGTGAATATGTTCCTAACTCACCAGAACCATGGGGAGCTTATAGTGACAACAAAGTTCCAGTAAAAGGTTTCGTAACAGATGAAATCGGTATTAAAACAGTTAAGGTTAATGGAAAAGAAGTTCCAGTTGAATTCGATGCGAAGACTGGACACTATAACTATTCAACAACTGTAACGTTTGATCAAGACGGTCCTTACACTGTACAAGTTGAAGCAACAGACTATGCTAATAAGAGCTTCTCAGTTGCTCGACATGTTTATGTTGATACACATGCAGCAGAAATTACTACAGACGCTCCTGCTCGAGTGGACAAAAATGTAGATCAAGTTACATTTAATGTAAATTTAAAAGATAACTATAGCTACTTAAACTTCTTCGTTGGTGAAAACCATGAATTTGAAGTACCTTTAATTAGCCCAGTAGATGTAGTAAAACCATTAAATAAAGATCATAAAGTTACTGTACCTTTAAAAGAAGGCGAAAATAAAATTACGTTAAGAGCAACTGACCTTGCTGGAAATGAAACAGTGAAGGAAGTAGTCATTAATCGTGAAGATGCTCCATTAACAACTGGTTGGGTAGTAAATGACGATAATAAAGTTTACTATTACGACGAAGATGGAAAAATGCACAAAGGCTTCTTAGAATTAAAACAAACTGAAGAAGATTACACTTGGGTAACTACATTCTACTTTGACCCATCAACTGGCGAAATGCACACTGGTTGGTTAGATTTAAATGGAAAACGCTATTACTTTGACCAAGGCGGTTCAATGGCAACAGACATCGCGTTTGTTCCTGAAAACAATACGTACTTCTACTTTGATTCAAAAGGAGTAGCACAATCTGGTATCTTTGATTTATTTGGTGACAGAGCGTACTTTGATGCTAAGTCAGGTTTATTACGCAGCGCTTGGAAAAAAGTTGGTTCTAAAACGGTTTATGCAGACAAAGATGGTACTTTACACATTGGCTGGTTAAATAATAGTGGCAAGTGGTACTTCTTTAATAAAGATGGCTACATGCAAACTGGTTGGTTAAATGATGGTAAAGACACTTACTATTTAAATAGTAAAGGTGAAAAAGTATTTGGCTGGAATACAATCTCTGGTAAAACTTACTACTTTAATTCAACTGGTGTGAAAGCAAAAGCTGGTTGGTTAAAAGTGAGTGGCAAGAAGTTTTACTTAAACAGCGACGGTTCAAGATTTAGCAATGGCTGGAAATCAATTAGTGGTAAATACTATTACTTCGATAAATATGGGGTAATGAAAACTGGTTGGTTAACAGTAAGTGGCAAGAAGTATTACTTAAACAGTGATGGATCAAGATTTAGCAATGGCTGGAAATCAATCAGCGGTAAATACTACTACTTCGATAAAAACGGTGTAGTAAAAACTGGTTGGTTAACAGTAAGTGGTAAAAAGTACTACTTAAACGGCGATGGATCAAGATTTAACAATGGCTGGAAAAAAATAAGTGGTAAATACTATTACTTTAACAAATCTGGTGTAATGGCTGTAAATACGAAAATCGGTAAATATAAAGTTGGTAAAGACGGAGCAAGAAAGTAAGCTTTGAGCTTTTAAAAATCGATTAAAGCATAGGAAATCATGGGCATGTATTCGATACAAAATCGGATACATGCTTTTTGTTAGGATAGGATTAATGGATGAAAAGCAAAAAAACAAGGAAAAATTTCCTTGTTTTTTTAAAATACCAATTTAGCCTATTTTAGTTTTATGATTATTGTTCGTCGTCTCAAGCGCACTTCTTTTCTTACCATATAATATATAAACAACAAGTCCAATAGCCATCCATGCAATAAAACGAATAAATGTAATACCTGGAAGACTAGCAATTAAGTAAACTGAAAATCCAATCCCGATTAATGGAATAAGTGGAACCAAAGGTGTTTTGAATCCTCTTTTTAATTCAGGACGTTTTACACGTAATACAATGATAGAAGAACAAATTAAAATAAATGCAGTTAACGTTCCAATATTAACTAATTCTGCAACTTCGTTAATCGGTGTAACACCTGCTACAAATGCAGTAATTAAACCAATTAATAAAGTAGGACGATAAGGTGTTTTATATTTAGGATGTAATTTTGTAAACCACTTTGGTAATAGACCATCTCGGCTCATTGAGAACCAAATACGTGATCCTGCAAGCATGAATGAGAACAATACTGATAAAATCCCTGTAATTGCAGCGGCAGAAATGATTAAAGTAATCCACTTCATTCCAATATTACTAAAAGCCTTTGCTACAGGTGCTGCATTATTAAGTGTTTCATATGGAGCCATACCCGTAATAATAAGTGACATTGCAACATACAAGCATAAAGCAACGCCTAACGATATGATGACTGCAAGAGGTAAATCACGTTGTGGTCTTTTTGCTTCTTCTGCTGCTGTAGTTAGCGTGTCATAACCGAAAACAGCAAAGAATACTAGAGCTGCTCCACTCATTACTCCGTGGAAACCAAAAGGCATGAAAGGATGCCAGTTAGCTGTATCAATATGAAAACTTCCAACGCCAATAACTAATAGAATAATACCTAATTTAATTATAACCATTAAAGAGTTAAATTTAGAACCCATTTCAGTTCCAAATGTAAGTAAGCCTGCAATTCCCAGACTAACTAAAACTGCAATTAAGTCAACTTTATGACCTGCACCAGTACCAGGCGCGCCTTGAGCCCAAACAGGAAGGTGTACACCCATTTGTAGTAAAAATTCTTGCATATAGCCAGACCATCCAATAGCGACTACCGCAACTACTAATGCATACTCAAGTAACAAATCCCATCCAATTAACCAAGCAGTACCTTCTCCTAATACAGCATAACTGTAAGTATAGGCACTTCCAGCTACCGGTATTAAACCAGCAAACTCTGCATAACACAAGGCTGCAGCTGCACTAGCTAATCCGGCGATTATAAATGATAAGAGAACTGCAGGACCAGCGTGCTCTGCTGCTGCCACACCAGTTAATACAAAGATACCAACACCTATAATGCCTCCTAAACCAATGGCAGTCAGTTGCCATAAACCTAGAACACGATTAAGCCCGGTATTTTTAGCTCCATCCATTTGAAGCTGTTCAATAGACTTTTTTCTGAAGAAAGCATTCATCTAAGACTCCCCCTTTTTTATGAATAATCTGTATTTTTAATAAATAACTACACACAAACTAAAATTGAGTGTAGAGTAATTAATTAGTTTGCAACGGGAGAGGTGTACTAATTCCCAGATTCTTTGAAAAAAAACAGTAATAAAATGAAAGATATGATTTTTTTCCAAATATTACCGTAAGCGTTTTCTAATGTAAATAAAAAAAATAATAGAATAGAATGATATATTGGAAAAATTATCCTATACTACTATCATATTTTTTGTATTGTAACATAGTTCAATAATACTAGGCAATAATAGTATGAATGTTTTTAATATTATATTTTAATCAAAAAGTATTTAATTTCTAACTAAATTTAGTGAAAGAATATGAGAAAATACATAGGTTTATCAAAGGGTTCTAAGACTTTTTCAGTAGATTTTTTTCATCTAGTTTTTTGTTGAAGAGAAAAACATAAAATTAAAAATTATTTTTTTGATGTTGAAATTAGAATATTCAGAAATAATAAAATTTTAATTAATAAATTGCAAAAGAGCGCATAAAAAGGACTATTTTAAAAAACATAACAAATATTTCTCATTTTCTAAAAAATATCCTTGAAAGACTTTTTAAAACAATAGACAATAGATATAGAGGAGTCGAATTAACTGTTTTTTGCATGATAAGGAAGGGGTATATTGATGGAATCGGCGAAAAGAATTGATGAGGAAAAAGAACAGGCAAAAGCAATAACGCCACGTCAGAAAAAATTTATTATAATAGGGATCATTATTCTTTTAATCGTTTCTGTGATTCTTAGTTTAGTAGTACTTGAAATTAAAAAAAGTAAATCTAAAACATTACAGTTTGTCAGTCCAACAGTAAAAAGTTTTACTAAAACTGAAACTGTATCTGGTCGTGTTGTACAAAGTCATACTGATACAATTTATGTAAATCCAGGTAAAGGATCAATAAACGAGATCTTTGTTAAAGAAGGAGATACTGTCACAAAAGGACAAAAACTTTTTTCCTACGAGGATCCAACGATAGCGGCTGAACTTGGACAAGCAGAAGTAAATAAGAAGCTAGCAGAAACAACTGTTACACAGAAGAAAGAGCAAGTTGAATCTTTAGAGCAGGATATTCAAAACGCTAATTTAGAGACGACATCCGATCCAACTGATAAAACGAAAACAGATACAACTAAAACAAAAACAAAAACAGATACTACTGCAACGGATACATCAGTGATTCAATCACTGCAAATCGAACTAAATAAAGTAAAAGAAGAACTAAATGCAGCTGAGCTAAAGGTAGAACAATATACACTTGAGGCTGAAAAACTAAAAGCTCAACAAGAATCACTAACTGTAAATAGCAAAAATGATGGTGTAATACTGAACTTGAACCAAAAAATTGGTCAAGGTTTTAAAGCAACAGACAAACAGCAAATTTCAATTATGCAAATTGCTTCAAATGAACCATTCCAAATTGAAGGAAAGCTAACAGAAGAAGAGAAAGCAAAAATTGAACCTGGCCAAGCAATTAAGGTTACATCAAAGGTTGTTGCCAATAAGAGCTGGAAAGGAAGTATTTCAGAAGTTAGCAACTTTCCAATGAATAATACATCCTCTAATCAAGAAAAGAATACAAAACAAGCGACTGTTCCATATTACTCTTTTAGAGCAACACTAGATTCTCAAGAGACCTTATACCCTGGTTATGAAACAAAGCTTACTGTTGTCGTAGAGTCAAAGGATTTATTAGCCGTACCTGAAACGAGTATCAAAGGATCAGGAAAATCGACTTACGTGTATACACTAAAAAAAGGCAAAATCTATAAACAAACTGTCAAAACTGGCCAAAAATCTGGAAAATACGTTGCAATTCTAAAAGGATTAAAGGAAGGGGATAAAGTAGGAAAGAATCCTAGCTGGACTGTCCGACCTGGTACTAAGATTGATTTAAATAAGAAATAGAAGAGACGATCACTGAAGTAAATTTATTTTACTAAAGTGATCGTCTATTTATTTTCATGAAATCATAGGCAATAAAAAGAGAGAACTTTAGAAGTTCCCTCTTACTTTATTATGATATAAAAGCGTTTACAAAAAATTATGCATTTATTTTTTGCGGAGGAAATGGAACAGCACGCAGTTCAGACGCTTCTTCTTTAATAGCAAATAAATACGCGATCAATCCTAGTAAAGCAGTAATAATTAACATGAAAATTGAAGTAGTAAAGCTGCCTCCCGATGAGTCGCGTAACCAACCCATGATATAGCTAGAAAAGCCACCCATTAGGTTTGTAAATCCGATTAAACCTGCTGCGCGACCAGCAGTTTCTTGAGTTGAATATTTTACTAAAAACATATTACTTAGATGGAAGACACCACCTTGACATCCCATTGCAAGTCCCATGCAAACCCCTGCTAATATTGGGTTTGGAACAAAAACTGCTGTAGTTAAAAAGATAATCGTTAGTGAAAATAAGATAGTTGCCATTAAACTCGGACGTCTTGTTTTATCTGCTAGAAAGCCACATGCAAGAACAAACCCAAGTGCAAATAACCACGATAAGGAAGTGATGCTCGTCATACCTTCTTTCGCAAACCCTTTTGCCTCGATTAAGTAAGTTGGCAACCAAATGCTTATTCCAAAGAAGAGGAAAGAACAGACTAACATACCAAACCAGACAATCCAGAAACGATAATCCTGTATGAAATTTTTATTTCCATTTGAACTTCTTGCATGTTCTTTTGAATCAACTGGACGATGGATGAAAGCCAGCTCTTCTTTACTAACCCACGGATGCTCTGCAGGTGTGTTTCTTGTAAGAAAAATAAACATTGGAATATTAATTACTAGGTTAAATCCAGCTAGCATAAAGAAAGCTGCTTGCCAATGAAGTGATGAAATAACAAGTACTAATATAACTGCCCCAATTGCTGGTCCTAAATAGTTACCCGTAAGCCAAGAGGCTTGAGCACGACCTAATTCTCGTTTGTTGAACCAAGCGGAAATAAATTTTCCTGAAACAGGAATCATCATTCCTTCTCCAAAACCGAGAATAATTCGACTTATTAAAAATGCTTCATATGTAGTGGAGAGACCTGATGAAAACATAGTAAGAGTCCAAACAAATAATCCAGCTATAGCCGTTTTTCTCGCGCCAAATTTATCAATAATGAATCCCCAAAAAAGATTCGAAACGCCATAAGCAATCGTAAAAACAAATGAAAGAAGACCAATTTTTGCATTTTTGTCAATACCTGTCATACCAAGTGCTTTTAAGAATTCTGGATCTGTTTGTATGACTGAAATGCCTACTTTATCAATTTGTCCGAAGAACCAAAAGAAAAAGATTGGTAAAGCAATTAAAAACCATCTTTTTTGTCTATGTAGCATTAAAGTTCTCTCTCCTTTAAAATCAATTAATTTCGTTAAACATTTGGGAGGAAAAAGCAGAATCTACGATACCTAACAAATATGAAGTTCAAACAGACTTCACGTATTATTTTGGCTAAACCTTTATTATCAACTCCTTTTATTTTTTTGTTTTAAATATAAAACAGTGTTTCAATATTACTATATGAAACTCTTTTAAAGATAAAATAATTAGAAAAGTTTGTCAATTGAGAAATTATTGAAAAAATTTTCCAATTTCACGTTCAAATAGCATTAATCCAGCGTTTTTCTAAGTCTTAAAAAATAGAATTATTGACAATAAATTCTGACAAATCTATAATTCAAATTGAAAAAATGTTTTTTATATGAAACAAATTAGTTTTAATACCCCTAGGGGTTACATAATTTAGTAGAATTAGCGGAGGTACTGTGGATGCCAATTAGTCATTTAAAAGATTTATCGATTCATTATCAAGAGTCAGGTAAAGGACAAGCATTAGTTATTCTACATGGTTTGGGAAACAATTCTCAGTCATGGAAGCATCAATTAAGTGAACTGAATGAGCATTATCGAGTGATTGTTTGGGATGCTCCAGGTTATGGGTTGAGTTCCGATTTAAAAGAGGAGTTTCATGAATTTTCTCAGTTTGCGAATGTACTAAAAGAATTTTTGGATAGTCTAGGGCTAGATTCTATTAATTTACTTGGTCATTCAATGGGATCTGCTATTGCAATCGATTTTACAAGCCGTTTTCCGCATATGGTCAATTCACTTATTATTTCAGACGCAACACGGGGAGCAGCAGGACTAACTAAAGAGGATAACGAACAAAAACTACAAAATAGATTAAATTCGATTGATCATCTAGAACCAAGTGAACTTGCTAGAAAAAGAGTAAAAGCATTACTGTCTCCGAATGCATCGTCTGAAATAGTCAAAGAGGCAGAACGCATCATGTCACAAGTACGTCCATCTGGTTATCGTTCTGTTTCATACTCTTTATCAAACTTAAACCAAATGGAGATTCTATCTTCAATATCTGTCCCAACTCTTGTTATGTGTGGGGAATTAGATCAAGTAACACCAGTAAGTGAATCACAAATATTTCACGAGTTGATTCCGAATTCAGAATTTGTTATTGTTCCAAATACAGGGCATTTATGCTATCAAGAAGACCCTAAACTATTTAACCAATTCGTGGTAAACTTTTTAAAGAAACAACCAATAGGTCATAAATAATAAAAATAGTTTTTCAAGCTGCGACAATATGTATTAGGAGAGGTTTGCTCAATGGATAATGTAGAGAAAGAAAAATATAGCGCAAATTCATTAGTAAGAGGTTTAGAAATTATTAAGCTTTTTAATGAGGAACATCCTAGTTTGTCACTTTCTGAGATTGCAAAAAAGCTAGGTGTAAGCAGAACAGTACCTTATCGTTTACTTTACACACTTCAGTCAATCGGATACTTAACACAGGACGAAAATACGAAGCAATATTCGCTAACTCCAAAGGTTCTAGAATTAGGGTTCAGTTATATAAATAGCTTGAAAATACCTGAAATTGCACAACCATATATGGAGTCATTACGTGATGAAATCGGTGCATCTTGTCATTTATCAATCCTAGACGGACATGAAGTTGTTTATGTGGGTAGCGCTCCTGTTAGAGGTGTATCAGCAGTCAATGTGAACATTGGTTTAAGACTACCGGCTCATGCAACAGCAAATGGAAAGCTACTTCTTGCATACGAACCAAAAGAAAGTCTTATGCAGCTGTTCCAAGTTACAAATTTAACCCCATATACAGATAAGACTTTGACAACTCCTGGTGAGTTTATGGAGCAATTAGATAATATACGTCAAAATGGCTACTCTATAACGAGTGGAGAGTTTCATCAAGGTATTCATTCGATCGCTGCTCCAATTTACGGTAGAACAGGGAAGGTTTTAGCGGCATTGAATATTGTAGCTACTGAATTATCCTATCAGGAAGATTTTATGAATAAAGTTGCATTGCCTAAACTTCTGGATGTCTCTGTTTTACTATCAAACTATATGGGCTACAATGGCAGAGTTACAACTTAGGTAATATCGTTAAAATGATAAATATGGATTCCTACACAATGGGAATCCATATTTTTTTTGCTCAAAAAACTAGTTATAAACCTTGTAAATACAATATTTTAGTAGTGTTTTACTTTTGTGACATATCGAAATTTTCTAAAAACTATATTGACACAAATACTAATTCATTCTAGAATTATTTTATAGATAAAACACTGTTTTGTATTTGAAACAAAAAGGCAATTAAATACAAAACATTTTGTTTAAAAAAAGAACAAACAATACAGGGAGGATTTTTAAAATGACAAATGAAACTTTTTCAGTTAAAGAATTTGAAAAAAAATACGTGGCCCGCTTAGAAGACCGTACGCTTGATTGGAATGTATTAAAGTTTCAAGAGGAAATTGATCCTAGGTATAAACGTGCTCAAATGCGTTATATTGGACGCGGTGCGACAGCGAATAATGACTCAAATGTAGTTGCAGCTGAACATTTTACATTAAGTACAATGGTTCTACCTCCTGGCTGCATTGGACCTTTACACCTACACGATGATGTAGAAGAAGTGTTCTTCATTCTTGAGGGAGAAGTTACAGCTTTAATTCAAGAAGTTGGTAAAGATGAAGTTCATGAAATTAAATTAAATGCTAGAGATTGTATCAGTTCACCTCCTGGAGTTCATCGCGGCATTCGAAATGACGGAGATACTGAAGCACGTATGTTAGTTATGCTTGGCGCAGTGAAACCAAATCTTCCAACATATCCAGAAGGAAGCGCTCTTGAAGAACTTCGCAAACAACGCGCTAAAGAAAGAGAAGCAATCATCAAAGGTTAATTAAAAAAATTGAAAAGGGACAGCTGCATTTTGGATAATTTTTGCAGCTGCCTTTTTCAATAGAGTTAATAAAAGAAAGGCTTAATATAGATCGTTATCAAATTATTGGGAGGGATTATTGATGCTAGGAATTACTCATTTAAGACATATCAGTTTGATCACACCAAACTTTGAGGAACAAGTAAATTTTTATGAAAAGGTTTGGGGGTTAGATCGTGTAGATGTTTCAGATGACAATCATATTGCTTATTTTCGAGGAGCAGGTCCTGAACATCATATTCTAAGCCTTCGAAAAGGAGAAAGAGCCGGTTTACATCATATCGCATTTGGAATGGTTGATAAAAATGCAGTCGATCGTGCAGCGGAAATATTACATTCTAAAGGTATACATATCATCGAAGAGCCAGGTTATTTGGACGAAGCTGGTGGAGGATACGGACTTCGATTTGTTGATCCAGAAAATCGCGTAATCGAGCTTTCTGCTTGGGTGGAGGTTCAAACGTCCATTTGGAACAATAAAAACGTGGACCCGGTGAAATTAAACCATGTAGTCATGAACACAAAGGATTTAGATATGATCGTCGAGTTTTATACAGACGTGCTTGGCTTTAAAGTAACAGATTGGAGCGAGCACCAAATGTCTTTCTTAAGATGCAATCGAAAACATCACTCTATTGCATTCAACCAAGATGCACACGCTTCAGTGAATCATATTGCTTACGAAGTTGATTCGGTAGATGAACTAATGCGTGGCATTAGTAATGTTAGGAAGGCCGGACTAAGTGAGCTATGGGGTCCAGGTCGACATGGTCCTGGTAATAATATCTTCTGTTATTTTCAAGATCTTGGTGGGTTTGTCATGGAATACACATGCTATCTTGAAACGATTGAAGATGAGTCCGAGTGGAGAGCACGCGTATGGAAACGTGTGCCACATTTAATGGATCAATGGGGAATTGCTGGCCCACCAAAGCCAGAAGCTCGTAAAGCGATGGGCGGAGAACCAGACACCGGTTGGGTCGATACAGAAGTTAAAGTACGTTCATAATTTTAAAATAAACATTCGGAACTAAAAGTATAAAATGATCGGCTATGAAAAGGGGTGACGAGAATGGATTTAGGTTTAAAAGGAAAAGTTGCAGTCATTATGGGTGGAACTTCTGGTGTTGGACTAAAGACAGCGGAATTATTTTTAGGAGAAGGTGCTAAAGTAGCAATTTGCGGTAGAAGCAAAGAGCGCGCAGATAAAGCATTAAATCATTTACTCTCATATGGTGACCGAGAAGATCTATTTGCTTCGACTTGTGATGTTACATCAAAAGAGGAAGTTAATGCATTTATACAACAAACAGCAGAAAAGTTTGGCGGAATTGATACGTTAGTAAACGCAGCTGGTCAAAGTGTAATGGGGTATTTTTTCGATATTACAGATGAGCAGTGGCAGGAACAAATTCAGTTGAAATATTTTGCAATTATTTATGCAGTACGTGCAGCTCACCCTCATTTAGTGAAAAGAGGAGGAGGACGAATTATTAATATAAATGCCACTCTTGCAAAAGAGCCTGAGCGTCATATGGTCGCAACAGCAGCCACTCGTGCGGGACTTTTAAATTTAAGTAAAACATTGTCTCAAGAATTAGCATCAGACAATATTTTAGTAAATTCAGTAAGTCTTGGTTTAATTCGAACAGATCAATGGGAGCGAAGAAGATTGAAAAATGCTCCTGATATGGATCCTGAAGAATATTATAGAGATCTTGCGATAAAACGAAATATTCCACTAGGTCGTGTTGGCGAAGCAGAAGAAGTTGCAAGTGTAATAGTCTTTCTTGCTTCAGACAAAGCAAGCTATGTAGCCGGTTCTACAATTGAAACTGCAGGTGCGATCGGTAAAGCACTTTAAATAAATTATTAGACAAAGGTAGGATACCAAGATGAAAAAACAAGAGGAAATCGTATTTACAACTGCGGATGCCGTTGTAAAAGAGCTAGTTCAAGCTGGAGTAGAAGTCGCTTTTGGGATCGTAAGTATTCATAATATGCCAATCTATGACGCGATCCTTAGGGATGGGAGTATAAAATTAATTTGTTCACGTGGTGAAAGCGGAGCAGTAAACATGGCAGACGGTTATGCACGCGCGACTGGAAAATTAGGTGTTGTTATTACTAGCACAGGTACAGGAGCAGGAAATGCAGCTGGTTCATTAGTAGAAGCTTGGGCGGCTGGCGTACCACTTCTTCATCTGACTGGAGAAGTAGCATCACCTTATCTTGGAACTGGTAAAGGATATATACATGAATGTAAAGACCAATTATCAATGATGAGCGGTGCATGTAAAAATGCTGTAAGACTAAGAAGACCAGATCAAACAGCAGGAGTAGTAAGAAAAGCAATTGAAGAAGCATTAACTGCTCCAACAGGACCTGTTTCATTAGAAATTCCAATCGACTTTCAATCAGCAATAATCGAGGATGTTTCGATCGATAAAGTGCAAATAGATGTTTATAAACAGCAATTAACAACTGTCATACCGGAAACAGCAATCTCAAAAATTATGGAAGCACGTCGTCCAGTTATTTGGGCTGGTGGCGGTGTAATTTCTGCTAATGCATCAAAAGAATTAACAAATTTAGCAGAAATTATTGGTGCAGCTGTTATAACTAGTCAGTCAGGAAAAGGCTCGATACCAGAAGATCACGAGCAATGTATCGGTCATTTTGCAGCCAATGGGTCTACTAAAGAGTTTTTGAAAAATGCAGATTTATTAATTAGTGTCGGAGTACGCTTCAGAGGAAATGAGACTTCAAACTGGAAAGTAACTGTCCCTGAAGAACATATTTCGATTGATGCAGATTTTAATGCAATTAATCGCAACTATAAAGCAACATTTGGGTTAGTTGGAGATGCAAAGGATATATTATCAGCTCTAATTAATAAAATCGATGGAAAATCCGTTTCAGTTTTACCTTCTTATATAGAAGAAGTACGCAACTTAAGAAATGAAGTACGAGGACAACTTCGTAAAACACTTGGTCCATTTGAACAATTCGTAGATGGAATGAGAGAGATTTTACCGAGAGATACAATTTTAGTTCGAGATGTAACGGTTCAAGCAAATGTATGGGGAAGTAGAATATTCGATATTTACGAACCTAGAACATCTATTCACGCATCTGGTGGGGGAATCGGTCAAGGTCTTCCTACTGCTATTGGTGCACAAGTAGGTCGTCCACATCAAACAGTCGTACTAATGGCTGGTGATGGCGGATTTATGGTTAACGTAGGTGAAATGGTGACTGCAGCTGAAGAAAATCTGCCAATTATTATCGTGTTATTTGATGATTCCGGTTATGGAGTACTTCGAAATATTCAAGAAGCAGCATACGGACGCCAAGTAGCAGTAAATTTATTGAGTCCAGATTTTGTAAAACTAGCAGAGTCAATGCATTTTGAAGCTACACGTATTGGTTCAGGAGACGAATTTGTTAGAGAAATAAAGAAGGCAACTGAAAGAAGAAGACCAACAATGATCGTTGTCGATATGGAAGCAGTCGGACCTATGGCAATACCATTCGGTGGACCTCCAGGAGCAGCAGAAAGCTTTAAGCCAAAAAAATTATAAAGGAGGATTCCATATGATTTCGATATATCCAGTTGTATCAGGAAGATATCTCATAAATGGTGAATGGAAAGAAATAAATGAAACAGCTAATATTATTAATCCCGCAAATAAATCAGAAGTAATCGGCAAAGTTGCGTTATGTACAGAGGAAATCGTAAACGAAGCTATTGATGCAGCATCAAAAGCATTTGAATCTTGGTCGCAAAGTGAAGTTCAAGATCGTGTAGAAAGAATGAAGACAGCAGCTTATGAACTTTCTAAAATTATTGAAGAAAATGTTTCGTTATTTGTACGTGAAAATGGAAAAACACTTGTAGAAGCAAAGAAAGACTTATTACGCTGTGTTGAAGTGATGAATGGTGGAGCAGATGAACTACTTAAATGGTGGAATCCGGAGTTACTTCCAGGCAATCAAAAAGTTCAAGTAAGAAGAAGAGCAAGAGGGGTTGCAGCAGTCATTACACCTTGGAATTCACCAATGATTTTAACATTTAAGCGAGTAATCCCAGCAGTTTTAGCAGGGAATACAGTTGTTGTAAAACCAGCGACAAATTGCCCACTAACAATTATGACTTGTTTAAAAGTAGTGGCGGAACATTTTCCACCTGGCGTTATTAATATTGTAACAGGTTCAGGAAAAGTAATTGGTGACAAACTATGTTCTGATTCACGAGTTCGTACGGTTGCCTTCGTTGGAAGTACACAGACAGGTAAAGATATTATGAAGAAGTCTGCTGGAAATCTTCAAAAAGTATATATGGAGCTTGGTGGGAATGACCCGGCGATTATTTTAGAGGATGCTAACTTAGATGACGAAGCAATTACAAGATTAAGAATGAGTATTTTACGGGCGGCTGGCCAAGTATGCTCAGCTATTAAACGCGTATATGTACATGAATCTAGATATGTTGAAGTAGTAAAAAAATTAAAGAAAGAATTTGAGCGAATTGTTGTAGGTGATGGTATTCAACCTGATGTAACGATGGGTCCATTAAATAATAAAGCTCAATATGACTATGTGAATGCATTAATTGAACGTACTGAAAAAGCGGGTGCAAATGTAATAACAGCTGGAATTCAACTGAACCCTGAAATGTGGGAACAAGGATATTACATCTTACCAACAATCGTAACAGGCATTGACCAGCAAAGTGAAATCGTTCGTGCAGAACAATTTGGTCCAGTCATTCCTATTTTACCTTTTTCAACAATTGACGAAGCGATCAAACTAGCAAATGATAGTGAATTTGGTTTAAGGGCATCTGTTTGGACTGAGAATGAAGAATTGGCAATTGAAATGGCAGATCGTTTAGAAGCAGGCGCTGTTTTTCATAATAACCATACAATCTTTAGCGATTTAGCACTGGATTTCCCTGGGTTAAAAGAAAGTGGTGTATCAAGAGAAACAAGACACTGTGGATTGGAATTCTTTGCAGATTCATACGGATTTGCAAATTGAGGAAGGTGAATAGACATGAAACTAGGTCTAATCGGGTGTGGTAATATTGGTCAATTCCTACTTCAAGCAATTAATAAAGATGGCATGTTACCCGGCGGAAAGATTGTTTCAATTTATACACGCTGCGAAGAATCAGCAGTTCAATTGGCGAAAGATTTTGAAACAGAATCATATACAGATGTGGAAGCGCTCCTTCATTCTGATGTAGATTTAGTCATTGAAGCTGCAACAGTTGAAGCAGCAGAGATGTACGCTATAAAAGTTCTTGAGTCTGGAAAAGACCTTTTGTTAAGTAGTATTGGGGTAATGGCTGATTCTTCTTTTGAAGACAGAGTTCGAGAGGTTTGTATTAGGAAAGGTGTAAACGTTTACCTACCTTCAGGAGCAATCGGCGGTTTAGATATTTTAAAGTCAGCAAAAGCTGTAAATGGTTTAAACGCGGTTTCAATTACAACTAGAAAACCACCTGGAGCATTATCCGGGGAGGCATTAGAAAAAGAAATGGTTTTGTTTGAAGGTTCTGCAGCAGAAGCAATTAAGCTATACCCAAGAAATATAAATGTAGCAATCGTATTATCATTAGCGGGACTAGGCTCTAACAAAACGAAAGTAAAAATTATTGCTGATCCGAGTGTGATAAAAAATAGCCATACAATTGAAGCTTCTGGTGCGTTCGGGAAACTAAAACTTGAGATCGAAAATGATCCGATGCCAAATAATCCTAAAACAAGTTATTTAGCAGCATTAAGCGTATTGGCGAAATTACAAAACAAAGATAACTATGTACAAGTCGGGTAATCGAAATATGAAGGGAGAGTGCGAGCGTGATTATAACAGAGAAAACTTTAGATGAATTGTCAAAAGAGCAACTAGTAAATTACTTATCCGATACGGTCAAACCAGATGAAGGAAGCATCCCTGCATATCTTCTAGGAGACAAGGCGGTTTACGAGTTAGAGCATGAAAAAGTATTTTTAAAAACATGGGTTTTTCTTGGTCATGAATCTGAAGTTCCAAATTCCGGTGATTTTATGACACGTGAACTGGCAGGCTACTCGATCATTATCTCACGAGATAGTAATGGAGAAATCAATGCATTTTACAATATGTGTACTCACCGTGGTATGAAGTTATGTAGAGCTGACAAAGGAAACAAGACTTTATTTACATGTCCATATCATGGATTTAACTTTAAAAATACAGGTGAACTAGTTGGTGTTCCACTTCAAAAAGATATTTATGGAGATCGACTTGACCGATCTAAAATGGGCCTTCACCAAGTAAAGCTAGAATCATACAAAGGGTTATTATTCGGAAATTGGGATGAAAATGCAGAACCTCTTGAAGAATTTCTTGGCGATTTTAAGTGGTATTTAGATATTGTAGTAGGTCGTGCTGAGATGGAAGTAATTGGAGCGCCACAACGTTTTATTGTGAAATCAAATTGGAAGGTCGGTTCTGATAACTTTGTAGGTGATTCCTATCATACAATGGTGACTCACGGTTCAATTGCTAAATTAGGAATGGTACCAAATGCAACATACTCAAAGCGCGGTTTCCAAATCCATACTGAAAACGGACATGGATTAAACCTTGGTACACCAAACCCGGACTTTGCTTTCCCTGAAGAATTGAAAGATGAATATAAAAGTAATTTATCAGAGGAACAATATGAAGTTCTATCAAACTTGAAAAATATGATTGGTAATGCTTTTCCAAACATGTCATTTTTAATATCTCACACAAAAATTAAGGGCGAATTAATTTCGAATACTTCAATTAGAATGTGGAGACCTATTAGTCACAATAAAATGGAAGTCATTGCGTGGTTGCTAGTAGAGAAAAATGCTTCTCAGGAATGGAAGAATCGATCAAGAGATTCTTTTATCTTAACATTTAGTCCATCTGGTATTTTTGAACAAGATGATACTGAAGTATTTACGGACATCACAGAAGCAGCCCAAGGTACAATGCCATTTCAAAAGAATTTGACTTATAACTATACAATGGGACTACATCGTGAGCCTGTCGATTTTATCGGCCCAGGTGTAGTTTATGACGATAAATTTACAGAAGCAAGTCAACGTAATTTCTATAAGTACTGGCTTGAATTAATGACAAAGTAATAAAGGGGGGATGAAGGAAATGAATACCGAAAAATTATTAGCAAAATTAGAGTTTGAACAGTGGCTAATTGATGAAGCACAATTACTTGATGATATTGAATTTGAAGATTGGTTTAGCTTAATGCACTCAAATTTAATCTATCAAATGCCTGTACGCGTCAATAAAGAAGGAACTGAGCGCCCGGATTATTCAACTGAGATGTTTACGTTTAATGATGATATTGAACTATTAAAGCTTCGAGTGGATCGATTGAAAACTGATTATGCATGGGCGGAAATTCCTCCTTCAAGAACCCGCCGTTTTGTAAGCAATGTGAGCGTAAAAGAGCTAGTTAAAGAAGAAAAGGCAGTAGTTAAGAGCTATTTACTTATTTATCGAAGTCGTAGCACAGATATTCACCACGATTTAATTTCAGGAGAACGCAATGACGAGTTTACATACGAGGATGGGCAATGGAAGCTTTCCAAGCGAGTATTTATTGTAGACCAAACAACAATTAATACTAGAAATCTTGCAATCTTTGTTTAATAGAGGAGGCTAAAAACAGGTAATATTATTTTATAAAAATTTATAAAAATATCACAATTTGTTCTAATTGAATTTCACCCATTGTGTTTAAATGTACATGAGGTGAGTAAGTTGATATTTGATTCAATCGGTGTAACTGAACAAACGATTAAAAATTGGCATAAAAAAATGATTCTTGCGAGGAGAATCAGATTAAGACCAACTACAGAACAAGAAATAATATTATGGAAATCAGTTGGTACAGCTCGGTGGGCATATAACTGGGCATTGACTAAGCAAGAAGAAAATTATAAAACTGGTGGAAAATATATTCCTGATGGCATATTAAGAAAAGAATTAACTGTATTAAAAAAAACCGACGAATTTGCTTGGTTGTATGAAGTATCGAATAATATTACAAAACAAGCAATAAAAGACCTTTGTGAAGCGTATAAAAAGTTCTTTAAAGGGTTATCTGATAAACCACGATTCAAAAGTAGAAGAAAATCAAAATCATCTTTTTATAACGATAATGCTAAGTTGAAAGTAGAAGGAAAGAAAGTATTGATTGAGAAAGTTGGTTGGGTTGTAGTTTCTGAATCTATACCAGATGAAAAATACTATAATCCTAGAATCAGTCACGACGGAAAATACTGGTATCTTTCTGTTGGAATTGAAGAATCAAAACCAATAGTTGAACTGACGAATGTCTCACTTGGAATTGATGTTGGAATTAAAGAATTAGCCGTTTGTTCAGATGGTACTAGGAAGAAAAATAGTAACAAAACGAGAACTGTTAGAAGGACAGAGAAACGACTACGTAGGTTGCAACGTCAAGTTTCTCGTAAATATGAAATGAATAAGGAGGGAAACCGTTTCGCCAAAACAAGCAACATACTAAAAATCGAAAAGAAGATACAACACCTCCATAGAAGATTGACAAATATCAGACTAAATCATCTTCATCAATCCACGAGCGAAATCGTGAAAACCAAACCTTATCGCATCGTAATGGAAACTTTAAATATCAAGGGAATGATGAAGAATAAGCACTTGTCAAAAGCTATTGCGAAGCAGTGTTTATGTAAATTCAAACGCCAAATTCAATACAAATGTGAAAAATATGGCATTGAATTTGTTGAAGCTGATAGGTGGTTTCCATCTTCTAAAACGTGTTCAAGTTGTGGATATATAAAAAACGATTTAAAACTATCCGACCGAGTATTTAAATGTGAATGTGGTCATGAAATCGATCGAGATTTTAATGCAGCAATCAACTTGTCACGATATAATTTAGTAATTTGACACATAGACGTCACTACTGATATGTAGGATTCGTTGTATCCGAATTTACGCCCTTGGAGTGTTAAATTAAACGAAAGTAGTTTCAGCAAAATCGGGCACGTAGAACAGGGAAGTAAACAAAATCTATAGAAATAATAGGTTTTTATTGGTTTTTATAAGTTTTTGGCAACGGCTAAGTTATGTTATTAAAAGATAAAGTAGTGTTAATTACAGGCGGCGCATCAGGAATAGGTGCAGCTGTTACAAGACGTTTTATTCAAGAAGGAGCAAAGGTAAGTATTATTGGTCGCTCACTTGAAACACTCGAGCAAATGAAAGAAGAATTTAATGACAATCTCCTAATCATTCAAGGTGATGTAAGTAAATATGAAGACAATGAACGAGCTGTAAAAGCTACTGTTGAACAGTTTGGTAAACTAGATGTCTTTATTGCAAATGCTGGCGTTTTTGATGGATTTGCTAAATTTGCTGACGTGACACCTGAGGCTCTTTCAGAAGCATACGATTTTCTTTTAAATATAAATGTAAAAGGATCATTTTTTGGTGCAAAAGCAGCGCTAGAAGAATTACAAAAAACAAATGGTAATATTATTTTTACGGTATCAGGTGCAAGCTTCTACCCAGATGGGGGTGGGGTTTGGTACACAGCTAGTAAACATGCTCAAATCGGTTTAATGCGTCAGCTTGCATTTGAACTAGCACCAGATATTCGCGTAAATGCAGTAGCACCAGGAGGGACTTTAACCGCACTAACAGTGATCCCGCCTTTACGAAATTTTACGAAATCCGTAGACAATGAAACGAAAGCAAGCAATATAAAAAGACGAAATCCACTACAACTAGCACAAATGCCTGAAGATCATGTTGCAGCATATGTACTTTTAGCTTCTGATCAGTCGCGTGCTATTACAGGAGAAGTGATTTCTAGTGATGGTGGATTATCAGTTCGTGGACTTGGCTAAGGAAGAGTTTTGAGATTGAAAACTACTTATAGATGAGGCCCCCAAAAAGGTAATTAAATTTCCTTAAGGGGGTTTATTTTAGTTCTGGAAAAGAAAATAAAGAGAATAATAAATATATTAAAAGACCCTCACAGGCTAATTAATACCACTCTAAAACCGATCTCTTTTTTTGTGGTTTCCTTTTATTTAACTTATTATGGTCACTTTTTAACGATCAAGATGCGAAAAAAAGCAAACGGTTCAAACTCATTATGACCATTTGCTTTTTTGTTTTTAAATTTATTAATTATTTTTTTATAATAGCAAGTTAAGAATTTTTCTTAGGTAGCACAGCCATCATCGGATAAAATTCTGTTGTCATAATACCAGCAATTACGGCTGGATCTTCTTTTATCAGTTTTGGGACTTGGTTCTCATTTTCTACTTCAATTATAGCAATACCATGTGGTGCTGAAGGATTGCGGACAGGTCCAAAGACTAAAGCGATCCCCTGGGTTTGCTTTTCCGTCCAATAAGCAATATGCTGCGCCATGATATCTCGTTCTTCAACAGTCATATCCATTGGAAAAGTTGTTCTAGGGGGAGTAGACTTTAGCATAAAGTGCATTTTAACTGAATCATTAATTGTGGTGTTGTCTGACATTTTTTAATGACCTCCATTAAATGTGAATTTCTATTACGACACTGAGCTTCAATTATTTCACAAGTTAAGTTTGAACACAATGAACAAGCTTTAGAGTATGTGAAAGAAATACGAACAAAATATGTACTTTTTTCATAAAGTTGTGAATTTTGCTTAATTATTGCTAGAACTGGCTTAATTATTCCCAAAACTGGCACAATTATTGTTAAAACCAGCTCAATTATTCCCAATACAGGCACAATTACTCCTAATACCAGCTCAATTTCATCATATCTCGCTCAAATATCAACAAATTTGGTCGATCCACCGCTTAATTTTGTTAAAAACTATGTTCAAACTAATAGGAATCTTGATAAACACACCCACTTCTAAAAAAACACTAAAAAACTACTAAGACTACAAAGTTCCTCGCAGGTTTTCACAAGTTTTATGGGATAACCTCTTTTTTAAATCTATTCTTCCACTACTTCCCACTCATCATCAAGGACAAGTTCATCATTTTCATCACGAATGTAAGCTGTACCCGGTGCAGAGTTAAGTAATGGAATGATATCATGATCGAAATTACATATAGTGTTTAATTGATATACTGAATGATTATCAGAATTAATCATATATTCATCACTTTCATCACCTGCCAAAAATCTCCAACCACTATCTGGATTACCATTTTGGTATGGTTCTTCTCTATACATAAATCCTACCTTACATCCATCTACTGTTATTCGATCAGATGCAATACATCCTTCATTTGAATTAATTAATCTTTTAATCTTATCTTTTGATATGTAGAAGTTCTTTTCAATCTTTTTGAACCCAGCCATGTTATCCCCCATATAAAAATACATTTATTCTTTCAGCTAACTAAATAATAGCATATAGTCGCAATAGCATTTTTGTTTAGTTAAATGGGGGCATTCAAATGCATAAAAGCCTACAAAATTCCCCTCATTTCTAACTCGAAAGAGAAATTTCATAAGCTTCTTTATAAAAAAATATTAAAAATTACCGTCTACAATTCATTAAAACCAAGAACGTCTTTTACAGCTCTTAATTAGATTCCACATTTCTCTTTGATGAGAAGGATTTTTTGGATCTACGTTACAATTCATTAACCACTCACAAGCGTTCTCGCGTTCTTCTTCAGTTATTGATACTTTACAACACTCCGATAGTCTGTCAATCATACTGCATGCACCTTCTCGGGATTTTAAATCATTACAACGAAATGAACGACAAATATTAAAAATACGTGGAAAATGACGAGGATCACAAACTTTACTACAAAATTCTCTCATTAAAACTGGGTCAAGATTTCCCATAAAGACACTCCTTTATTGTTTAAACCATTAACTATAATGACATACGCTCATATATTTTTTTAAAGAAACAGTGTATTATATGCAGTCAGGGAAAATAAGGACAAGGCGTTTAACTAGAAAATGTAAATTAGTCACTTGTCTTATATTTTTTTAGATAATGGCTTAAAGTCAATAAGGGCCAAATTGATTGGTAACTATGATAATTTATATAGAAATGACCTGGTAAACCGCCACCAGTTGGGTAGGTCAATCGCTTGTCATGGATCTTTAACCAGTTTAAAATATTTGCTATTCCATCTTCAATTTCCTTAGTAGGGTAATCGTTGATCGAGATGAGGGTGTCGACTACCCATGATGTATGCACAACGGTAGAAAATGATAGTGGTATATACATTCTCTCTATATCGCTTTTACAAGATTCTCCCCAACCACCGTCATCCTTTTTAATAGTAAGTAACCAGTTATTAGCTTTTTGAATACTAGGGTGATTTGAAGGGATTCCGACTGCCTTCATACCAGTAATGGCGGCCCATGTTCCGTAAATATATGAAATTCCCCATCGACCGTACCAGGAACCATCCTCGTTTTGATTATTGATTAACCAATTAACTCCGTCTTCAATTCTTGGATGATTCATATTTAATTTTAATTTTGAACCTAAAAATTCGATTGTTCGACCAGTTAAATCTGCCGTTGATGGATCAATAGCAGTATCAACAAAGTTTTGAATAGGGAAGAAGAGTTTTAAGTATTTACTACTGTTTTTTTCAAATGATGCCCATCCACCATCTTTATTCTGCATTTCAAATAACCATTTCACGCCAGCGTTCCACGAATTTCTATAATCATCATCGATCAAGGATAGATTTGTTGTCGCTCTTAGGACTGCTTGTGTATCATCTACATCTGGATTTTGGGTATTACTATCTGAAAATCCCCATCCTCCTAAACCAATTGTATGTTCATTCTCGACAATCTTAAGTTGTAGAGAAAGTAAGTAGTTAGAAGAGGAACGAATTGCTTCATCATTTAATGTCACATCTGCCTCTTGTAAAGCGTAACTAGTGAGTGCTGTATCCCATATAGTAGAAGGGGAATTTTGGATATGATGGGAATTATCCAACTCAAATAGAAATGATTTTATGCCTAAAACAGCATTTTGAATTATGGGCGAAGTAACTTCATAACCTAACGAAAGAAGTGCATAAATAGCAATAAACGTCGCGCTAGCATAACTAGACAGTGTCCCATCCTTTTCGATATTTTGAATAATATATTGTTCGGCCTTTTTAATTCCTATTTTTGAAAATGTCTTAATAAAAGGAGTTTTAAAGGCAGGGAACCTCCGTTTTTTGCTAATCTTTTTAAATTTATTGTTTGTAAACAAATGTTGTATAGTAGGTGTCCATTTATTTTTCGTCGTAAACTTTTTATGCCCTAATATTAAAAGTGGGGCAAAGTGAAATCGAACGTAAGAACTAAATTTAAAGAAGGACAAAGGGAAAGATTTAGGTAAGTTCATTAAAAGAAGAGGAAATGGAAAAAAACTGGGCCATGGGTACAATTCATGTAAAGCAAGCATAAATTTTGTTGAGACGTGTACACTTTCTAATCCTCCATTTTGACGAATAAACTCTTCTGCTTTCCCCATTTTTTCATTCGAAATTTCGATATAACCTGAAAATAGTAGGGCTGTGTAAGCCTCCACCGTTACAGATAAATTTCCTGAATCATCATCAAAAAGCTTCCAAGCACCGCTTGAGTCTTGTTTTATTAATAAACGATTTACTAGTTTCATAATTAAATCTTCATCGTTATATTCGATTGTTCTTAAAATAATAATCATGTAGGCATCTGTCATAGGACCACTTTCGAAACAATATCTCCACGAACCATCATCGCACTGATCCAACTTAATCTTATCTATTAGACCGTCTATTTCAGCTCTAATCTTCTCTGATAAAACCATTTTCAATCTTCACCGCCAACTGATCTTACTACAAATTTTTTATATAAATATGTATATGGTTATCAGTTAAAGCCGGTAACTGATGGTATAAATCTTTTGTTAAGAAACTAATGCGGCCAACTAGTTTTTTTAAACAGATGTTTAAGTTTAAAAAAAATAAAAAGGAAGTATTTCAGAAAGCAAGAATACTAAAAAATAGCCTCTATTTAAATTTCCAATATTTAGTAGATAGGCCTTTTAGTTTTTATATAAAAAAGGGGTGGGGATAAGATGGATCGAGATTATTTAATTAAACCATTGCTTGGTAAGCATTACCCTATGATTTCTCATGGGGAGGGTGTGTACTTATTTGATAAAGATGGAAATCGGTATATCGATGGTTCATCTGGTGCAATTACCGTAGGGATTGGTCATGGTGTTGAAGAGATTATTAATGTGATGACTGAACAAGCAAAACAAGTATCATTCGTCTACCGTTCACAATTTACAAGTGAACCTGCTGAGAAGCTAGCAAAGAAGCTAAGTGAAATTACTCAAGGTGATTTAAACTGGACGTTCTTTGTGAATAGCGGGACGGAAGCAACAGAAACTGCTATGAAACTAGCAATACAGCATTACCAGGAGAAAGGAAAAAAAGGTAAGAATAAAATCCTTTCACGATGGATGAGTTACCATGGCATAACAATTGGTGCTTTATCTATGTCGGGGCACCCTTTACGTCGTCAGCGATTTGTTCCAATATTGGAAGATTATCCATCAGTTTCACCACCATATTGCTATCGTTGTCCGCACGGCTTAGAACACCCATCTTGTGATTTAGCATGTGCATCTGAACTAGAAACAGCCATCGATCGAATTGGTCCTGAGCATATTGCAGCATTTATTGCTGAGCCAATAATCGGTGCTGCAGGTGGTGCAATCGTACCATCTAAAGGTTACTACCAAAGAATAAAAGCCATTTGTGAAAAATATGATATTTTACTAATTTCAGACGAGGTTATGACTGGCCTTGGTCGTACTGGAAAAATGTTTGCAATGGAGCACTGGGGTGTCCAGCCTGATATCGTGACACTTGGAAAAGGGTTAACTTCTGGGTACACACCAATGGCTGCAACGATTGCGAGCGATCGAGTGATTGAACCCATTATGCAAGGCTCAAAACTTGTAATGAGTGGGCATACATTTAGTGCAAACCCATTATCAGCTGCAGTTTCTTTAGCTGTTATCGAATATGTTGAGAAACATAATTTAGTACAAGCTGCAGAAGAAAAAGGTAATTATTTAATGAATAAACTCCAAGGATTAAAAGAGAAATTTTCAATCATTGGGGATGTTCGAGGAAAAGGTTTATTAATCGGCATCGAATTTATAAGTAACATAAAATCAAGTGCGTTTATTCAAAAAGTAATGAATAAAGGTTTGCTATTATACCCTTCTGTTGCGGGAAAAAACGGAAAAGAAGATTCAGCCTTCATGATTGCGCCACCTTTAACCATTACTTATGGAGAACTGGATGAATTACTTCAAATTCTTACGGAAAGTTTAACAGAATTGGAAATGGAACAATCCCAATTAACGTATACAGCTAAGGGGGAAAGTGTATGAATCTAGTTGAAAATACTTATAAAAAAATAGCAACAATGGAACAAATTCTTCCTTTTTTTCATGATGAAATGACACTAATGGTTGGAGGTTTTGGAGGAGTCGGTTCACCGCCAACTTTACTTCAAGCATTATTGGAAAGTGAAATAAAGGATATTGACTTAATTTGCAATGATACTGGATTTCCGGATATTGGCATCGGAAGGATGGTAAGAAATGAAAGAGTTAGATCAATCGTTACTTCTCATATTGGATCAAATCCGTTTGCAGGAAAGTTAATGACAGAAGGTAAGCTCAAAGTTGAATTTTCTCCACAAGGTACTCTAGCGGAGCGTATCCGTGCAGGCGGTATGGGACTTGGAGGAGTGCTAGTCGATGTAGGTCTTGATAGTATGGCAGAAGAAGGCAAAGAAAAAGTATTTGTAAAAGGTAAACAATTTCTAGTTGAAGAAGCTCTTAATGCAGAAGTCAGTATTATTTTTGCAAAGAAAGCTGATTCATTTGGAAATTTGGTTTTTGACAAGAGTGCAAGGAATATGAATCCTCATATGGCTATGGCCGGGGATATTACGATTGTTGAGGCAGAAGAAATTGTTCCACTTGGCGCGCTGAATCCAGAGGAAATTGTAACTCCAGGTGTGTTTGTTGATTACATAATTTCATCAGAAGGAGTGAACTGGAAATGGGCATGGGAATAGACTTTCGTCAAAAAATTGCGAAACGAGCTGCAAAGGAAATTAAAAACGGAATGATTGTAAATTTAGGGATTGGAATTCCATCCATCGTTCCTGATTACTTACCGGAAGATGTTCATGTTATGTTCCATGCTGAAAATGGAGTTATGGGAATCGGGCCGAGTCCTGAAAAAGGAAAAGAAGATGAAAATTTATGTAATGCAGGTGGTTTCCCAATTACTGCCATAAAAGGTGCTAGTTATTTCGATAGTGCTACAGCATTTGGAATTATACGCAGAGGTTTACTAGATTTAACTGTTTTAGGTGCGCTACAAGTAAGCGAAAATGGAGACTTGGCAAACTGGATTGTACCTGGAAAACGTGTACCGGGAATTGGTGGAGCAATGGATTTAGCTCAAAAGGCTAAAAGAGTAATTGTCGTGATGAATCATACGGATAAAGCTGGGAATCCAAAAATCGTGAAAGAGTGTAGTTTACCATTAACTTCTAAATCTTGTGTGGATTTAATCATAACGGAAATGGCTGTTATTGAAGTTGTTAATAATTCATTAGTGCTTAAAGAATTAATGAGTCCATATACTGTAGAGGATGTAATCAAACACACTGGTGCTGATCTAAAAATCAGTAAAGATTTAAAAATGTTTATATAGAAAAGAGTGAAGAGGATGAGTCATTACAAAAAAGTTATTCAAGACTATATTAGCGAACATAAAGATAAAACAATTGAACTACTTAGACAACTAGTAATGGAAAACAGCGTCTCTGGTAATGAGAGTAAGGCACAAGCAATTGTCCTTGAAAAATTAAGAGAGCTTGAATTAGATTTAGACGTTTGGGAACCCGATTTAAAGGAAATGAAAGAGCATCCGTATTTTATTTCTACAAGAGACAGTTTTGCTGGTAGCCCTAATATTGTTGCTACGCTTAAAGGAACGAGCGGAGGAAGGTCTATGATCTTAAATGGTCATATTGATGTCGTTCCAGAAGGGAATATTCAGCAATGGACTTACCCACCTTACAGTGCAACTATAGTAGATAACAAGCTTTATGGCCGTGGAGCAACTGATATGAAGGGCGGAAATGTCGCGTTAATTTTAGCGGTTGAAGCGATAAAAAGAAGTGGAATTACATTAAAAGGTAATGTTTATTTTCAAAGCGTAATTGAAGAAGAAAGTGGAGGTGCTGGAACACTTGCAACAATCTTGCGAGGATATTCAGCTGATGGTGTTATTATCCCTGAACCAACAAATATGAAGTTCTTCATTAAGCAACAAGGTTCTATGTGGTTCCGTCTGAAAGTGAAAGGGAAAGTAGCACACGGAGGTACTCGTTACGAAGGTGTAAGCGCTATCGAAAAAAGCATGTTAATCGTTCAACAAATTCAAAAACTAGAGCAACTACGTAATGAACGAATAGCTGATCCTTTATACGATGGAGTACCAATTCCAATTCCTATTAATATAGGAACAATTCATGGTGGAACATGGCCATCTTCTGTATCAGATTTAGTTACTTTAGAAGGAAGATTTGGCGTGGCACCAAATGAAAAATTAGAAGATGCGAGAGAAGAATTTGAGAATTGGATTTATAATATTAAAAACCTTGATGATTGGTTCGTTGAAAATCCTGTAGAAGTAGAATGGTTTGGAGCAAGATGGGTCCCAGGTTCTGTTGAAGCTGATAGTGAATTAGTGCAAACTTTGCAACAAAACTATCGCGAAACAATGAATCAAAGTCCAATAGTGGAAGCTGCGCCTTGGGGAACAGATGGAGGATTATTTACACAAATTTTAAATATTCCAATGATCGTTTTTGGACCAGGTGAGACAAAAGTAGCTCACTATCCAGATGAGTTTATTGATTTAGATCAACTGTTTTTAACAGCAGAGATCATTGCTTGTACATTAATTGATTGGTGTGGAGTAGAGGACCAACATGAAAGTGAGGGAGCATATGAAAACGAAAAAGTATTATGAAACAGTAAAAATTAAACAGGAAAACTATTATTTTGAAGGTGCTTTAGATCACTTTAATGAGCGAATTCGAGTTGATTACTATTTAGGTAATGTATCGTTATTAATAGAGAGAGTAGAAAAACTAGCAAAAGAATATAAATATACAAAGTTAATTATTAAAGCAAGAAGTGAACACTTATATTCCTTCTTACAATCGGGGTATATGATTGAATCTGCACTGAAGGGATATTTTCAAGGAAGTGATGGCTTCTTTGTTACGAAATATGCTAGCCAGGAAAGAAGAAATAGTCTTTATTGGGCTGCTGGGGATGACATTTTAGATGCTGTCTTAAAAAGTGATCGATCAAAAGAAAAAGTAATTCCTGATGAGTATGTTATACGAAGAGCTGAAAAAAATGACTCAAAAAAACTAGCAAAATTATATGGTCAAGTTTTTAAAGTATATCCAACTCCTTTAAATGAGCCTACTTATGTAGAAAAGTCGATGGATGAAGGGACTATTTATTGGATTTACGAAATGGATGGAAATATTGTAAGTGCAGCTTCAGCTGAAATTGACTTCGGACAAAGAAATGCCGAGCTTACAAATTGTGCAACGCTAGAGGAGCATCGTAAGCATGGGCTAATGAAGGAACTGATGAAGAAGCTAGAACAGGACTTAGTAAGCGAAGCTATTTATTGTTCATATACGATTGCGAGATCATTATCGTATGGAATGAATGCAGCCTTTCATCAATTAGGCTATATGTATACTGGAAGAATGGCAAACAACTGCTATATTTTTGATAAATTAGAAGATATGAACGTTTGGGTGAAAGATCTTTCGAAAGTAGTCTCTTAATGTCAAACTGCCGAAAATTGAGCGATGAATTGCTAAGTTTTCGGCAGTGAAAGGAAGGGTAGAAAATGAACGCAACAATTCCAACTAATCAAATGATTAGTGCCATATTAAATAGTATCGATGAATCAATTCACGCAGTCGACAATAATGGAATGACGATATTTTATAATCAAGTTGCGGCTGACCACGATGGAGTTTCAGTTGAAGAGGTTCTAGGAAAGCATGTGCTAGAAGCTTTCCCTTCTTTAACGAAAGAAACCAGCACCCTACTGAAGGTACTAGAAACAAGGCAAGCTATTATTAGGCAGCCCCAACGTTATGAAAATATAAAGGGCCAATTCATTGACACAGTTAACACGACTATTCCGATCATTTTAGATGATCAGCTTATAGGTGCGGTTGAAATTGCAAAGGATTATTCCACCATTAAATCGCTCGGCGAAAAGGTTTTAGATTTACAAGCGAGAATAAAACCGCAAGTTAAACAAGGCAAAACAAAACAAATCCATTCTTATACAATCTCAGATATATTAACGGATGATCCTGCTTTAATAGCTGTTAAAAATCAAGTTGAGAAGGTAGCGAATGCTGATTCTGCGGTACTTGTAGTTGGTGAAACTGGAACTGGTAAAGAACTTTTTGTCCAGTCAATTCACCATTGCTCAAGTAGAAGTGAAGCCCCTTTTATAGCTCAAAACTGTGCTGCGCTACCAGAATCATTACTAGAAAGTATTTTATTTGGTACGACAAAAGGCAGTTATACGGGCGCAATCGATCGAGCTGGATTATTTGAACTAGCCGATGGCGGAAGTTTATTTTTAGATGAACTTAATTCAATGCCTTTGGAGCTCCAAGCCAAATTACTAAGAGTTCTTGAGGATGGTGTAGTTCGCCGAATAGGTGATCAAAAGACTCGGAAAGTGAATGTGAGAGTAATTGCTGCAATTAATGAATCACCGTTAGATTGCGTTCAAAATGGCATTATGCGACCGGATTTATATTATCGTTTGAATGTATTTTCATTGTTCATCCCACCTTTAAGAGAAAGGAATTATGATATAGAATTGCTGACTTCCCATTTTGTCGAGCAATTTAATGAACGCTTTTCGAAGAATGTTCGTAATGTAGAGCATACGGTGTTTGAGTTATTTCACCAGTATAATTGGCCAGGGAATGTCCGAGAACTAAAGCATACGATTGAGCATGCTATGATTATGGCAGAAGGGCATACGCTTACTGTTAAACATCTTCCTATTCAATTGCAACAAATTAAGAAAAGTACTGAAACAAAAGGAGGAGTTCAGCCATTACGTTCTGCAATGCAGGAAATGGAAATTTCACTAATAAAACAAGCATTGCTACAAACAAACGCTAATATTCAACAAGCTGCTGCACTTCTAGAAATACCTAGGCAGACTCTTCAATATAAGATTCAAAAGTTAAATATCTTAGTATAAATCCTATTTCAACCATCTGAAAATGATCGTTTTATATAGCCAAGCCGCCTAAATTTAGGCGGTTTTACTATTGCTGCTACATATTTCGAATAATACTAGCTTTAAGTTTTAACATAAAAAAATAAAATAACAGGCTGAATAGTGTGAATTTTCTATATTTCGAGTGGGTTTATTAAAAAAATGTAAATTTTTGGCACGGCTCTTGCTATATATTAAAACAAACAGTTTGAAAGGGGATGTAAGTATGGTAAATGCAGTCTATGCTCCAAAAAGACACTGGAAAGAAATCGAATTGTGGAAAGATGTAACAGATGAACAATGGAATGATTGGGTTTGGCAACTTACAAATACCATCAAATCATTGGATGAGTTAAAGCAAGTAATTAACCTCACGCCAGAAGAAGAAGATGGAGTAAGAATTGCGACAAAGACAATTCCACTAAATATTACTCCATATTATGCGTCATTAATGAATCCGGATGACCCACGTTGTCCTGTTCGTATGCAATCAGTTCCAATCTCTGCGGAGATTCATAAAACGAAGTATGATTTAGAGGATCCTCTTCATGAGGATGAAGATTCACCAGTACCAGGTTTAACACATCGTTATCCTGATCGTGTGCTATTTTTAGTAACAAATCAGTGTTCAATGTATTGTCGCTATTGTACTAGACGTCGTTTTTCAGGACAAATTGGAATGGGAGTACCAAAAAAACAACTAGATGCTGCTATTAATTACATTAGCAAAAATCCTGAAGTACGAGATGTTCTAATTTCAGGTGGAGACGGTCTTTTAATTAACGATAATATTTTAGAGTACATCTTAAAAAATTTACGAGAGATTCCACATGTGGAAATTATCCGTATTGGTACTAGAGCACCTGTAGTATTCCCGCAACGTATTACTGAAAACCTTTGTAACATCTTAAAAAAATATCATCCAGTTTGGCTAAATACGCACTTTAATACATCAATTGAAATTACAGAGGAATCGAAACGAGCTTGCGAAATGCTTGCAAATGCTGGTGTACCGTTAGGAAATCAAGCTGTAATCTTGGCTGGTATTAACGACAGTGTACCAATCATGAAAAAGCTAATGCATGATTTAGTTAAAATCCGTGTAAGACCATATTATATTTATCAATGTGATTTATCAGAAGGAATTGGACACTTCCGTGCACCTGTATCAAAAGGTTTAGAAATCATGGAAGGACTAAGAGGCCATACTTCAGGATATGCAGTACCAACATTTGTAGTAGACGCTCCAGGTGGCGGAGGGAAAATTGCTCTCCAACCGAATTACTTAATTTCACAAAGTGCTGATAAAGTAGTACTTCGTAATTTTGAAGGTGTAATTACTACTTATCCAGAGCCACAAAATTATGTACCAGGTAGAGCTGAAGCATACTTTAAAGAAATTTATCCTAATATGGAAGAAAAGCGTTCCAATGCAGGAATTGCAGGATTAATGAATGAAACAAAATTCAATCTTGTTCCTGAAGGATTACAACGTATGGAAGCTCGTAAAACATATTCGACAAACCCAGAGCATGCTTCTTTAAAGGATAAGCGTGAAAAACGTGATGAATTGAAAGAAAAGAAATTCCAAGCACAGCTTACAAAAATTCAAGTTAGCGAAAAGCTAGTAGCGAGTGCACCATCAAATGGTGATGCAAAATGACGACATGTCAGTGGTGTGAATCAGCTAACATAGTCGAATCAACAAATACGGTCTACTGGGAACTTCCTGATGGAACAAAGGCAATTGAGATTAAAGAAACACCATGTGTTGTATGCCAGAATTGTAATATAACTTATCAAACAGATGATACAGTTGGTGCAATTGAGGAGCAATTATTTTTAATTAATACAAAGCTTATAGGAAAAACAGTTTCTTATAATGAGTTGATCGAGCAACCGAGGTTGTTAAAGAGAAATTACTTTGATTTTTCCAAATAAAAAAATGAGAAGCGACCATTCGCTTCTCATTTTCTCTAATCATTAAACATTTCTTCCTTAATCCCTGCAGATGGACGTTTGGAAAAAGCTAAGAAGCATAAAATCATCTAATCAAAAAACGACTGAAAAGGAGTATTTTAATGAAAAATACGGTCAATACAATAACAGTCATTGATTCCGAGGATCATATTTCTTCTATGCCTCAAGAGTTAAAGCGTGGATTAAAACCACGTCATATTACAATGATTTCGCTAGGTGGAACAATTGGAACAGGTCTATTTTTGGCGAGTGGGGGTGCTATCCATAATGCGGGACCAGGTGGTGTTCTCTTAGCCTACGTGGCAATTGGTATAATGGTGTACTTTTTAATGACAAGTCTTGCTGAGATGGCTACATACATGCCAGTTGCAGGTTCTTTTAGTACATACGCAACTAAATTCGTAGATCCCGCACTTGGTTTTGCACTTGGTTGGAATTACTGGTATAACTGGGCAATTACAATAGCGGCTGAATTAGCTGCCGTTACGATGATTATGAAGTTCTGGCTACCACACACATCATCGCTATTATGGAGTTCATTATTTTTAGCTATTATCTTCCTATTAAACTATTTGTCTGTTAAAGGATTTGGAGAGTCAGAGTATTGGTTTTCTTTAATAAAAGTAGTTACGGTTATCATTTTTTTAGTTGCAGGATGTTTAATGATTTTTGGCATTATTGGTGGACAAGCAGTAGGATTTAAAAATTTTACAGTTGGAGATGCTCCTTTTCATGGAGGCTTTATGGCAACACTCGGGATTTTTATGGCTGCCGGCTTCTCCTTTCAAGGTACAGAGTTATTAGGAGTAGCAGCTGGGGAGAGTGAAGAACCTCAGAAAAACATTCCTCGTGCAGCTCGTCAAATATTTTGGCGTATTTTATTATTTTACGTGTTGTCTGTTTTTGTAATAGGTTTACTTATTCCATACACTAATCAAAATTTAGCAAGCGGTGACGTTACTGTTAGCCCATTTACGCTAGTCTTCGATAAAGCTGGCATAGCCTTTGCCGCATCCGTAATGAATGCAGTTATACTAACGGCGGTTTTATCAGCTGGGAATTCAGGAATGTATGCTTCGGCTCGAATGCTATGGGATATGGCGCGCCAAGGAAAAGCTCCAAAAGCATTAGGTAAGTTAAACAAAAGAGGTGTACCTGTTAATGCATTAATCATTACAGCAGCAGTTGGTACATTAGCATTTTTAGCATCCTTATATGGTGACGGAGTTGTTTATATCTGGTTACTTAATGCTTCAGGTATGTCCGGTTTTATTGCTTGGCTCGGTATAGCCATTTGTCATTATCGATTCCGCAAAGCTTATGTAGCACAAGGTAAGAATTTAAATGATCTTCCATTTAAAGCAAAGTGGTTCCCATTTGGTCCAATATTTGCATTTGTACTCTGTGGAATCGTTATTCTAGGTCAAAACTATTCAGCATTTATGGGGAAAGCGATTGACTGGAACGGTGTACTAGTTTCATATATTGGTTTGCCGCTTTTCCTTATTTTATGGATCGGTTATAAACTAATTAAAAGGACAAAAATTGTTCGACTTGAAGAGTGTGATTTGGAGAATTGACCTTTCACATATTTGATTAGATAAAAAGAATTTTAGTATAGAGAAAACCATTTTTGAGATGCAATTCGTATATGAATTAGCATCTTGGTACCAAAATGTCATTCAAACGAATGGATCACAGCTTGATTAAATATTGATAAAAGAAATAACGTACTATTTGTTTTGAATATGTACGTTATTTTTTTATTAATCTATTATTTCGAAAATATACTAATGAGTAAGAAAAAAGCAAATTGGAGATAAAAATGAACTCATAAGTCTTCATGGGTAAGAAAAACAGCGGAAATAAGAGAATAATTAACTCATGAGGGTTCATGAGTAAGAAAAAAGGCAAGATGATGGTAAAAATGAACTCATAAGGGGTTCATGAGTAAGAAAAAAAGCGAAAATAAGAGAATAATGAACTCATAAGGGGTTCATGAGTAAGAAAAAGAGCGAAAGTAAGAGGATAATGAACTCATGAGGGGTTCATGAGTAAGAAAAAGAGCAAAATGATGATAAAAATGAACTCATAAGGCTTCATGAGTAAGAAAAAAAGCAAAATGGTGATAAAAACGAACTCATAAGGGGCTCATGAGTAAGAAAAACAGCGAAAATAAGAAAATAATTAACTCATAAGGGGTTCATGAGTAAGAAAAAAAGCAAGATGATGATAAAAATGAACTCATAAGGCTTCATGAGTAAGAAAAAAAGCAAAATGGTGATAAAAACGAACTCATAAGGGGTTCATGAGTAAGAAAAAAAGCAAAATGATCATAAAAACATACTCATAAGGGTTCATGAGTAAGATAAAAACATACGCATAGCAGGCCGTAGTGGAAACCAACTTCTATCAATTATGTTTCAACAGTCTAAAAGCCGTTCCCCTATTAAGAGAAACGGCTTTATTCTAGTTAAAACTTAAGTTTCAATTTTTAAATTTAAACATCCAAATCCTTCTCCAAATTAATACCAATTTTCCCTTGTTGTATTCTTGATCTGAAAACAGTCCAATAAATAACAATCCCAGCTAGGAATAAATAAAGTATAACTTTAGTAGTTGGTAAAAAGTCTTTTGGAAGTGTTAAAATGCCAACTTCAAATACTAACCATATAATCGCTAGAATCGTAACGGGAAGTCGCCATTTTCCTAATTTGAAACCATCCGTATCCGGTAAAGTTTTAATTTTAGTAGCATAAGCGACTACAGTAAGTAAGTAAATAATGGCTGGAAGTGCCGCAGAAGTACCTATTAATAATGATAGTTTCCCAAAATAGAATACGGCAATGATGCCTAAAATAGAAACTAAAATAATAGCATTGTACGGTACATTATGTTTTTTATCTACTTTCTTAAATACATTTGAAGCAAAAAACACATTGTCTCTTGCCAGCGCATAAATAAGACGTGAAGCGGAAGCCATAATAATTAATCCGCAAGCAAAAATAGACACGATTACTAACGCAAGAAAGAAGTCCGCAACTGCAGTACCTAGACGTGATTGTAGAATATCAGAGATAGGCGAAGTAGAAGTCATAATGCTATTAATATCTTTAATGCCTGATGTAACGATAATTAAGAATATAAAGCCGATTAACCCTGCAAGTAACATTGAGAAAACAATAGCTTTAGGTACGGTCTTTTTAGCATCAACCGTTTCCTCAGCCAGATTTGCAGCTGCTTCAAAGCCTACTAGTGTATACGAACCCATTACTACAGCTAGTACAAATGCTGTAAAATAGCCACCATTTGAGCCAACTTTGTGAGCAGTATAAGTTAATAATGAAAAATCTGCTCCTTTAAAGAATAAGACAAAACTTAATATGATAATAATCCCAATAAAGCCGATTACTTCTGTATATACAGCTGAATTGTTAATGAGTGTAGCAATTCTTACGCCAAAAATATTTAATAAAGCTTGTATAACAATTGTAATTAGAACAACAGTTGTAAGAACTGTAGTTGTACTTTTAATGCCAAATAAATCAAGAAAAATAGGCGCAACGCCGTAATCAACAGTAGGTACAACAATAACTAAGTAACATAATGCAGCCCAACCAGTAAACCAACCAAATCCTCGATTAGTCAAACGGCTGACCCATTGGTATACGTAGCCACTTAAAGGAATTTTGCTGGACAAATCTGCAAAAATTAAAGCAACAAGCAAATGTCCTACCATAACAAATGGCCAAGTCCAAATCCCCGCCGGTCCAGCTGCTCCTAAAGCAAGACTATAGGAGCTAAAAATACCAGTCGTAATTGAGATAAACGAGAATGCTACTGCAAATGAGCTGAAAAATTTTAAAGATCGCTGTAATTCCTGTTTGTAGTTAAAAGATTGTAAAGCATCTGGATCAAAACCTTGTTTACTCATAAATCATCTCCTTAAAATTTATTTACAGAATTTTCTTATAATTTAACCCGTAGTTAGTCGGCTTTGAATAACTAAAAGTTTTATTATTGATATGTAAGAATTCAGCACAGAATGATGTTTTACATTCAATAATGCAACTTTCGTGCCAGTCTAAAGTTGTAACTATAATCTTGAAATTTGTAATAGAAGGGAAGTAACGTTTATGGGGGATTGAATAATGTATGCAACAGTGAATAAGTCATTATGTTTTAAATTAAAGAGTGTCACTATTCTAGAATTTGCATACTAAAAACCCACAAGGAATTTACCTTGTGGGCAATCTTCATTTATAGGACTCTTCTTTTTGTAAATTTTCATTTTTTAATTTTAGGGCTACTAAACTCGCAAAGTCATGAATAATAGTTGCTGCTAAAAGAGAGGTAATTTGAGTAGGATCATAAGGCGGTAAGACTTCTACAAGGTCAAATCCAATAAAATTGAAATCTGTTAAAGACCGAATCATTTGTAATGTCTCAAAGCTATTTGGGCCACCGACTTCAAGCGTACCTGTTCCAGGTGCACAGGAAGGGTCTACAAAATCAATATCAAAGCTTAGGAAGCATGGTGTATCACCAATTTTTGCTTTTACTTCATTAATTACATCTTCAATTCCACGAGATTTTAACTCAGGTGTTGTAATGACTTTATACCCGAGCTCAGTACTAGCATCAATATCCCCTGGATGATTAAGTGTTCCTCTAATTCCGATTTGAAATACTTTGTCATTTTGTAATAATCCTTCTTCGTATGCACGTATGAAGGGAGAACCGTGCCAATACTTTTCATCATAATAAGTGTCCCAAGTATCCGTATGAGAATCAAAGTGGATTAAGGCAACTGGCCCATATATTTTTTTTGCGGCGCGCAAATTAGCCAAAGTAACGGAATGATCTCCACCAAGTCCTATAGGAATAATTCCTTGCTGCATTAAATCAAAGACTGCTTTTTCTATGAGTTCGTAACTTCTATGGATATTATGTGGAATAACTGAAACATCGCCGATATCAATTGCATTGCAATCATCAAATGGAAAAACCTTATGAATAGGATGATATGGAAATAAAGTCATAGAAGCTTGTCGAATAGCTTGAGGAGCAAAGCGAGCTCCGACACGAAATGATGCTGCAGTGTCATAAGGCATCCCAATGATTGCCAACTTAGTATTTTCACGTGATGAAGGTAAACGCATAAATGTACCCGATGTACAAAATTCTGGTTTAACTTCAGGGGATAAAGGATATTGCATTCAAATTACCTCCATATTTTTATTTATAATCTAGTTTTAGCAAATTTCATGCCAGTTTTTTTTAGTAGATAACCTAGAATTCGCATGAGATAGCATCATTTGTAAATATGAGTGTTTGAATAATGTATGCAGGACTGAATAATGAACAGGTTGATCTTTAATGCAATTTCTGTTGGAAGAAATTTACAACTTTCTATTAATGCTTACTAGTTTCAATAGTTAGTAGTTGTTCTTTATAACGTTTACATAAATTTAATATTTTGGCATAAAACTTGCACCTCTAAATAATAGTTATTTAAATATTCAAAAAAAGGAGGTTTCTGTCGGAAAACTAAGAATTATAAGTAAGTGGTAATAACGGTGTAAGCGCTTAATCTAAAACGAAGGGGATATGATAGGTGGAAAATAAAACACAGTTAAAAAGATCCTTAAAGTTATGGCAAGTAGTTATGATGGGGTTAGCCTATATGACCCCTATGGTTGTATTCGACACATTCGGAATTGTATCTGATCTAACAAATGGTCACGTACCAACTGCATATATTGTAGCTTTAATTGGCATGTTATTTACAGCGGTAAGCTATGGCAAGCTTGTAAGAGTATTTCCTGATGCTGGTTCTGCTTATACATACACCCAGAAAGCAATTAGTGGTCACTTAGGCTTTCTTGTCGGGTGGTCATCTTTACTAGATTACTTGTTTTTACCAATGGTAAATGCTTTATTAACTAAAATTTACCTGAATGCACTTTTTCCTAATGTTCCAACTTGGATTTGGGTTGTTGGTTTTGTAGGGCTAGTTACATTCTTAAACTTAAGAAGTATAAATATGCTAGCGAATTTCAATACCTTCTTTGTATTGGTACAGCTTGCAATTATGGTTGTCTTTATCATTCTAGTAATCCAAGGCTTACATCGTGGAGAGGGATATGGGGAATTCAGCATAAAACCATTATTTAATGAAGGAATACATTTTGGCTCATTAGTAACCGGTGCAACAATTCTATGTTTCTCATTTTTAGGATTTGACGCTGTTTCTACTTTATCAGAAGAAACGATTAATCCAGCAAAAACGATTCCTAAAGCTATTCTTTACACAGCTCTTTGGGGAGGAGTAATCTTCACAGTTACTTCATTTTTCATTCAATTATACTATCCTGACATATCAAGATTTAAGCATCCAGATGCTGCATCACCTGAGATTGCATTATATGTAGGTGGTAAATTATTTCAGTCCATTTTCCTATGTATTACCTTTATTAATACACTAGCTTCTGCATTAGCATCACATGCAAGTGTCTCACGTCTGTTATATGTAATGGGACGTGATAAAGTTTTTCCAGATAAATGGTTTGGATTTATTCATCCAAAATGGAAAACACCAATATTTAACGTCATTTTCGTTGGTGTAATTTCGTTATCAGCAATCTTTTTTAACTTAGTAACAGCCACTGCATTAATTAACTTTGGAGCATTAATGGCATTTACTTTTGTTAATTTATCCGTTATTAATCATTTCTATATTCGAGGAAAACAGAGATCAATTAAAGGCTTCTTTTCATACTTGATCTTGCCTCTAATTGGAGCTGCATCTGTAGCGATTCTATGGTTCAATATTGAAAAAAGCTCATTAATTATGGGAACGGTTTGGTTCGCCGTTGGGTTATTATATTTAATTTACCTAACTAAAGCATTCCAAATTGCTCCACCCAAATATGAGGAAGAAGCAGCAGTATAATAAACTTGAAAAGCCACAATGGAATTGATTCCCTTGTGGCTTTTTTGCGTTCTTCTTAAGATGAGCTCAAATTTCTGGATAATCAATTTATGCCTAGTTTTGCCAACTTATCAACGAGCTTTCGTGTTATATCAACGAATTTAACCATTATATCAACGGACTTTAACGTTATATCAACCAAGTTCACATCTTTATCAACATTGTTCAATTAATGTTCGGTTTTATAATTTGAAATCCAGTATAAAGAAGCGGCCCACCTTACAAATGACATATCGTGTTCGCAACCCGCATCCCGCCGATCCTCTCAAACATCAAATAATTCAATTTTGAATAATTCTTAATGCAAAACTGAATAATTCATGCATTTAAACATATTTCCACTAATCATTCAAATTTGAATCTTAAAGAAAAAAGGTAATCGAAAAAAATATTAAAAGAAATTAAAGTCTATTAAAAGGCTCTCTAATAAGCTTTTATGAGATTTATCCCGTTAAAAAATCGGAATTGAAATTAAGTTGGCACAGGAATTGCTATTTAATTTTTAAAAATAATTAATGAGGTGTATAAAATGAGTTCAAATTTAAAAGCAGAGCAAACTGAAAAAATTAGTGAGCAGATTGAAATAGATGATTCCCTTCAAGAGTTTAGAGAAACATTAAATGAAGCAATCGGGATAATGAACTATCCGAGCCAAGTATTTGATTTTCTTAAAACACCAATGAGATTTTTAGAATTTAGTATTCCTGTTCAAATGGATAATGGAGAGACGAAAGTATTTCAAGGATATCGAGCACAACATAATGATGCACTAGGACCTACAAAAGGGGGAATCAGATTTCATCCTGATGTAACGCCAGAGGAAGTAAAAGCATTGGCTGGTTGGATGAGTTTGAAATGTAGTATTACTGATTTACCTTATGGAGGAGCAAAAGGTGGAGTTGTTTGTGATCCAAGACTTTTGAGTATGAACGAGCTAGAAAAATTAAGTAGAGGTTATGTAAGAGCAGTAAGCCAAATTGTAGGACCTACAAAGGATATTCCAGCACCTGATATGTATACAAATGCGCAAGTAATGGCTTGGATGCTAGATGAATATGACCACATTAGAGAGTTTGATTCTCCAAGTTTTATTACTGGTAAGCCGCTTACTTTAGGGGGGTCAGTAGGACGTGAAACGGCTACATCAAAAGGAGTATTTTATGCGCTTGAGTTAGTTAGTGAATTAAAGAAAATTGAAATAAAAAATATGAAGGTTATTATTCAAGGGTTTGGAAATGTTGGTAGTTATTTAGCGCAATATTTATTCGAAGCTGGAGCAAAGGTTGTTGGAGTTTCAGATGTTCTTGGTGGAGTTTACGATCCAGAAGGTTTAGACATACCGTATCTTTTAGAAAATAGAGATTCATTTGGAGTTGTTTCAAGCTTATTTAAAAATGCAATTTCTAATCAAGAGCTATTAGAAAAAGAATGTGATGTTTTAATACCAGCTGCAATAAGCGGAGTTATTAATAACCGTAATGCTGATAAATTGAAATGTAAAATTGTTGTTGAAGCAGCAAATGGACCGACTACGAAAGAAGCTTTAGAAATTCTTGATCAAAAAGAAATTTTAGTAGTTCCAGATATTTTAGCGAATTCAGGCGGAGTGGTCGTTTCGTATTTTGAATGGTGTCAGAATATGCAAGGTTATTATTGGACAGAGAGTACTGTAGATGAGAGATTAAAAGAAAAAATGACAGATAGCTTTTTAAAAGTTTATAAAACTTCACAAAAATATGATGTGAATATGAAGATAGCGGCTTATATCGAAGGAATTCGTAAAATCGCTGAAGCTTGCCGATTGAGAGGTTGGGTAAAATACTAAACTTAAAGGAGAGATCCAGATGATTGATATTATTTCTGAATCAGCAGAAAGTCAGCTTGTACACCATTATTGTTTATTAACACAAAATAATAGATATGATTTATCGATTGCATTTTCAAGTCACTTTTATGGAAAATCAATGGTTACATCCATTCAATCTAGTAAAATGGCGTTATTATGTTTAGAGGATATTCACTCTGAACATTATTGGGCTCCAAAACTAGGAATTGCTGACGAGGATATCTCAGAAATACAAACTTTCTTTAGTATGGTTCTACAATCAAAACACATTTGCGAGTTATAATATGAGGCTTTATTTTCACAAAAAGGAGTGAGCTCAATGAATTATGGGGTCATCGTCTGTGACTACTATGGAACAGTTGAAGAAACAGCCATTCAAAAAGATTCAAGAATTTATGAATGGGAGCCGTTATTTTATGTAAAAACTTCGGATGGAATGATGAAAGTAATCCACCAAGGAATTTGCGGTGAAATTGTTTCATTGGAAGTCTCAGATGGAGACAAAGTAGTTCCGGGAATGGTTCTTGCTTATGTTAAAGAGGATTTGTTTGTTTCAGCTAGCGATTAAGTAGAGTTGAATTAAACTTTCTCTATCTTAGGGAATGTAAAAAGGGCGTCTCATCAAGTAGACTGAAGAGACTGCCTTTTCTTTTTGTTTAAATTTAACTAGATTAGCAATTTCTAATTTTAGATTTTTGTGATAAATTTTAAAATTCTGCTAAAATAAGAATGTATATGGTTTAGACATAAGGGGGGAAAGACATGTTATCAATAAATGAGAAACAGATAAGACCAGTCATCACAATAGATATTGATCAATTTAAGGAAAATGATGAAATCGATTTATCCAAAATAAATGAACCCTTTTTATTCTTACGTAAGCAAAAACAGATTTTTGGTTATGTTCAATTCAATAATATTATTCAAGGTAATGATAAAAAGAAAAATATAGCAATTTCAAAGATTACTAGTTCAGCTCAATCAATTCATAGTGTCTGTAGTATTAGTGGGCAAGTTTCATTAACAGATCTATTTCAAATTATTGGTGAACCAATCTCGATTGTAAAAGAAGATCAAGACATGCCAATAGGTTACATACTTCGAGAAGATATATTGGCCGAGCTATTCAAACAAGATAGTAAAAGTGTAGATTTATTAAAAAGTATTTTAACATCGATACCGATGGGGACGTTTGTAGTAGATAAAAATAAAGTGATTATTAATTGCAATGATGCTGGGTTAAAAATGATTAAATCAACATCAGAAAAGGTAATTAATACAAAAGCAGAAATTATTTTTAGTGGTGAACAAATTGATAATGTATTTTCTACAGGTAAAACAATTCTTAATCAGATTCAAATAAATGATGATGTGGGAATTCTTGTTGATTATAGCCCAATTTTCGTAGATAACGAAATTGAAGGGGTTGTTATAGTTGTACAAGATCTTCCGATGGTGGAAGAAATGGCATCTGAAATTGAATATGTTAAAGACTTAAACAAAGATTTGAATGCTATTTTATCTAGTATTTACGATGAAATACTTGTAGTTAACCATAAGGGAGAGTTAATTCGTTACAGCGAGAATATCATTCCTGGATTTTGGAATGTAGATTTAAAGGAATTACTTGGAAAAAGTATTTTAGAGTTTGAAAATCAAGGACTCTTTACGCCGTCGGTAACAAAATTAGTTTTAGAAAAAAAGAAAAAAGTTTCAATTGTTCAGGAAGCGATAAACGGACGTAAAGTACTTGCTGTAGGAAACCCAGTCTTTGGTGAAAAAGGAGAAATTGAACGTATTATTATTGCTTCTAGAGATATTACTGAAACTTCGCGCCTTAAAACTGAGTTAAAGGAAATGAAGAAGATATCTGAGCAATATAAAAAAGAACTTGAAGACATTAAAAGCAAAGATCGTTTTGTTAAAAAACTGATTTACTGTAGCCCAAAAATGGAGCAAATTATAAATCAAGCAAAAAAAATTGCTGATTTTTCTTCAACTGTATTACTACATGGAGAGTCAGGAGTAGGGAAAGAAGTAATTGCACAGGCTATTCATCAGTTGGGAAATCGTTCTTCAAAACCATTTCTAAAGTTAAACTGCGGTGCGATACCTGAAAATCTTTTGGAAAGTGAACTTTTTGGTTATCTTAAAGGAGCATTTACAGGAGCGGATCAAAATAAAGATGGTTACTTTAAGCAAGCAGATGAAGGTGTTTTATTTTTAGATGAAATTGGTGAAATGCCATTACATTTACAAGTTAAATTACTTAGAGTACTTCAAGAGCAAGAAGTTATCCCAGTTGGAAGCACAAAGCCAATTAAGGTTAATGTTCAAATTATTGCAGCGACTAATAAAAGATTAGAAAAAATGGTTGAAGAACGTACATTTAGAGAGGATTTATATTATCGTCTAAATGTGATTCCATTAAATATTCCACCATTAAGAGAAAGAATTGAAGATATTTCGTTATTATCTTTTTCTTTCTTACAGCAATTAAATGAAAAATATAATAAGAGTTTCCATCTTACTCCAGATGCAATTAATGTATTAGAATTTTACTCATGGCCAGGAAACGTCAGAGAGCTTCAAAATATTATTGAAAGATTAGTTGTTTCAGCTGAGGATCAAATCATTAATGCAGAGGATGTTAATCAATTTTTACCAAATAGCTATGATTTTAATAAATCAAAACCTGTTATTAATAAAGTCATTCCTCTTCAAGAAGCAATTGATTATGTTGAGGAGCAACTCATCGTGCTTGCAATGAAGCAATATAAAACGACTACAAAAGCTGCACAGGTTTTAGGAATTAGTCAGTCTTCTGTTAGTCGTAAATATCAAAAAATAATGAATGAAAAGAATATGAATAGTGATTTTATGTCATTTAAATAAAAAACGCACCTAGTGCGTTTTTTTACATGTTGTTGAAAAAAGAACTTGTCAATTAAATAAAAATATTTTTCAATTTAAAGGAAGCTGTATAAAGTTGATTTCCACTACAGGTTGCCCGCTTCCATGGGGCGAGACCTGAGCCTCCTTTAGCGCGCCTGCGGGGTCTTTAGGCTTCCCGCATTTCCCATAGGAGTCGAGCACCCTTTCGTTCCAAACAACCTCTTCAAGAAAAAAAGCATACGATAAAGTACTTTATTAATACCCTTAAATTAGAGAAAAGTATTATTAAATTTCTCCCCGTATGAATGCCAATCTCGATCTAATAAACTTTAATTTGACCGTTGCCTTCTAACTTTTAACATCTTGAATATTTTAAAATCTGAAAAAATAAAAGAAATTAACTAGAATACTGTAGGTTATTGGTAATATAGTATTTCAAAAAAATGGTCATTAAAACCATCAAGATAACATCATTAATAAATTATAACTTTATCGTCTAATGTTTCGACTAGTGTAGGATTTAACTATTGACTGCTTTATATTTCAACACTCTAATAAAAAAACGCACCTAGTGCGTTTTTTTTATTTATCTAATTCCCCTATATTTTCAACATAACTATCAATTACATCAGTCATACTAACTTGATCTCTCGAGATACTAGATGCCATGAATACAATGATGAGTCCCACTGCAATACAAGTTCCAGCAAGTAACATACAATTTCCTCCTTTCATGGTGTTCTAGCCTATGCACTAAATTTTCTTAATATGTCGTTTTACAATAATAGTTTTTAAAACGTTTTATAGCTTCCAAGTTTTTGCGAGTTTCAAAGATTATGCAAATAGTAATAGTGTTATGCAAAAATGAATAATATTTGTACAGAGTATTCAGTTAAAAGCTTGCGAATTAGGTTTTTAAAAGTTGGCACAGTTCTTGCAAACTATTAAATTGTTAAGAAATTAAGGAGGGTTTATATCTAATGGTCGATGTTCAATTTAAAACAATTGATTTAAAGATGTTTATTAATGGTGAATGGAAAGATTCTAGCAATCATGAGAAACGCCCTGTGATTAACCCAGCAACTGGAGAAATCATTGCATATGCTCCAGAAGGAACGATTGAAGATGCGAAAGAAGCAATTGATGTTGCTCGTAAAGCATTCAATGATGGAAGATGGTCGGATTTATCTGCTCAAGAGAGAGCAACTTACTTATTTAAAATTGCTGACAAAATAGAAGAGTACCAAGAGGAATTAACTAAGCTTGAGACATTAGATAATGGAAAAACAAATCGTGAAGCAGGTTTTGATGTGGCCGATGCAGCAGCATGTTTCCGTTATTATGCAGGATTAATTACAAAGCCAGATGGGTTTACTTATCATGTAGCAGATCCCATGCAGGCAATGGTTGTTCGTGAACCGGTCGGAGTATGTGGATTAATTGTTCCTTGGAACTACCCATTATTAATGAGTGTTTGGAAAATTGCTCCAGCATTAGCTGCAGGAAATTCGATCGTTTTCAAACCATCAGAAGTAACCCCAGTTACTCCTAAAAAATTATTTGAGATTTTTGAAGAGGTTGGTCTTCCACACGGTGTTGCTAACATGGTGATGGGTGCTGGCCCAATAGTTGGAAATGAAATTGCTGCGAACCCTGATGTAGATATGGTTTCATTCACGGGTGGAACAAAAACTGGTAAACATATTATGAAAACAGCAGCTGATACGATGAAAAAAGTATCTCTTGAGCTTGGTGGTAAATCTCCAAATATCATTTTTGCTGATGCAGATTTTGAAACGGCAGTAGATTATGCTCTATTTGGAATTTATGCAGGTTCGGGTCAAGTTTGTTCATCTGGTTCAAGGATTTTAGTTGAAGAATCGATTTATGATCGTTTCGTTGAGCGATTTGTAGAGCGTGCTAAAAAAATTAAAGTAGGTCCTGGAAATGTAGCTGAAAATGAAATGGGACCACTAGTTAGTAAAGAGCATTTAGAAAAGGTTTTAAGCTATATACAAATTGGTAAAGAAGAAGGCGCTAGAATTGCTTGTGGCGGAAATCGTATCGAGAGAGATGGATTAGAAAAAGGATACTTCGTTGAACCAACTGTATTTGTGGATGTAGAACAAAATATGCGCATCGTTCAAGAAGAAATTTTTGGACCAGTAGTATGTATTCAAAAATTTAAGTCTGAAGAAGAAGCATTAAAGCTTGCAAACGGAACTGTATATGGTTTAGCGGGTGCAGTGTTTAGTAAAGATGGAGCGAAAGCTTTAAGAGTCATTAAAAAGCTACGTTCGGGGATTACGTGGATTAATGCCTACCATCCAACTTATAATGAAGCGCCTTGGGGTGGTTACAAACAAAGTGGTGTAGGACGTAGCCTAGGTACATTCGGATTAGAAGAGTTCCAAGAGATTAAGCAAATTAATATTAATTTACAAGTTGAACCAATTGGCTGGTTTGCAGAATAAAGTAGGTCAAAATTTAACTAAAAACAATAACTAAAAACGACTATAGGAGTGGAAAAAATGAGTATCAATTTAAAAAACGAATTAAAAACTGAAGAAAAAAATGTAACCGAGTACATTAATAAGGTTTTAAGTTTAATAGAAAAAGAGACTGTCACAGAAGAAGACGCAGCATGGATCACGAAGGAAACAGTTGATGGCTTTAGAGAGCATGTAAACCCAGGTTTCCTTGCTTACCGTAAAACAGTTACCGAAGGCGGTCAATTTGCTTCTGTTGAGTGGTCGGATAGCGGATCATGCTTTAAAGACGTAAATGGAAAAGAGTATATTGACTGTTTAGGCGGATTTGGAATTTATAATGTTGGACACCGTCATCCAAAAGTTATTAAAGCTGTTACAGATCAGTTAAAAAGACAGGCACTTCATAGCCAGGATTTATTAGATCCATTACGTGCAATGCTTGCTAAAATTTTAGCAGAAATTACACCAGGTGATTTAAAATACTCGTTCTTTACAAATAGTGGTACTGAAAGTGTAGAAGCAGCATTAAAACTTGCAAAAATGTATAGTGAACGCAGTACGTTCATTTCAACTACACGTGCATTCCATGGAAAAAGCTTAGGTTCTTTATCAGGTACTGCAAAAGGCATGTTCCGTAAACCGTTTTTACCGCTAATTCCTGGATTCCGTCATGTTCCATTTGGAGACATTGACATGATGAGAAAAACATTTGAAACATGTTCTTTAGTAGGTGAAGATGTTGCAGCAGTAATCCTTGAGCCAATTCAAGGTGAAGGTGGAATTATTCTTCCTCCTCCAAACTATTTAAAAGAAGTTCGTGAGTTATGTGATGAGTACGGTGCTCTATTAATTTTTGATGAAGTACAAACAGGTATGGGCCGTACAGGTAAAATGTTTGCTGCTGAATTATATGAAGTAGTACCAGACATTATCTGTCTTGCAAAAGCATTTGGTGGTGGAGTTATGCCAGCTGGTGCGGTTGTTGCAAAAGAAGAAGTATTTAAAAGCTGGTTCCCAAATCCATTTATGCATACAACAACATTTGGTGGAAATCCATTAGCGTGTGCTGCTGCTATTGCTACAATCAGCGTACTACTTGAAGAAAAATTACCTGAAAGAGCAGAAGTAGTCGGAGCTTATTTCTTAGAAAAATTAAAAGAAGCTGCAAAAGGGCATGAAGATAAAGTTTTAGAAATTCGTGGTCAAGGTTTAATGATCGGAATCGAGTTCCATCAAGATGAAATTGGTTATGAAGTTTCTAAAGGTATGTTCGATAAAGGTATCTTAGTTGCTGGTACATTAATCAACTCAAAAACAATTCGTATCGAGCCTTCATTAAAAATTAGCTATGAAGAGGTTGATACGGTAGTAAGTTCATTTAAAGAAATTTTAGCTACTATTCAAGCTTAATTTAAAAAGTATGTCAAGTTCAGACTGCCCGCAAAACGCTCGCTTTCTTCGTTGCTTCGTCTGATAGCGGTGCTCATTAGACTTCGCGCCTAGGAAGTCAAGCGTTTTCAATCAGTCTAAAATAAGATTTTTGGACATTCGTCTACCGATAGAAAAAATCGTTATAGATAGGATGGTGTAATAATGGCAGATCGAAAATTTGTTAAAATTCAAACCTCAATTCCAGGACCGAAATCACAAGAGTTGCTTTCTCGAAGAAATAAAGTGGTTCCAAAAGCAATTAGTAATAATAGTGAAGCATTCGTAAAAAAGGCAAAGGGTGCGCTTGTTGAGGATATTGATGGCAATACATTTATTGACTTTGCAGGTGCAATTGGCACGTTAAATGTTGGGCATTCACATCCTCGAGTAGTGAGAGCTTTACAAGGACAAGCCGGTGATTATATTCATACAGGCTTTAACGTCATGATGTATGATTCTTATATTCATCTTGCAGAAAGACTGGCTGAGCTTTCTCCTGGAGATTTCGATAAACAAGTAGCATTTTTCAATAGTGGTGCAGAAGCAGTTGAAAACGCAGTGAAAATTGCTAGGAAATATACAAAACGTCAAGGCATCATTTCGTTTACTAGAGGATTCCATGGTCGTACTTTAATGACGATGACAATGACTAGTAAAGTTAAGCCTTACAAATATGGATTTGGACCATTTGCTCCTGAAGTGTATAAAGCACCTTATCCATACGTATATCGTCGTCCGGATCAAATGACTGAAAAAGAATATAGTCAATTCATCATTGAACAATTTGAACAGTTTCTAATTGCAGAGGTTGCACCGGAAACAATCGCTGCTGTTGTAATGGAACCAATTCAAGGTGAGGGTGGCTTTATTGTTCCAGATATTGATTTTGTTAAAAGAGTTAGAGAAATTTGTACGCAATATGGAATATTGTTTGTGGCAGATGAAATTCAAACAGGATTCGCTAGAACAGGTAAGTACTTTGCAATCGAACACTTTGGTATCGAACCTGATTTAATTACAATTTCAAAATCAATGGGTGCAGGAGTACCCATTAGTGGAGTAATCGGAAGAAAAGAAATAATGGAAGCTTCTGATAGCGGAGAATTAGGTGGCACATACTCAGGTAGCCCGCTTGGATGTCGTGCAGCGCTGGCAGTACTCGATATCATTGAAGAAGAGGAATTAAATGATCGAGCTGTTGTCATTGGTGAAAAAGTTAACGAGAAAATGCGCAGGTGGGCAGAACAGTTTGAACAAATCGGTGATATTCGAGGAATTGGCGCAATGTGTGCAATGGAGATCGTTACAAACAAAAAGGATAAAACACCGGATAAAACTACAGTTGGAAAGATTGTAAAAGAAGCAAATAACAGAGGGTTAATGATATTAAGTGCAGGAATCTTTGGGAACGTGATTCGTTTGTTAATGCCACTAACGATTACGGATGAACAGCTTGAAGAAGGACTAGATATTTTAAGAGAGTCGATTGAAGCAGTATTCGTACCAGAATTTCAATTGGAGGTAAACCCATGAGCCAAATTAAAGAAAAATATGAAGTCTACCCAATGTATATAGACGGTACATGGGTTGGCACTGACCATGAATACTATACAAAAGTTACAAATCCTGCAACTGGAGCGGTCGTAGGTGCAATTCCAACAGGTGGTACATACGAAGCAAAATTAGCTGTTGATGCTGCACATAAAGCCTTTAAGACTTGGTCAAAAAAGACGGCAGAAGAAAGATACCATTTATTAATGAATTGGTATCGCCTTATTGACGAAAAGAAAGAAGAAATTGCAAGATTAATGACAATTGAACAAGGTAAACCGTTAAAAGAAGCATTAGGTGAGACTGTTTATGCAAATGGTTTTATTTCTTGGTATGCAGAAGAAGGGAAACGTGTATATGGGGAAACGATCCCTGCATCACAGCCTAATAAACGAATTCTTGTTAGAAAAGAACCTGTAGGAGTTGTTGCAGCAATTACACCGTGGAACTTTCCAGCAGCAATGATTACTAGAAAAGTTGCGCCTGCTCTTGCGGCTGGTTGTACGACTGTTATTAAACCAGCAACACAAACACCTTTAACAGCATTAAAGCTAGCAGAGCTTGCTCATGAAGCGGGAATTCCAAAAGGTGTAATTAATGTTGTTACTGGTAAATCTACAGAAATTGGTGACGCATGGTTAAAAGATCCAAGAGTAACGAAAATTACATTCACTGGTTCTACTGAAGTTGGTAAAACGCTAATGAGAGGTGCAGCTGAGAATGTCAAAAAAGTTTCGCTAGAGCTTGGTGGAAATGCGCCATTTATTGTGATGGATGATGCTGATTTATCAAAAGCAGCAGTTGGTCTAGTTCAATCTAAATTCCGCAATGCAGGGCAAACTTGTATATGTACAAATCGTATTTATGTACAAGAAAGTGTAGCTGAAAAATTTACGGACCTTTTTACAAAAGAACTAGAAAAATTAAAAGTTGGTAATGGATTAGAAGAAGGTATTGATGTTGGTCCACTAATTGATCATTCAGCTTTAGAAAAGGTAAAAACATTAGTCGAGGATGCTACTAAAAATGGTGGGAAGGTAGTATTTTGTGGAAATAAACCTTCCGAGGAAAATGGATATTATTATGCACCAACTATTTTAACTGGAATTATAGATGAAATGGCCTGTATGAAGGAAGAAATTTTTGGTCCTCTTGCACCGATTGCTACTTTTAAAACGGAAGAAGAGGTAATCGAAAGAGCAAATAATTCAAATTACGGTCTAGCTGCATATGTGTATACGGAGAACTTAAGTCGTTCATTCCGCATTACAGAAGCACTTGAATATGGAATTATTGGTCTAAATGATGCCCTACCTTCAGCTGTACAAGTTCCATTTGGCGGTTATAAAGAGAGTGGTCTTGGAAGAGAAGGCGGCCATTTTGGAATCGAGGAATTCCTAGAAGTTAAATATATTTCAATTGGGTTAGACATCTAATAAATCTACTGTTCATACAAAGCGCAGTTGTAAGCCAGTTAAACATTCAATGCAGGCTATTGTATTTGAACGTTTACTGGCTTATTAACTAGATTAATAGAGGTGGGAAAATTGCCGGGTGCATTACATGGAGTAAAAATCATTGATTTAACAAGAGTGCTAGCCGGTCCCTTTTGTACGATGATCCTCGGGGATTTAGGGGCAGAGGTCATAAAAGTAGAAAGCATCAATAATGGTGATGAAACAAGGGGGTGGGGACCACCTTTCGTAGAAGGCGAAAGCGCTTATTATTTATGCGCAAACCGTAATAAGCAAGGCATTACTTTGAACTTAAAAAATGAGCAAGGTAAAGAAATTTTAAAAAAGTTAATTTCAGAGGCTGATGTAGTCGTACAAAATTTCAAACCTGGAACATTGTCGAAGCTAGGCTTTGGCTATGAAGATTTGAAAAAAATAAAAGAAGACATCATATTAGCATCCATTAGTGGATTTGGCAGTGAAGGACCGAATTCATATCTACCAGGATATGATTATATTATTCAAGCAATGTCCGGTTTAATGAGTATTACAGGTGAGAAAGAAGCGGAGCCAACAAAAGTAGGTGTAGCCATTTCAGATGTTTTAACTGGTCTATTTACATGTATTGGGATTCTTGCTTCACTGCAACACCGAAGTCGTACAGGAGAAGGTCAGGAAATCGATATTTCATTGTTTGACTCCCAACTAGCTGCTTTAGTAAATGTAGCTAGTAATTATTTATGCAGTGGAATTGTACCTGAACGAATGGGAAACCAACATCCAAATATTGTGCCATACCAAGTCTTTACCGCGAGTGACGGTGAATTAGTCATAGCAGTTGGTAACGATGCGCAGTTTAAAAGATTTGCTTTACTAATTGATGAACCAATTTTGTTAGATGATACATATAAGACAAACACTAGTCGTTTACAGCATCGAAAACAAATAGAGCAATTAATTCAAAATAAGCTAAAAACAAAAACTAAAAATGAGTGGAAGGCATTATTAGACCAAGTTGGAATCCCGAATGGACCAATTAATAATGTAAGTGAAGCTCTCCAGTCTGAACAAGCTAAATCAAGAGAGATGGTGTTGGGTGTAAATCATCCATTTATAAAGGACCTAAAATTAGTCGGATCACCATTAAAATTATCAAAAACACCAGTTGAAGTAGTAAGACACCCGCCTCTACATGGCGAACATACTGATGAAATAATGAGCAAGCTAGGTTATTCCCGAATTGAAATAGAAGAAATGAAATTAAATAAAACAATTTGAGGAGGAAATAAGAATGGATTTTTCATTATCAGAAGAACAAATCAGCGTAAGGAAAGTAGTCAGGTCAATTGTAGACAGAGAAATTATCCCTTTTATGAAAGAATGGGATGAAAAAGGACACTTTGAAGCAAATATTTTAAAGCGACTAGCTGATTTACAATTAATGGGTGTATGTATTCCAGAACAATACGGTGGAGTAGGTATGGATTATAATACATTAGCGATTGTATGTGAGGAATTAGAACGTGGAGATACGGCATTCCGAACTGCTGTTTCTGTTCATACAGGGTTAAATAGTATGACATTGCTACAATGGGGTACAGAAGAACAAAAGAAAAAATATTTAGTGCCTCAAGCTCAAGGGAAAAAAATAGGAGCATTTGGATTAACTGAACCTAATGCCGGTTCGGATGTAGTTGCAATGACAACTACTGCTGTAAAAGATGGCGATAGCTATATTCTAAATGGATCTAAAACATGGATCTCATTATGTGATGTAGCGGACCATTTCTTAATTTTTGCTAAAACAAACCATGACCTAAAGCATCACGGTATATCTTGTTTTATTGTAGAACGTACATTTGAAGGCGTTTCCACAAAAGCAATCAAAGGAAAAATGGGTATTAGAGCAGGAAATACAGGCGAAGTATTTTTAGATGATGTAAGAGTACCTGCTGAAAACAGATTAGGCTTTGAAGGTGAAGGATTTAAAATTGCAATGTCAGCACTAGATAACGGTAGATTTACAGTAGCAGCTGGTGCTTGTGGACTAATTCAAGCATCACTTGAAGCAAGTGTAAAATACTGCCACGAACGAAAAACATTCGGCAAAGAAATCGGAAAGCATCAACTAGTACAGCAAATGATCGCAAAAATGTCATCAAATCTAGAAATCTCAAGGCTATTAGTATACAAAGCAGGCTGGTTAAAAAATAATGGTAAACGTAACACAAGAGAAACTTCACTAGCAAAATGGATTTCATGTAATGCTGCAAACGAAGCAGCAAACGATGCAGTTCAAATTCATGGTGCATACGGATTCTCAAACGAATTCCCAGTAGAGCGCTACTTAAGAAACTCAAAAGCACCTGTAATTTACGAAGGAACTAGAGAAATCCACACGATTATGCAGGCTGAATACGATCTAGGTTATAGAGAAGATAAAGTTTTAAGAAAAATGCTTCCATCTTGGCCATTTGAAGAAGTTTCAGTTGAAGTGGTGAAGTCTTAATTTAAGGTTTTCTAAACATAAAAGGACCGGGCGATTGTTGCCCGGTTTTCTTAATTTCTTTTTCTATTATTCGTTTGCCAATTTTTCAATTTGGTCATAATGTGACTTATTATTAAAGCCTTCTCTTTCAATTCATAAGCTATTACAAGCAAAATAAGGATGTTCTAGCCAATCTGGTTATTAGTTTGTAGAGCTTTATCAATTACTTTTTCGAGATTAATACTGGGACTATTTATTTGTCTGGCGGTGTATTTTTACATTATAGTTATATTGGTCATTTAACTTCAACTGAGGATAAAAAGGGGAGACGAGAATCCTGTAGTGGAAATCAACGAACCTACTTTTTATAGCAACAAAAACTGGTTTCATATTCAGATATTAAAAGGAGTAGTTAATAAAAATGAACATAACAACAATCGGTTTCTCAAAAAAATCTTTAAGAACCTTTTCATCAATGCTCCAACAAAATAACGTCACACATCTAATTGATACTAGACTACATAACACATCACAACTAGCAGGATACGCAAAAAAAGATGACCTTCAATTTGTAATGACCCTATTAAATATTCAATACACCCATGACACAGACTTAGCACCAACAGAAGAATTACTTAAAGCAATTAAGAAAAAAGAAATCACATGGAATGACTTCGAAAAAGACTTTTTGAACTTAATGCAAAATCGTAAAATCGAAACAAAAATCAACGAATTTACAAGTAATGGCGTTCCATGCTTCTTATGTAGCGAAGAAAAACCACACCACTGTCACCGCAAATTAGTCGTAGAGTACTTAAGAGAATTTGATCATCGTTTTGAAATTATTCATTTATAAATGCATAAAAGTGAGTAGCTTTTTACAAGATACCATTCAAATCCGAAAAATAAATAAAGAATGTCCATTAAAGACAGTCTTATTAAAATGATTAAATGTGAGTACGTAATTTATTTTGTATTTGCTGTAAGACATCCTCAACATGATCCACTTCTAAAATGATTTTATCGTACTTGTGATTGTTTAAAGTTAAAACTAAATTACCATTGTGGGTACTTGTAGCCATAAAATAATTTACACCGTCTTTTTTAAAATATCCATATTTACTTGCGCCTACATGTGTACCGTATATTTTCCATAGAAATTGATGGACATCCTCTATTGAAACGTCCTTGATTTCACGATAGGGCACTTCGATTTTATGTTTTAATCCTAGTACTAATTCAAATCCAGAAAGTGTAATAACTAATTGATTTTCTTCAAATAAAATAGTTTTCATAAACATCACTCCTTAATTCTTATACGAATGAGAATCGAATTTCGTTCATTTTTTTAAAATCTCAATTTCAAGATCAAATTTTTAATATTAAACACATAAAAATGAGCGATCGTTGTGACGGAATCGCTCCTCCATACAAAATTAAACAAACGTTTAATTAAACTAAAATACTCTAAATCAGACGATGTAACTCGCTTACAAAATACCCAGTAAGTCCAAATTTGGTACGCAAGCTTTGATAAAATACGGAAAAAATTGAATGATAGATAATTTTTTTTCATAGCTAGAAAAGTGCTAGGGAATGATATCTATCAAGAGATAAGAATTATTTACTATTTTCTAAGAGGTACGAGACATGGATCCGAAAGTACAAACTTATTTTGAAGACTTAGAATCAAAAGACAAGAATTTGCAATACGAAGCTTTTAACTATATTATTTCCGCTACAAAAGAGAAAGTGGATTGGGCATATGAAGTATGGGATCGATTAAAATTGGAGCTAACAAATAGGGGGAATCACCAAAGATCAAGAGCTGCACAATTTCTTTCAAATTTAGCAATTAGTGATCCAGAGAAGAGAATGCTAAATGATTTTCCTGCGATTTGGCACGTTACATATGATCCGAAATTTGTTACGGCAAGACATACTTTACAGTCAATATGGAGAGTAGGTTTAGCTGGTCCAGAGCAAAGAGCAATCGTGATAGAACACCTAGTAAATCGATTTTTAAATTGTCAGGAAGAAAAAAACCATACACTGATTCGTTACGATATCATTCAATGCATGAGAAATCTGTATGATGCAGTTAAGAATGAAGAGATTAAGCAAAAGGCTTTAGCGTTGATTGAAGCAGAAAAGGATCCAAAATATCGAAAAAAATATATGACAGTGTGGAAATAAAGCACATTTAAAGTGAACCGAAAAATTTAGACAAATAGTTTTATGCTACTAAAGAGGAGGGGAATCTTTAACTTAATAGTAAAAAGAGTTAAAAAAGGAAAGAGTTTAATCTAACGACAAATGATTTATGCGAGTTAATTTCGAAAGGGATTATGATAAGTAAAATAATGATTTTAGAAATTGGAGTGGAAAAAGGAGGCTGACTCAAAAGCCCTATTTGATTACTTACTTTGTATACCTATTCTAGGTATCCTTATTTATATTTTTACAACAAATACAAATAGAAATGATTTTTATGACGGTATTGGTATGGTTATAGTTTCAGTAATATTATTATTGAGGTCTATTGAACATTTTTTATTGAAAAAGAAAGATTATTTTTATTATTACGTAATATTTGCAGTTTTTGTATTCTTATTAGGATTAGACAATATTCTAAGATAAAAAAATTCCACATTCCTTATCCAACTAATGCATGTATTAGTCGAACAAGGAATTAATAAATACCTTTATAAATTTAAAATCATTAATTAATTAATTAAAGTATGATTCATGTTACTTATTAAAGTTTAATCAAAATTTGAACCCATATCACATTGCTAACATGATCTAGTCGATGTACTATGCAGTAAACAACGTTTAAGAATTAGCTAAAATAAAAAAACGCCTAAACAGGCGTTTACAAATTTTTACGATTTACATTAATTCCATCATAACTAAATAATACAGCTTTTCCATCCATTCTTGTCTCGATATGAGTCTTTCTTCCCCATAATTGGTATAAATATGGCAAAACTTTCTCTAGATATTTAACGTCTAATTCAGTCTCTTCAAATGAATGCTTTAAATATAATTCACCATTTTTTTGATAGTCCCCATCATTTACAGTTATATAAGGATATCCTCCATTCGTACGCATATTTACCAATTGATCACGTACATTCACCCAGTTTTTATCATTAATCTTATATTCTTTTCCTTGTTTTTTAAACAAGTACAAGTCTTTGTTCATCACAAATTCCTTTGATAAATAGTTTCTAATAAAACTAGTATCTGATTCAAGCTCACGTACTTCAAAAATTTTTTCAGTTCCTGAACCAACTTTTACCCCATTTTGTTTCATTTCTTCAGACGGATTGTTATATCTTTCTTCAATATGCTCAAACATTTTTAGTCCAAAATAGTAAGGGTTTATACTTGTTTTTGAGGGCTGTACTACACTTGCATTTAATTTTGCATATTCAATTGATTCACCTGATGTTAAATCTAACTCTCTCATAATACGTTGATGCCAAAGACTAGCCCATCCTTCATTCATAATTTTTGTTTCGAGCTGTGGCCAAAAATATAACATTTCCTCTCGTAACATTGTTAAAATGTCTCGTTGCCACTCTTCTAATTCGCGACTAAAATGTTGAATAAATAGTAAAAGATCCTTTTCAGGTTGTGGTGGGAATTTCTTTTTTCGAGGTTTTACAGGAGTAATATTTTCTTTTTTATTATCCAAGTTCCATAAATCATCATATGGTCCTACTCGAGGAAGAGGAATGATCATTTCATCTTCTAACTGCCACGATAATCTATTTCTTACGATAGAAGGGTCAATATGTTCTTGGATAGCTATAACTGCATTCAAAAATTCTTCTACTAACTTTTTTCCATATTTTTGTTCATATTGTTTAATTCTTTCAGCTGTTGCAGCCATGCTTTCGACCATATCTCGATTTGTATTGCTAAATCGCACATTATTTTTAAAGAAATCGCTATGAGCGAGTACATGGGCAACTATCAATTTATTTTGAATCAGGCTATTGGTATCAAGTAAAAATGCATAACATGGGTTAGAGTTAATCACTAATTCATAAATCTTACTTAATCCTAGATCATACTGCAACTTCATTTTATAGAATTTTTTTCCAAAGTTCCAATGTGAATATCTAGTTGGCATTCCGTACGCACCAAACGTGTAAATAATATCAGATGGGCATATTTCATACCTCATTGGAAAATATTCAAGCCCAAATCCTTTTGCAATTTCAGTAATTTCATCTATTGCATACTCTAATTTACGTAAATTATTTGAGTCCATTATTATTCCCCCTACTATGTGTAATGACAATGTATGATAATTTTTGACGATATATACTATGGAGTTTAAATTAATAATTTCTACATAAAATTTTTAGCTTAAATGAATTTACAAGACAAAACCTCTTTTATGTGGAATTAATCTAATTTAGAAGGGAAATGTGAAAAGGAAATATCTAGATTTATTTGGTGAAGTTTTTATGACCAATATACGTGCTGAAGCAATAGATGAATGGGAAAGAATTATTGAAGGTAAGATGGAATATGAAGAATGCCAAAAACTCTATAATAAGCATATTTAGAGCATGATCCGAACCAAAAAGAAATACTTTATGCGATTACTAAATGGGGAGAAAGATCTTAATCTTATTCAACATAATGGCAGAATAGTTGAATAAGAAATTTTAGAAATGGTGTATTTTCTCAAAATTAGATTTCTGTCAATTTACCATATAATAATAATTAAGAGTTTAACTTTATAAGAGGAGAAAAAATGATGAATCGAAAATTTTTAGCCATTTCAGGTGTTCTTTTAATGCTGCTATCGATCTTACCAGCGTTTAATATTGTTCGTGAACTATGGATTGACCATACGCTAGTAAACCGTTATGAGATAGAAGATGCTCTATTAGATGTGGACAACGAACATGACCATCATTTTGTTCCTGAATTCACTTTAAACAATCAAACTATCACATTTAAAGAAGAAAGAACTGGAAAAATCGCTCCTCGAACTCATTGGGATAAAACTGAACATGTAAAAGGTGGAGAGATTGTAAAGCTCCACATCCTAATCAATCATCAAGAAGTGACGAATCCGAATAAGATTTGGTTATCGAATTACGATCGAGGATTAAGGTACTTTTATTGGGTTGGTGTAGCCGTTGTAAAGGATCTTAAGTCAAAAACTAGTGAAATCAAAATTGTGCAACGATTAACAGGTGACAACGAGGAAGTGAGTAATAGTAAGTGGAAAGTCATCACCATTCACCAAGATAATCGGATAACGGAAGAGAAATTTTCGTATAAACACCGTGGTAAATATGCATTAGATGTTGGTGTGATCAATTTTACGAATACAAATAACTCCTTTAAACAATTGAGCTATCATTCAGATATCTTAAAAGGAGATGGCTATCCCTCTCTAATAGGATTTATATTTTTCCCTTTAATCTATCCATTCGGAACATTATTGTACAGTATTGTTGCACTGATTATTGCGTTGTTTATGCGACGTAAAGGCAATAATCTACAAATGTAACTAACGCAGTGCGATAGTTGCATACAAAGAGTACTTAATTGGTGCTCTTTTTTTATTGAAGTAAATGGCAGATTAGTTAAATAACGAATCACATTACTAATTGAAGAAAAGTTAAAATTTACGTATTTTAGCAAAATTAGAATTACGTCAATTTACCGTATTATGAAAATAGGAGTTTTATTAGAATTAATCAGTTTGAAGGAAGTAGAATTGCAACTTTCTCAAAATATTAAGAGGTGAAATATAGATAAAAAATCAGTAATCACCATTTGGTTAGTTTATATAACTCTAGATAGCATGAAAACTTTAGATATTTCCTACTTTTGGATTTTAACCAATTAACTAAATTAATTAAAAATTTTTTACCTTCTTTGATTATGAAAAGTGGAGGGATATTTTGAAATTAGGTTCACTAATGGTATTCGGTGTAACTGCAATATTTGTGGAAATTGTAAGTTTTATGAAAGATAAATTACATTCTCATTTCCAATACGAGAATGTAATCTATTTTATGATTATTTCGTCGGGGTTAACTGTGTTCATGTTCATGTTTAAAAAAATAAATCCATCTATTACAAATAAAAAGATTAACGGCATCATAAGTACTTGTGTTCTTGTGGTTATTCTTATCATACTTCCATATTTACTTTCTAAAATCGTTATATAACTAAACCAGCTAATAGTTTGTCAATAATTTTCAATGAAAAAATTTTGTGACTCATGTTATACTATTTTTGACATGCCAAATAATCTTCCACTCATTCGGAAATTGGAAGATTATGGTAATTGAAAGTGGTTCAGATTTTAAGCTAGATCTTGGAAAGTGGTTTTGCTTTTTAACAGGGCATAAATCCAATGTAATAGTTTGTTTACACAAGCAATAACTGTTACTCTAAATGGTTTTCCTTCTTCGCGCTTTTTATCATAAAATTGTCGCATTCGTTTATTTCGTGGAATGATTTCGTCTGTTGTCTTACTCTTACGATTATCACGAATTGCACACCGAACAGCCATGAATAACGCATGTCTCAATCGACTAGAACCACGTTTTGTAATTCGGTTTCTACTGGCTGTGAATTTACCAGATTCAAAGACACTCGGGTCAACACCAGTGAAAGCCACAAGTTTTTTAGGATTATCAAACCGATCAATTTCACCAATTTCAGAGATAATCGTTGCCGCGATTTTTTTTCCGATACCTGGAATCGATTGGATGATAGTATATTCTTCAATTTCTTTTACGAGGACATCTATCTCTGCTTTTAAATTGGATAGATGTTCTTTGTATTGAAGAACCATTTTAATATGCATCTCAAGCGAAATAATAAGGCTTCTATAAAGATTTACTTGAAACGGATTTTTTTCAGCCGCAGTCATTAAAAGCTTAGCTCTTTCGTTTGCCCATTGTTTAGAACGACTAGTACATAAAGATGCGATTCGTTTAGCTAGTTGATCTTCACCTGCTTGTAACACAGCTTCAGATGAAGGAAACTCCAGTAAAGTTAAGAGTGAAACATTAGAATACAAATCTCCAAATACACCTCGATATTCAGGAAACACTTGATCTAGAATCGCTAAAAAATGTAGTTTTGCCTGAGAACTAATACCTGTTAAATGATCGTGCTGTCTGGTTAAATTTCGCAGGTTTAGTAACTGTGCACCACGTTTTTTATGTGGCTCTAACTCTTCTTTGTAATACAGCTCGCAGAGGTGGTACGCATCAATGACATCAGTCTTAACCTTTCTTAAACTCGAACTTTTAGCTCGATAAGAGATTAATGGATTAATAACGATGTAAATATAATTTAAGCTATCTAAGAACTGCATAACTGGAGAATGGTAATGTCCTGTCGATTCCATTATTAATACTGGTTTTGAATTGGCTTTTTCTTCGATACTCTGTAAGAATTGATGTAGCTGCTTAAACCCTTCAACTGTATGTGAAATTTTAAAACTTTTTTTAAAAGGAGTCTTTCTATCTAAAAAAGCTTGTATTTGACTTTCTCCTTTTGCGACATCCAGACCAACTACTGGATTCATAAACTATCTCCTCCTAAAACTATTAAATTTATCGGTTCCCCTAATACTCCCTTATAGTGTCATAGGTTCGCTTGTTATTCGGGTTCTTTGTCCCAACCAGCCCAAAGCATGTTTCTATAAGTAGGGGGTGAACTGTTTAGTTGACGGGGTCTAAGCCCCACTAATGCTTCGTTCTACCCCGACTACTTAATCATAAGACCATATAAAAAATGGTCAACCAGAAATATTAACTGGCTGACCTTATAATACGAACT
>NZ_NULG01000039.1 GCF_002577195.1 Bacillus sp. AFS041924
TTTCCCATAGGAGTCGAGCATCCTTTCGTTCCAATCAACTTTCTCTACATAAAATGTATACACTCAAATCCTATTTCAAATATCCTTTCCTTAAATGACAAAACCTCATTATATTTAAATAATAATAAATCAATATTACAGCTATAAAATATTATAAGAAAATACTTAATTTAATAAATTAAACAGCATGATTAATGTTTTAGATTTCATTTAAAAGATCCCTTAGTTTAAAAATAGCCTTAGCGTGGATTTGAGAAACTCTAGATGTCGATAAGTTTATGATTGTCCCAATTTCAGTGAACGTTAAATCTTCATGATAAAACAAGCTTATAACTAATTGCTCTTTTTCATTTAATTCAGTCACAATCGTCTTTGCAAGCAGGTTAATTTGTTCATCCTTTAACATCATTTCTTCTGGTGATAATGTTACGTTATCTCTTATTTTTTGGATAAAATTTACTTGCCCTTCACCATCATCTTTGATTTGTTCATCGACTGAAAGCATATTAGAGAAAAACACATCATTAATGACATTTACAACTTCTTTCGGGGAATAACCAGTATACTGGGCAATTTCTTCTGGGGTTGCTTTTCGATGAAGAGTTGTTTCTAACTTTTCAATCGCACAATCGATTTTTTTTGCTTTATCTCTAATTGTTCTAGGTAACCAGTCTTCCTTACGAAGGCCATCCAGAATATTACCACTTATTCTTATTGAAGCATATGTTTCAAACTTTAAATCCCTTTTCGGATCGAATTTCTCTAATGCATCGTATAGGCCCATCATAGCAAAACTTCGTAACTCGTCTCTACAGACATTTGAAGGTAATCTCTGTGCTATGCGATTTACTTGAAAATGAACTAAAGGCATATAGTTCCGAATTAACTCATTTCCAGCATGGCGATCGCGATCTTCTATCCACATTTTCCAATAGCTTTTTGAAACATTCTTTTGTACTTGCAACACGTCTTTCACCTCAGCGAATTACCATATTATGTTTATAACTTGATTAATATTTGCATCTTAACTTGTTAAGTGAGTTTTCTGGTGAAAATTGAATAATAAATCATCATTTTATTAGTAAAATTGATATTTTGTATTCTATAAAAGTTTTATTACATAATAATTGTTTTTATAATGGCTCTATCTATGTATTTAATCAGAATATCTGCTTTCTAAGTAAATTTGTCGATTCTACATCACGACATGCTTCTATATGAATCTAGTAATAAATGCTCGACCTTATACGGTCCAACATTAGTCTGCATGCTCAATTACCACGTCACTGAGCAATTGACTACATAAATTAACTTTATGAAGCAATTTCAAAGAATGTTTTCGACAAAACCTCATTTAGTCACTTTTCTACTCCTTTAAAAAATTATATTATTAAAATACTCTAATTTAACTACTCATTCTTTAAAATAATGTGAAAGTTTTATATAGCATTTAAAATACTTTCTTTAAAATAGAACGTTTTTTAAATTTTTTAAAATAATGACCATACTTTTCATTTTGCCTGTATACAATGTTTATACAATATCTAGAAAGTATATTTAAAGATCTAATCATATCTTCGTTTTCAAATAGTAAGTAAGATAAAATAAAAAACCTTTCCCCGACTATTCATCGAGAAAAGGTTTCAATTTAATCTTTTATTTTCTTCTTATGAAGTTTTTAATTGATTAGTTAGATTTTAATTTTTCTAATTCTAATAAGAATTTATCATTTAGTACTTTAATATAAGTACCTTTCATACCAAGGGATCTAGACTCGATAACGCCAGCACTTTCTAATTTACGAAGTGCATTTACGATAACAGATCTTGTAATTCCAACACGGTCTGCAATTTTACTTGCAACTAATAAACCTTCGTATCCTTTTAATTCTTCAAAAATATGCTCAATTGCTTCTAATTCGCTATAAGAAAGAGATGAAATAGCCATTTGTACAACTGCTTTGCTTCTAGCTTCTTCTTCAATTTCTTCAGCTTTTTCACGTAGAATTTCCATCCCTACTACTGTAGCGCCATACTCTGCTAGAATTAGATCATCATTTTCAAAATCTTGGTTAATACGAGCTAGAACTAAAGTTCCTAAACGCTCACCACCACCGATAATTGGTACAATCGTTGTTAATCCACCAGAAAATAAATCTTTATTCTCTACTGGGAATGCAGTGTATTCACTGTTAATATCGATATTTGAAGATGTTTCATTAATATTAAATAAGTTTTGAGTATATTCTTCAGGGAATTGGCGATCGCTGAACATTTTTTGCATACGTTCATTTTCGATTTTTTGGTGTAGACCATAGCCTAATAATTTCCCTTTACGACTTAAAATAAATACGTTAGATTCAATTACTTCTTCTAATGTATCAGCCATTTCTTTAAAGTTTACTGGCTTCCCTGCAGATTGTTGTAATAACTTATTAATCTTTCTTGTTTTTTCTAATAATTGCATCTTTCTAAATGCCTCCTATTTAATTGTACGTTTCCTCTTAACTGCTCTTAGATTCACGAGCGTTCTCTGGCTAAATCATAAAATGAATTGACTTATGTCTTTATCTTTTGCAATATTTGCGAGTTTTTCATTTACATATTGTGGTGTAATCATGATTGTACCCATTTGGATCTCAGAAGCTTCAAACGAAAGGTCTTCAAGAAGTTTTTCCATAATGGTATGCAATCTTCTTGCACCTATATTGTCCGTAGTCTGATTAACATCAAATGCTATTTCAGCTATTCTACGTATAGCATCGTCAGAAAATTCGATTTGTATACCTTCTGTAGACAATAAAGCTTTATATTGTTTAATAATTGAAAAATCAGGTTCCACTAAAATTCGAACAAAGTCATCAACAGATAATTTTCCTAACTCTACACGAATTGGGAAGCGACCTTGTAATTCAGGTATTAAATCAGAAGGCTTTGAAATATGAAATGCACCCGCTGCAATAAAAAGAATATGATCCGTTTTTACTGGTCCATATTTTGTAACAACAGTACTACCTTCAACGATTGGTAAGATATCTCTTTGTACCCCTTCCCTAGAAACATCTTGGGTAGAGTTTTGCTTACTTGCAATCTTATCAATTTCATCAATGAAAATAATACCTAATTGCTCAGCCCTAAATACTGCCTCTTGAGTTACTTCATCCATATCGATCAATTTCTGAGCTTCTTCATTTGTTAAAATCTTACGAGCTTCTTTAACAGGAAGCTTTCTTTTTTTAGTTTTCTTTGGAAATAAACTACCTAAAGACTCCTGAAAGTTCATTCCCATTTGTTCCATTCCAGTTCCTTGCATAAAATCTAGCATCGGAGCTTGTTGTTGCTCTACTTCAATAGATACAAGATCTTCTTCTAGTTTTCCAGATAATAGTTGAAATTCTATATTTCTTCTATTAGCTGTTAATTCTGTATCATTCTCTTCTTGCTCAGCATTCGAGTTTTGTGAATCTTGATTAAAAAGCATCTCAAGTGGATTTTTAAATGTTGCTTGTTTTACCTTACTTGGTACAAGAAGTTTTACTAATCTTTGATTAGCGTTTTTTTCTGCTTGATCTTTCACCTTATTCAAACGCTCTTCTTTTACAATTCGAATGGAAGTTTGGACAAGGTCACGAACCATTGATTCAACGTCCCTACCAACATAACCAACTTCAGTAAATTTAGTAGCTTCAACTTTAATGAATGGCGCACCGACTAGTTTTGCCATCCTTCTAGCAATCTCAGTTTTACCAACACCTGTTGGACCAATCATTAATATATTTTTTGGTGAAATTTCTTCACGGAATGATTCTTCAAGTAAACTTCTACGATATCGATTTCTGAGTGCAATTGCTACTGCTTTTTTCGCTTGTTGCTGTCCAACAATGTATTGATCAAGTTTTTCAACAATTTGACGAGGCGTGAAAGAAGTACTCATAATACACTCTCCTATTCTAATTCTTCTAAAATTATATTTCCGTTCGTATACACACAAATATCACTTGCAGTCTTTAAACTTGCATATGCAATTTGTTTTGCTGAAAGATTGTCACCTGCGTTTTCTTTTAATGCACGGCCTGCTGCAAGAGCGTAATTCCCTCCAGAACCTATTGCAAGAATTCCATCGTCAGGTTCAATTACTTCACCAGTACCAGAAATTAATAATAATGAATTATGATCCATTACGATTAGCAATGCTTCAAGTTTATGTAATACTCGATCTGTTCTCCATTTTTTTGCTAATTCAACAGCAGCTCGCTGAATATTCCCATTATACTCAACTAACTTGCCCTCAAAAAGTTCGAATAAAGTAAATGCATCTGCAACAGAACCTGCAAAACCAGCTAAAACTTTTCCATTAAAAAGCCTTCTAACTTTTCTTGCAGTATGCTTCATTACTACCGCATTACCAAACGTTACTTGGCCATCACCTGCCATGGCACTTTTTCCATTATGCCTGATTGCGAAAATCGTTGTAGCATGAAAATTGGACATTTGAATCCTCCTTAGAAATGTCGATTAATTTCTAAAATTGAGCGATTTTACGCTCTAGGATGATGTAAATTGTATACCTTTTGTAATCTTTCCTTCGTAACATGTGTATAAATTTGAGTAGATGATAAATTCTCATGCCCAAGTAATTCTTGAACACTTCGAATATCAGCACCGTTATCAAGCATATGCGTCGCAAATGTGTGCCTTAACATATGGGGATAGATTTTATTCGTCAACGAAGTATCTTTGATCATTTTTTCTAAAATACCACGGACTCCCCTTGGCGTTAGCCTTGTACCACGGTGATTCAAAAAAAGATCATCATTCATTTGCTTGTTAGCTACTATCAGTCTATTTCGGCCATCTTCTATATATGTATGAAGTGCTTTTTCTGCATAACTACCAAAGGGAATATACCGCTGTTTATTCCCTTTGCCTGTTACTAAAATAGTCCCAATTTGAAAATCTATATCTTTTAATTTCAAATTACAGCATTCGCTTACTCGGATTCCGGTAGCATATAGCAATTCTAAAAGGGCTTGATTTCTTTGTCCAAGTTCCGTATCTAGATCGCTAATCTTAAATAGTTTTTCAAGTTCTTCCTTGTATAAAAATCTAGGTATCATAGTTTCTTTTTTAGGAAGTGACGCTAATACAAAAGGATTCTCTTTTGCTTCGTTTTCTCTCATAAGAAAACGATAGAAACTTCTTAAACAAGAAATATGTTTTGAGACTGTACGTCTTGATAGCTGTTTGTCATGCAAAGTTGTTAAATAGAGACGAACATCAGAATAAGTAACTGAAGAAAATGAAATAATGGATTGTTGTTCCATAAAAACTAGAAATTGTTCAACAATTTTTTTATAACTATTTAATGTGTATTGTGAAGAGTTTTTCTCTAATTGTAAATACTGAATGAATAATTGACACAATATTTTAATATTCAAGGTAATTTCTCCTCACAAGCCACTACATACTAACATATTAAGTAGCTATTTGCAATTTATTTTCTTAACATTCTACAAAATTCATAATTGATTCTAAAGCACGGTTTCCATATGCTTCATATCGTTCTTGTTTTCTTTTAATTTTGACATCTAGTCTAGGGAAAAGACCAAAGTTTGCATTCATAGGTTGGAAGTGTTTTTCGCTTGTTGTCGTAATATAATTAGCCATACTTCCAATTGCAGTTTCTGCTGGGAATACGACTAAATCTTTTTCCATTACAAGTCTAGCTGCATTTATTCCGGCAACTAAACCTGATGCTGCAGATTCTACATAGCCTTCTACTCCAGTCATTTGACCTGCAAAGAATAAATCTTGACGACCTTTAAATCGATATGTTGGCTCTAAAAGTTTAGGTGAATTAATAAACGTATTTCGATGCATTACACCATAGCGTACAATTTCAGCATTCTCAAGACCTGGTATTAATTGCATTACTTCTTTTTGAGGCCCCCATTTTAAATGAGTTTGAAAGCCTACTATATTATATAAAGTACCCGCACTATCATCCTGACGTAGCTGTACAACAGCATATGGCGTCTTTCCAGTCTTCGGATCTTCTAATCCTACTGGTTTCATTGGACCGAATAATAACGTCTGTTTTCCTCGTTTAGCCATTACTTCAACTGGCATACATCCTTCAAAGAAAATTTCTTTTTCAAATTCTTTTAAAGGTACCGTTTCTGCATTTGTTAAAGCTTCATAGAAACGATCAAATTCCTCTTCAGTCATTGGACAATTTAAATAAGCTGCTTCACCTTTATCGTATCTAGATTTTAAATATACTTTGTTTAAATCGATACTATCTTTTTCTACAATCGGAGCTGCTGCATCGTAAAAATAAAAATAATCTTCTCCTGTCAATTCTTTTAATTGCTGTGATAACTCTGGTGAAGTTAAAGGTCCGGTTGCGATTACAGTTGGTCCCTCAGGAATTTTTGTCATTTCCTCGTTATGTACAATTACGTTAGGATGGTTTTTGACGTACTCAGTTACACGACTAGCAAATTCATGACGGTCTACAGCTAGTGCACCACCCGCAGGAACTGCACACTCATCAGCAGAACGAATGATCACCGAATCTAATCTTCTCATTTCTTCTTTTAAAACACCTACAGCGTTTGTTAATGTATTCGCTCTTAGTGAATTACTACAAACTAACTCAGCAAACTTGTCAGTATGATGAGCTGGCGTTTGCCTTACCGGTCTCATTTCGTATAAATGTACTTTAATTCCTCTTTTGGCAATTTGATAAGCAGCCTCGCTTCCTGCTAAACCTGCTCCTATTACATTAATAAATTGTTCCTTCATTGATAACTCCTTCTACGCTGATTCAATTAACATACGTAATATTATTTTATATTTTTTTTCTTAAAGATTTCTTAATCTAAAGCTGATATGAAAAGTAAAAGTGAGCAATTTAATTGCTCACACTTGTTGATCCTCTTTGTAGTCACAAGATACACATTGAACTTGAATTCCTTTTTTCATTTTCTTTTCAACTAATAAGTTTTCACATTTCGGACAAGGTCTCGAAATTGGCTTATCCCATGATAAGAATTCACATTCAGGATAATTCGTGCATCCATAGAAAATTCGATTCTTTTTCGATTTACGTTCAATAATATTTCCATCTTTACATGTAGGACATTTAACCCCAATATCTTTAACGATCGCTTTTGTATTTCGACAATCTGGGAAGTTTGAACATGCCATGAACTTTCCGTATCGGCCCATTTTAAATACCATAGGACTTCCACATTGTTCACAGTCTTCACCAGCAGGTTCATCTCTGATTTCGACTTTTTGCATTTCTTTTTCTGCTATTTCTAAGTGCTTTTCAAATCCCTTATAAAATTGATCGATAATTTGAATCCAGTTCACATTACCTTCTTCAATTTTATCTAGGTCACCTTCCATTTGAACTGTAAATTCAATATTAATGACTTCTGGGAAAAATTCAACGACTAATTCAAAAACTATTTGACCTAGTTCAGTTGGTACAAATCGTTTATTATCTAATGAAACATATCCACGCTTTTGAATAGTTTCTAGAGTTGGTACGTAAGTTGATGGTCGACCAATCCCTAACTCTTCAAGCGATTTGACTAATCTAGCTTCAGTATAACGTGGTGGTGGCTGAGTAAAATGCTGTTCAGGCAATATATCTTCCAGTTTAACTTTTTCACCTTCAGCTAAAGGTGGAAGAAGACGGTCTTTTTCTTCTGTACCATCATCATTACTTTCAATATAAACTTTCATAAATCCTGGGAATTTAACGACCGATCCATTTGCTCTAAAAATTACATCATTATTAATTAAATCAACCTTAACTGTATCTAGTATTGCAGATGCCATCTGACTAGCTACAAAACGTTCCCAAATTAATTTATATAGTCGATATTGATCACGGCTAACATGTGCTTTGATCGTATCAGGTGTTCGCAATGTTGAAGTCGGTCTAATCGCCTCATGCGCATCCTGAACCTTGTCAGATTTTTTTTCACTTTTTTTATTAGTAGCAATAAAATCAGCACCATAAGTATCAACTATATATGATTTTGCTTCTTCAGCTGCAACATCGGATATTCTTGTTGAGTCAGTTCTCATATAGGTGATTAATCCGACTTGACCGCCACTACCAAGTGAAATTCCTTCATATAATTGCTGTGCAATCATCATTGTTTTCTTTGCACGCATATTTAATTTTCTAGCTGCTTCCTGTTGTAGTAAGGAAGTAGTAAAAGCAGTTGCTGGATTACGTTTACGTTCTTTTCTTGTAACGCTTTGAACTTCAAATTTATCACCTTTAATTTGTGATNNAAATATTTTTCACTTCAGCTTCTGAATTCAATTCTACTTTTTTACCATTAACACCGTAAAAGAATGTATCAAATACTTCTTTCTTTGTAATTCCTTTACTCTTAATTGTCCAATATTCTTCAGGTTGGAAAACTTCAATTTCTTTTTCTCGTTCAATAATCAGTCTAAGCGCAACGGATTGAACTCGACCAGCACTTAATCCCTTTTTTACTTTCTTCCATAATAATGGACTTATGTTATAGCCTACTAATCGATCTAGTACTCGTCTTGCTTGCTGAGCATCTACTAAATTCATATTAATTGGTCTAGGTTTTTTAAAAGATTCTTTTATAGCATCTTTTGTAATTTCATTAAATACTACACGACAATCCGAAGATGTATCGATATTTAGTGTATTTGCAATATGCCAAGCTATTGCTTCTCCTTCGCGATCTGGATCGGCTGCTAGATAGATTTTTTTGCTTTTTTCGCAGCTGTTCTTAAATCCTTTAAAACTGGACCTTTTCCACGGATTGTTATGTATTTTGGGTTGTAATCGTTTTCTATTTCAATCCCCATCTGACTTTTAGGTAAATCTCGCACATGCCCCATTGACGCGATTACTTTAAATTTTTTACCTAAGTACTTTTCGATTGTTTTAGCCTTCGAAGGGGACTCCACTATCACTAAATTTTCTGCCATCTTTTAAGCCTCCTGAGAGTTTCTATTCATTACTCTCTGTATTCCTTGTTTCATTATTTATTCTTATGTATTCTCAAATAGATTCATAATAAGAAGAGTTCAATTTATATTTTTGATTTTCCTTCATACAATTTCAAATTGTATAGTTTATTCTATACATTAGTCAAATTTTATTTAGATATAAAATAACACAAGTCGCATTAGTATTGTCAATTTTTTGTAATATAAACTTATTTTTTTATTTTTTAGTATATTCCTTAAATTCCTCTAAAATATCATTTGTATTTGTAATTAACTTCGCTCCATCCTGAATTAATCGATGATTTCCCTTATATTCTTCCATTATAATCGGACCTGGCACTGCAAATACCTCTCTATTATATTGTATTGCAAAATTTGCCGTAATCATTGTCCCACTTTTCTCTTTAGCCTCTAAAACAATTAGGCCTTTTGATAATCCCGCAATAATTCTATTTCTTCTAGGAAAATATCTTTTTTCTGGTTTTATATAATATGGATATTCACTAATGACTAGATGATTTATAGAGATTTCATTAAATAAGTTACGATTTTGTTTCGGGTAAATATAGTCTAACCCACATCCAACAACTGCAATCGTTTTTCCTCTATGGAATATTGCTGATTTATGTGCAATCGAATCGCATCCAGTTGCCATTCCACTCACAATAACACAATCTTCTTTCATTAAATCGATTATGAGAGAATCACAAATAATTTTCGCAAATAAAGAAGGTTCTCTAGCTCCAATTATACTAATCAAAAATTGCTTCTTAAGTATAGTTTGATTACCTTTTAAATATAAGACAAACGGAGGATCACAAATTTCTTTTAATAAATCTGGATAAAGTTCATCATAAATTGTAATAATTATAATATTTTTTTTATAGTTTTCTTTTAAAATATCAAGAATGGAAGTTGAATGTAGTTGATCATATAATTTTTCTGCGGCTTTTAATGTCATTTGAAAAATATTTTGAAAAGTGGAAGGTGAATATTGATAGAGATTTTCTAAATGCGGATCATATTGAAGAATTTTTCTGATTGTTTGATAGTTTTCAAATAAAAAGTGATGTAAATGAATAAGTCGAATTTTCTTTCCCATAAATTCTCCTTTCTTTTAGGTTCTGTTAAAAAAGAATGTTG
>NZ_NULG01000040.1 GCF_002577195.1 Bacillus sp. AFS041924
CTTTATCATTAATAAAATTTACCTATTGTTCCAATATTGACAACTTTATATTTCAACACTCTGAAAAAATAGCCTACCTAATTTATTATAGGTAGGCTATTTTTATGTTCAAATTGATTGAATCGATTTTTCATTTTTATTATATTTACTTACTTCCTGATCAATCACTTTAATTAATAAGATTGTGATTAAAACAAAAACAACGTCTATAAAATAGATTAATATGTTTATATATGTTTGCTGAAGCATAATGCCAAGCATAGCTCCCATCATTCCGCCCATAATACCTGCAGTCATACCTTCTAAAACAGCCATTAAAGATAAAGGCTTTCCTGTTAAGTATCCAATTAATATTCCAACAGAAATAGAAATGATTGTGGGGATTGTTAAATCTGTATCACGAAAAAAAATTCCAAATATAGTTCCCATCGTTATACTCGTCATCATTGAGTTAGTCATGCTGATCATTTTACCAACTGTACAAGAAAGTTTTTCTTTTTTTCTATTTGCAATGATTATGACATATGATGAAAGGAAAACAGTTAAAACAATGCTAGCCCATTCTAAAAACATTAAGTTAAACTCCCTTCGATGTTAGTTTCTTTGATGTTGAGCTTAAAATAATTAGTTAAACGTTCAATTATATGTTGAAAAAGCTGAAATGTATGAATGAGATGATTATAAATTTATTTTTATGTTTGATTCTATACTTTTATTTCAAGTGTAAATTATCCTTTTTAAGTGAGGATTTAACTGTAAAGGAGTGAAGTAAATGAAGAGATTAAACTATATAATCTTATTATTGATTTGTATTTTACTAATTCTTACAGGTTGTGGGAAAAAGGCTGAGATGAAATCTAGCCCTTTTTTAGACAATATCCATTTATCAATTAACGAAAAAAAATTAACAAATAAAGCTCATACACATGTTTACAGAGTAAATTTAGTAAATTCGGATGGGAAAGAAGTTGAAGTGGATTCAGTAAATTTTAAAATGGAAATGAAAAATATGAATCATCATGTTGAATCGAATATGAAGCAAATAAGTAAGGGTGTTTATGAAGTGAGTATAGAACTTCCAATGGAGGGGACTTGGAGTAAACAAGTAACATTAATCAAAGGTAAATATGAGCGAAAAGTATCAATAAAATAATTGAATAAGAAAAAGATAGTAAATTTAGTAAACTATACTGTATTTACTATCTTTTTTAATTACCTTATTTCATCTTTTATAAATTAATAATTAATCAACAACGATGTAACCAATCATAGGTGCACCGTCATGTGAATGAGTATCACAAATTAAACGATATGTACCTTCTTTTTTAAAGAATAGAGGTACTTCTGTAGTTTTCCCTTTTGAAACTACCCCTGTGATATTGGTACCTTCAATATGAAAACTATGTTCTTTCCCATTTATTCCATGAATTTTCAAATTTACTTTTTGATTTTTTTGAATAACAATCGTTCCTGGATCCCATCTATACGCTTCAATTTCCGTACCATCATCTAGCTTTGTACTAAATTCAGCCGTAATCATATCGATGTCTATTGTTTTTACTTGTTGCTGTTGTACTGCAGTTTGAACTGCATTTGGTGTTAAGTAATACCAACCACTTAATCCAATTACTACGAGTAAAAAGCAAATTAGTAGCCATCTTTTCTTAATAAAAATAAAGTGCATATGGCACCTCCTAAATTAATTTCATATTATAAAATATGCTTATCCTATTAATAACTTGTCTACAAATTCTACTTTCATAAGTTCATAGATAATTCTTTTTAATCATAATGTATTAAAGGAGATAAATAGGATTATTCAAGATTCGTATTCTACTATATAATGGAAATATAGTAATATTTTTTGGAGGGGATCTGATGTTTAAAAAAGTACTAGCTAGACTTGGAATTGGAGCTGCTACAGTCAATACAGTCATTCATACGAGAGATTTATATCCAGGAAAAAATGTTGAAGGTGTAGTTGAAATTAAGGGTGGTTCAGTTGCACAAGAGATTAATCATATTGCACTTAAGTTAAAGTCTTATGCTAAAAAGAAAAGTGGAGACGATGAAGTATCGGTAAAAATCCAATTACATGAAGAATATGTATCTGGAAAAATGAAAATCGAAGCGAATGAATTGAAAATTATCCCTTTTTCTTTCCAGCTGCCATTTTACACACCGATTACAATTAAACATGGCCAAGTTTGGATTGAGACTGATTTAGATATAGATTTAAGCATAGATCCTACAGATACTGATTTCTTAAAGGTTCATGCTCACGAAGAATTAGCAAATTTTGTTGAAGCGTTTACAATTCTTGGTTTCCGTCTACGCCAGGTTGAGGTTGAAGCTCAAAATGGCCGTTTCTATCAAGAATGGGAGTTTGTTCCAAGCTCAAAAAGAGAATGGCGCTTTGATGAAATTGAATGTATGATTGAACCGAATAAAGATGGACTATTTATGATGGTAGCAGTAGATAAAGCTGGTTTACACCGAGGTTTATCAGGCTTACTACAGGAATCACTAGGATTAGATGAAAAGAAAACATCTCTAAACTTTAAAAATGAACAACTTAAAGATGCGCATTCAATTGCAAAATCTTTAAGGTCATTTTTACAACAATATAATTAACAAAAAGTAAGAGACAGTTTAGTTGTCTCTTACTTTTTTATTTTGAGCAATATAATCAGCCGGAAATTCATTCTTAAGTATGAATTTGTATCGTAATTTAAAATAAAAACTATTCGTACAAAAAAATTTAGAATACAATAAATTTATAAATAGAAAAAATTAACATTTAATGATGAAAAGGAGTCATTTATGAATGCTAACGTTAAAAATATGAAATGGATTTCAGGTGGTTTTGAAGCATTACTAGGAATTCCGGCTATAGGTGGTTCCATCGTTATTGGTTTTGGTTATACGCCGTTGTTTATTGCTTTAATTCTTCATATCATTACTCTTGTGTTAGCGAAAAAAGCTAAAGTATCTGCTTTTGGAAATATTTTTGGAATTATTACATCCTGTCTCGCATGGATTCCTTTTTTAGGTATGGTTATGCATATTCTTTCTGCAATTTTTATTTTAATAGGTGCAGCAACACAGCGTACAAAATAATAATGTAGAGTCAAAATGTAAAGTATGTGTACATTATGTTTAAGAAAGAGTGGTTAAGTTGGTCTTTTTCTTATTAAGTGGCTTTTTAATTCTTCTTATTCTTGGAATTGTTTTTATCGTAAAGGGATTTTTAGCAAAAGGATTAATTATTATTAGCATTAGTATTATTTCTTTTATCCTTATGATTATTTATTATGAACGGAGAAGAAAGAAAAGTAGGGGAATCGATAGGTGTGATTGCGGTGATATTATCTATTTACCAGACTGTGATCTTCCTGATTGTCACCATCATATGCCCGACTGTACACCGGATTGTGACTGCAGCCCAGATTGTCCGAGTTAATAGGGGGATTACTTTTGTTTTTTAAATGGATTCCGTGCCATAGAAAAAAAGAAAGATCTTTTCACATAGGGTCATATACTTTTCCACTTTGTGCAAGATGCACTGCAATTTTAGTTGGTTATTTGCTTCTACCTATTCTATTTATGTTCTCATCATTTCTACATTGGTGGTATGTTCCGATTTTAATGATTCCATTACTTGTTGATGGTTATACACAAAAATGGAAGTGGAGGGAAAGTAATAACTTTTTACGTTTTATTACTGGATTGTTATTTGGAATTGCTCAGACAATTTTAATTGTACTGTCCGTTCTCTTTTTGACAAAAATTCTTATGTGAACATCAACTTCAATTGATTATCAAGTTTTTAAATGAATTTTTTCATGCTCGATTGGTTAAAGTACATTTAGATTCTTATTATGAAGGAGGAATTAAAATGGAAGATACACATGAGTTTGTGGAAAATTTACACGAAAAGCAAAGAAAAGACCAAAAAAATAGAGAACATCAAGGTAACGGAACACCAAACGAACAGTTACCAACTAAACAACATGGGACAAATAAATAAAAAATGAACTAAATAGCCGTGGCATTTGTCATGGCTATTTTATTTTTATTTAAAAGAAAGGAAGACAACTTAATGTCTTCCTGCACCTTAATTATCCTTTTTTACCATCTATGTGCCTTAGCGTTGCTTTTTAAAATAATCGTGTTTTGTGACTCCATCGTATGTCCATTAACTTGCGATTTTGCACGTTTAGGTCTTGTCCAATTATGGTAAAACTTCTGAGAATGTGGATCTAAATGATTTTTCATTGTCATGTTTGATTCACCTCTAGATAATTTAGGATTTCTTGATATTCAACTGAATATCATAATTAGTATTTGAAAGTTACTTGAAATTGATACTATTATTAAACAATAAAATATTGAATGAGTTTCTAGTAAAGATATCAGAAATTCAAGAATTTTTTTTCTGAAGGAATTAATGAAGGGATTTTTTAAATAATATTGAATTCTTTTAAGTTCTTATAAAATAATATGAAAGGATTCATAACATGGAAAAATTATTAAAAAATATATTAAATGAATATCCTTTTTCACCAGAGACGATCGAAGTTGTAAAAGAATTGAATCCACATACTTGGCATACCGATCAACATTTTAAAATTTTAGTTAACAATACCGCCTATTCAGCTAGATTTATTAGCATGCAACGTTCAAATAATGAATTTTTTGGCGAACTTTCAGATGAAATGATAGAAGACCAAATAAAGTTCACAGAGTTTTTGGGTGAAAATAATATTCCATTCATGCAGGTTGTGAAAACAAGAAAGAATGAGCGTTTGAGCGTTTTAATTGAAAATCAAACGTATCGTTTTATATTATTTAAATGGATAGACGGAATACATATTACTAAATTTAATCCTTCAATAACAGAAAAGATTGGAAATATGGCAGCTAAATTTCATGAAGCTGCCATTGGATTTAAAAGTAATTCCTTACGAAAGAAATCACATTTAATTGCTTACGAAGGCTTTGTAAAGAAACTTTTCATTGAATCAAATTCCAAAAATATTTCGAAAGCAAATCATTCAAAATTAAGAGAGTACTTATCCTTAATTAAAATGCATCTTAATAAAGCACATACTGACCAATTGGAATTTATTATTCAATCAGATTTAAATCCCCTAAACATTATTTGGAATGTGGAAGATTTAGCTATAAAGGGAATCATTGATTTTGAATCCATTTCATATATTGATCGAATCGAAGGATTAGCATAGTTAATTAAATGGTATTCAAAAACAGACGAGAATACTTCAACCTACGTTTCAAAGTCTTTAGTTGACAAATTTTTGACAAATTACTGTGAGTATGCCCAAATTGGAACAGAACAAATTGAAAGACTTTCTTCTTTACTTTGGCTATCAGGTTGCATAAATTGGAATTTCTTTAAAACAACTTCTGAATTAATCAAAACAAACGAAGAAAAATTAAATACTCACTTAAATTATTATTTGCAAAGAGGAAAAAAATTAGAAGAATTATTACGTTAAAGTTATTTTTATACACTTTATTTTTAAGGGGAAACCGTGATGGATATTCAAAATGAAGTATTACAATTTAAAATGGATATTGGCGTTAAAAAACCAGATAGTATTAAGAACAAAGAAGTTAAATGCCCATTCTGTGATCGTGAAAACTTGACTGATATTTATGACACATCGGGCTCAATCATTTATTTAAAAAATAAATTCCCAACTTTAGAAGACACATTTCAAACTGTTATTATTGAAAGTGATGATTGTGAAGGAGATCCATCGAAATACTCAATTGCACATTTGACAAAGTTACTAACCTTCGCTATCGAAAAATGGGACCAAATGGAATCGACAGGTGAATACAAGTCTGTTATTTTATATAAAAATCATGGACCATTATCTGGGGGGACCTTAAGTCATCCGCATATGCAAATCGTTGGATTAAAAAATATCGACTACAACAAAAAAGTGACTGATGCCTATTTCAAAGGTATTCCTATTTCGTCGGGAGAAGGTTATGAATTAAATATATCTACATACCCAATCATGGGATTCAGAGAATTTAATATTTTGATTGAACATCATAAATTTATTTCGCAAATGGCTATCTACTTACAAACGGTTACGCATTATTTACTTAATCATTTTTATAAAGGCTTAGAAAGTTATAATTTATTCTTTTATAAATGGAATGGAAAAATTATTTGTAAAATCCTCCCAAGGTTTGTTGTATCTCCATTATTTATTGGCTATTCAATTTCTCAGGTGTCAAATCAACTAGAAGTTCATAAAGATCAAATACTTAGTATTTATAAAAAAGAATTAGAGTCGATTTCTTCGTAAAAGAGCTTACCGCATTGGTAAGCTCTTATTAATATGGAATTTCAAAGTTAAATCTCTTCTTTTAATTCTCTAATTTGTTCAATATGACGTTTTTCATGTATTCCAATAAAAGGGATCCATTGTTTTAAATTTATTTGACCAAAAATCGGATGTGGCATGCCTTTGTCCTCTAAATTATGTCCTTTCGATAGTTCAACAAATTCAAGTAATGAATTTCTGGATTGTTTCAATTTTTCTTTCATTTCCACTTTAGAAATGAATTGATCAGTTGGTTCAAAATAAGGTGGAGAGATTACTTTTCGAGTTCGATCTGTTGCAAGGTGAATTGGTTTATCTGGTATTACTTCTGTGGGTGCTTCATTAAATGTACGTGTCATTAATTTTACTAATTTGGATTCCATTAAGTATAAATGCTCAAGTACTTGCATTATGGACCATTTTTCATTTTGGACTTTCTTATTTAATTGATCATCCGTTAATTGATCAACAATTTCTAAAAGTTCTTCTCGAGTTTGAATAGTTTCTTTCAAAAGTTATTCCCCATTTCAAAAATAATTGGTTAATTTGGAAGTCCGTTCTAGATTCTATGAAACTAAAAATTTGATACAACTTATTTCCATAAATATTATGTGTAAGCATTAGAAATAATAAAAAAACAAATTTAAATGTACTTAACTAATAGTTTAATGTAGCTTGTAAAATTATACAATCGGACGGTTTTGATTGGTTTTGAATGTTTTAGAGTGTTGTTGAATGTTTTTGGAAGAAATTGATTGATTTTTTATTTTTTGTGTCATATACTTGGTTTTATGAAAGGGTGAAAACAATGTTAACTCCCGAAAGACAACAATTAATTATCGATATGATTAAAAGAATGGGTATTGTGAAATTAAGGGATATCGTCGAAGTAACAAATACTTCTGAGTCCACTATACGTAGGGATTTAGTTGAGCTTGAATCTCTTAATCTCCTAAAAAGAGTTCATGGTGGAGCAGCTTCATTAAATAGCAAAGCCACTGAATTAAGTATGACTGAAAAAACATCCAAAAACGTTCAAAGTAAAAAATTAATCGCTGGACTTGCCGTTTCGCAAATTAATAAAGGTGATTGTATATATTTAGATGCCGGTAGTACGACATTTGAAATGATTCCTTTATTAAAGGGGTTAGATGTAACAGTCGTTACGAATGGTTTAATGCATGTCGAAGCTCTTTTCGAAAATGAAGTGTCTGCTTATCTGATAGGTGGAAAAATGAAAGGGCATACAAAAGCGTTAATAGGAAGTATGGCTTCTGAGAGCTTAAAGAACTATCGCTTTGATAAAAGTTTTATTGGAGCGAATGGAATCCATCCTAAATTCGGTTATACGACACCAGATCCTGAAGAGGCATTTGTAAAGAAAACAGCAATCTCTATTTCAGAGAAAGTTTTTATAATAGCTGATTATAGTAAATTTGGTGAAACAAGTTTCGCGAAAATTGGTGAAATTGAAGAAGCGATAATTATTACAGATGAAATAGATAATGTACTAGCTAAACAATTTGAGGAAAAAACATCATTGATAAAGGTAGTGGAATAATGATTTATACAGTAACACTTAATCCGTCAATTGATTACATCGTTGAAGTAGACGATCTTCAATTAGGAAAAATAAACCGAATGAAGAGGGAAAATAAATTTCCTGGTGGAAAAGGAATTAATGTTTCTAGAGTATTGAAAAGATTAAATGTCGAAAGTGTAGCACTTGGTTTCGTCGGAGGATTTACTGGGGAATTTATAAAAAATGTGTTGGAAAATGAAAGAGTTTCATCTGACTTCGTTCAGGTAGAAGGCGATTCTAGAATAAACATAAAATTAAAATCTCAATTGGAGACTGAAATGAATGGTCAAGGCCCTTCAATTTCCGAGGAAAAGCTAGATCAATTTTGTTATAAACTAAAACAAGTTAAAAAAGGTGATTACTTAGTACTAGCTGGTAATATCCCTACTACATTACCAACTGATTTATATGAACAATTGACATTATGGGGAAAAGAAAATGGGGTTCATATTATTGTAGATGCAAGTGGAAAAGTACTTTTAGATGTGGTTAAACATAATCCATTTTTTATCAAGCCAAATCATCACGAATTAGGCGAATTATTTGATGTTAAAATTACTTCAATTGAGCAAGCAATCCCATATGGTAAAAAACTTGTTGAGATGGGTGCTAAAAATGTAGGAATTTCTTTTGCAGGTGATGGGGCAATTCTGATTACCGAATCATCGGTTTATGTGTCAAATGTACCAAAAGGAGAAGTGATTAATTCAGTTGGTGCAGGTGATTCACTTGTCGCTGGTTTTGTTGGAACCTATGTAAAAACAAATAATATTGAAACTGCGTTTAAAGTTGGAGTAGCTACTGGTAGTGCTACAGCTTTTTCAGAGGATTTAACAAAAAGAGAGAAAATTGAAGAATTACTTAAACAAGTTAAGATTGAAAAGAGCTAGGGGGGACGAGTTATGAGAATAACAGAATTACTTAAAATAGATACGGTTCTCATTGATTTGTATGCTTCATCAAAAATGTCTGTAATAGATGAATTAGTAGAAGTATTAAATCAAACAGGGAAATTAAATGATAAACAACAGTTTAAAGAAGCCATTTTAACACGCGAAGATCAAAGTACAACAGGAATTGGTGAAGGGATTGCAATTCCACACGCAAAGACTGCAGCGGTTAAAACTCCTGCAATTGCATTCGGGCGATCAAAAGAAGGGATTGACTATGAATCACTTGATGGTCAACCAGCTCATTTATTTTTCATGATTGCAGCGAGTGAAGGAGCGAATAATGCACATCTAGAAACATTATCGCGACTTTCATCATTATTAATGGATGAAGAATTCCGTAAATCATTATTAAATGCATCTACTGCAAATGAAATAATCGATTTAATTGATCAAAAAGAAAAATCGTTAAATGCTGAAAATGAAGAACCAGAAACTGTTGGAAAAGATTCTTCACGTCCTTTCGTACTTGCAGTAACTGCATGTCCAACAGGAATTGCTCACACGTATATGGCAGCGGATGCTTTAAAAGCAAAAGCAAAAGAATTAAATATAGATATTAAAGTTGAAACAAATGGTTCAACAGGTATTAAGAATGAATTAACAAATGATGAAATTAGTCGAGCATCGGCTATTATTGTAGCGGCTGATAAACAAGTTGAAGTTAATCGCTTTGATGGTAAGCATGTTATCCAAGTACCAGTAGCTGATGGAATTCGTAAGACAAAGGAATTACTTGAGCGAGCTGTAAAACAAGATGCACCCATTTTTCATGCGAATAAAAATGATGGCCGAAGTTCTTCTACTAATCAAAGTTCTGGTATTTATAAGCACTTAATGAGCGGTGTTAGTAATATGCTACCATTTGTAGTAGGAGGCGGTATTCTAATCGCACTAGCATTTGCTTTTGGTGGAATTCATACAAAAGGTCCTGTGGCTGAATTACTGATGAAAATTGGTGGAACAGGTGCTTTTAGTTATTTAGTTCCAATTTTAGCTGGTTTTATTGCAAGTTCAATTGCCGATCGACCTGGATTTGTACCTGGTGTCGTAGGAGGATTTTTAGCATCAAGTGCTGGTGCGGGCTTCTTAGGTGGTTTGATTGCAGGTTTCTTAGCAGGTTATGTTGTACTTGGACTAAAGAAAGTATTTTCAAAGTTACCAAATGCATTAGAAGGTATTAAACCAGTTCTTTTATATCCAGTATTTGGATTATTAATTACTGGCGTTTTAATGGAATTAGTAGTGAATCCGCCAGTAACATTTTTGAATTCTGCTTTAACTCATTGGTTAGATAGTTTAAGTGGTGGTAATGCTATTTTGCTAGGTTTAATCCTAGGTGGAATGATGGCAGTAGATATGGGTGGACCTATTAATAAAGCTGCATTCACGTTTGGTATTGCAGCAATCGCAGCAAATAATTTTGCACCACATGCAGCTGTAATGGCAGGTGGAATGGTACCACCTTTAGGTATAGCTTTATCTACTTCGATTTTTAGATCAAAGTATTCTGAAATGGAACGTAAGTCAGGTATTACAAACTATGTTATGGGTATTTCGTTTATAACGGAAGGAGCAATCCCGTTTGCTGCTGCTGATCCAGTTAGAGTTATCGTAAGTTCTGTTATAGGCTCATCAATTGCCGGTGGACTTGCGATGGCATTTGGTATTACATTACCAGCACCACACGGAGGAGCATTTGTTATACCGTTAGTTAATAAACCAGTTCTATATTTACTAGCCATATTAATTGGTTCAATCATCACAGCTGTAATTCTAGGAATTTGGAAAAAAAGAATTAAATAAATAAAAAGTTTTATTCAAAAACCGATACTTTTTAGGTATCGGTTTAGTTTTTTATTAAGACCAAAAAATTAAATATAATTTAATTCTTCAAATATGTTTAATAGAAAATCGATTTTTATCAATTTTTTAAAAGTGATAGGTATCTATTGGTCAACCTCTTCTTCAGCTACTTCTTCCCTTACTTCTTCCCTTACTTCTTCCTCAAAATCTTTTACTTCATTCTTATTAATAATTGAATCTTGAATAGTAGGCAAATTTTCATTATTTTCTATTGAAAATTGGTTTTTTGATTCTTTATTTTGATTTGTAGCTGAATCTAGAAGTGTATTATTAATATAATTGTTAATTGTAATATTGATTGTAAGACCGTCTTTACTTTGTTCTATTGATATGCCGTCTGTGTAACTACCACCAATAGGACTAATCTTAATAGAATTGCTTTTAATATCATCGTTCTCTGCTGGATTAGTGCTAACAATTACATCATTATCTGTATTAGTGCTAACAATTACATCATTATCTGTATTAGTGCTATCACTCGTATCATTATTTGTATTACTACTTTCGCTTGTACTATCAACATTGTAAATGCGATCAGTTGGTAAGTTGCAACTAATTTCTTTATTACCACCAATCACCGAATTACTAACAATCGAGCTATTATTTAATAATGCACGTTTATAATAAAGTAAAGGTTTATTCCTTCTTGGATCGAAATTTGTCATATATATTCCTCTTTCATGTTTCATACAAGGCTTCAATTAATAGATAGGAATGAAAATGTGAAAAACCTAATAATGAATCAGGGGAGATTATAAGCCGAGAGTGTGAATGTGTATTAGGAGGCTTTTGATTTTCATCATTATACAGGAAACGGTTGTATTTAACTTTTCACACATATTCTTAAAAAAACAAAGTTTTCGAAAATAGCCTGTACAAATACTATATGAAAACAAAAATTAGAATGAATACGTAATTAGTCTATTTTCCTTAACTTAAAGTTGTAAATTTACAAATGAATAATAACCCTTATTTAACGTAAAATAAGTCTAATATATTGTATGAGTTTGGAAAATAGGTGAAATGTATAAATGCGTTCGTTTAAACATAACCAAAATAATCAGAATTCCAAAGTTGAAATAAGTCGCGATTTGGACCAAAATATTGAAAACGTAAAAAAATCATTATTAAATTCTAGTGATTTAACTACTCGAAATTTAATGTTTCAAGATAAGAAAATTGTAGTTGTCTATGTCAGTACAATTGTAGGTAGAGATACACTAGAAACTCAAATCATTCAACAAATTATTAATAATTCAAAGGATACGATTCCAAATACTGTAGCAATTAAAGATGTTAAAAGTTCGGATTCGTTTGATGAATGTATACTCAGTATTGTGAAAGGCAATACGGTCATTTTTACAGAAGATGAAAAAATTGGATTTATTTTAGAAACTACTTCTTTTCAAAATAGATCGATTGAACAGCCTAGTAGTGAACAAACGATTAGAGGCTCACATGATGGTTTAGTAGAGTGTATCGTTACAAATATTAATCAAATAAGGAGAAGAATTAGTAATCCTAATCTTGTGGTTAAAACTTTATCATTGGGCGTAGAATCTGATACGTGCTTAGCAGTCTTATATATTGATACGATTGCCAATGAGGAGTTAGTTAAGGAGGTCCATCGAAGACTTTCATATATAAATGTTGATTACATCTATTCTCCAGGAAATCTTGAGGAATTCATCGAAGACAATCCGTTTTCACCATTTCCACAGATACTGACAACAGAACGATCTGAACGAATAGCAGGCAATTTGATGGAAGGGAAAATTGCTATCTTAACTGATGGTAGCCCTTCCGCACTTGTATTACCAATTACATTTTTTTCATTTTATCAATCACCAGACGACTATAATAGCCGATGGATGGTTGCCTCATTTGCACGCATATTAAGATTAGTTAGTTTTTTGATAGCAATTTCATTACCTGCTTTATATATCGCATTAGTCTCGTTTCATTTTGAAATTATACCAATAGATCTAGTATTTAACGTGAAAAGCTCTCTAGAAAACGTTCCTTACCCACCATTAATAGAAGCTCTAGGAATGCAAATTACTTTAGAATTACTAAGAGAATCAGCAATAAGACTTCCAAATCCAATCGCACAAACTTTAGGTGTTGTAGGTGGTTTAGTAATTGGAACTGCTGTTGTACAGGCTAATTTAGTTTCTAATACAATGATTGTCGTCATTTCACTTACAGCCATAGCATCTTTTGTTGTTCCAGACAATGAAATAGGAACTTCAGTCAGGCTACTTGGGTTTCCATTAATGTTTGCAGCATCATTAATTGGGTTAATTGGCATCGTATTTGGACTTAGTATTATATTGATTCATTTATGCAAGCTAGAATCGTTCGGAACACCTTATTTTTCGCCATTTGCTCCGTTTAGAAAATCGGATCTTAAAGATACAGTAGTTCGCGCTCCAGCTTGGAAAATGAAAAAGCGACCGTTTGCATCTTTGCCAAAGAAATTTAATCGAGAAAATAATTCTAGGGGATGGGAACATGATGAAAAATGAAAAGATGCTCTCCATAACGCAATTTACATTCGTCATCATCCAAGCTCAAATAGGTGTTGGCTTATTATCTCTACCATATGTTGTGCATAAGCATGCAGAACATGATGGATGGATTTCTGTATTAATAGCTGGAATCGGGATTTTTTTTCTATTACTCATCATGTGGTTACTTGGGACTAGATTTCCTAATGAAACGATTTATGGATATGCATCGAAAATTGTAGGGAAATATTTAGGAATCTTAATTTCATATCTTTACATCTTATTTTTCTTTATTGTCTCAATTTATGTTGTTGTAATCACAGTTTCGACCTTAAAAAAGTGGATCTTAACATTTACCCCACCATTTGTTTTAATTCTATTTATAGTGGGGACAGGCGTATATTTAGCGAAAGAAAATATGAAAGTAATCGCACGATTTTTTACATTTGTGTGTATTCTTATTTTATTATTGATTTTTCTAGAAATCTGTTCTTTTAATAATATAAATTATCGATATTTGTTTCCAGTCGGACAAGCGGGATTAAAAAATATCTTAATCGGGGCTCACGATGCAATGATTTCAATGATGGGATTTGAATTTATTTTAGTATTATTTCCATTTATTAAAGCTAAGCCAAACAAAATTTTAAAAGCCGGAACGATCTCAATTAGTTTTGTAACGCTTTTATATACATTTTTTTTAATTACTAGCTATATGAGCTTTAGCAAGGCAGAGATTGCAATTGTACCTGAGCCTATTTTATATTTATTAAAATCTTTATCCTACGAAGTGATTGAAAGATTAGATCTAGTTTTTTTATCTATTTGGGTTGTACCGATTTTGACTTCTTTTGTGACCTACTTATACTTAACATGTTTCGGTATATGCAAACTCTTAAAATTTAAAAACCATCATAAAACTACTATTTTTACAGGAATAGTCATCGTGATTATCTGCCTATTTGTACCTCAAAATGAAGAATTTGTAATGAAATTTGGAACATATCTTTCTTATACAAGTTATTTATTTATCTTTATTTTTCCTTTAATTTTATTAATTGTATCGGTAATTAGGAAGAAGAAAGAAAATGGGAATTTATATGAAATATAAATTAGTAATCATCACATTAATTTGTAATTTGTTTTTAACTAGTTGCTGGGATCAAAGACTTCTTAAGGAATCTAGGCTAGTTTATAGCGCGGGATATGATTTAGCAGAAGATAATAATGTAAGAGTAACAGCAGTCATTAAGACAAATAGCCAAGGAGGGAGTGATCCCTCACAAGTGAAATCAACTAACGTTATTGTGAATGCTAGTGGAAAAACACCTGGAGATGCGAAATTAAAAGTGACTCGGAAAGTATCAGGTGACTTTGCTACGAATAAAACTAGGGTATTATTACTAGGAAATGAATTGGCAAAACAGGATATTTATCCGATTTTCGACATCGTTTATCGAGACCCAAGAAGTTCATTAGGCGCTAAAGTTATTGTAGCAAAGGGGCAAGCAGAAGAAATTTTAAAATTAAATAAAGTAGAGGCAACACTCGTTAGTGAAGAAATTTTGAATTTAGTAACAACTGCTGAAAGCCATACGATCGTTCCAATTGAAAACGTTCAAACGATTTGTACCATTATGTTCGATCCAGGTGAAGATATTATGTTACCGCTAATTGAAATAGTGGATGAGAAACTGATTGATATATCTGGCTTAGCTTTATTTAACGAGCACAAATATACTGGGTATAATTTGTTGGATGATGAACCTACTTTGCTACTTTTATTTAAAAATCGAATGGAGAAATTCGCAAGATTTAATATTGAAGTTAGTCCGAAAGAAAAAGACGTTAGAGAAAGATATATTTCGATTCAAGTGAAAAAAAATGATCCGGAAATGAAAATTGAAGTTTCAAAAGATAATAAAATAACGGTAAAATTAAATTTAAAACTAGAAGTTGATACACTTGAGTACGCTCATGATAAGTTAGATTCAAAAAAAGAAATTGATAAGTTAAACAAAGAATTATCAAAGCAATTAACAAAAAAAGCTGAAAAAGTTATTAAGACATTACAAGAATCGAATTGTGATGCTTTAGGAGTTGGAAGACAGTTAATATCATTTCATCCAGATGTATGGAAAAAACTAGATTGGAATAAAGACTATAAAAAAATTACAATTAAACCAAAAGTTGAAGTGAGAATTGACGGTTCGGGCATATTAAAATAAAAACCATCCATTTTACGAATGGATGGTTTCATATTTATTTAGATTACAAAGTAATAAACACAGAAGAAGTGACACAGAGTTCCAAGCATAATAAAAATATGAAAAATTTCGTGGAATCCCCAATTTCTAAATGATAAGAATTTAGGTTTAATTCCATAAATGACGCCACCAACAGTATAAAAAATTCCACCTAAAATAAGCGCGAACATTCCCTTCATACTAATCGCATCAGATAAGGGTGCTGAAGCGATAATAATTATCCAACCTAAAGCGATATAAAGAGTTGTAGATAACCATCTTGGGCAGTTAAACCAAATCAATTTAAATAAAACACCACAAAAAGCAATAAAAGCAACAATCGAAAAAATGATCCATCCCATTTTTCCATTTAGACTAATGATGCAAAAAGGAGTATATGTACCTGCGATTAAGACAAAAATCATTGAATGATCCATCCGTCTTAAAAAAGCTATTATTTTATCACTAGCGATTGCCATATGATAAGTAGTTGAAGCCGCGTAGAGAAGAATCATACTGATACCGAAAGCAATAACTGCTGAAGTTTGTAGAACACTCCCACCAGAAATAGTAGACTTTAAGATCATCGCTATTAACCCAAAAAGTGATAGTACTGCTCCAATTAAATGTGTTAAAGAATTAATTGGTTCACGCATAAAGTTCTCCATTGTATCTCCTCCGACTATGTTACGTAGTTTTAATAACTACATATAAAGTTATCATCAACTATATTATGTAGTCAAGTGTTTAAACTCCCCTTTTAATATGATATTATTAACAGGTAAATGACATATAAATGAGGATGAAAAATGAACAATATAAATGAAATAATTGAACAATTAGAGCTAGACAAGAAAATTACATTAGAGGAAATTCCAAATCTAGATCTATATATGGATCAAGTAATCCAGCTATTTGATAATAAATTTTCGAAACCGAATTCAGACGAAAAAGTACTTACAAAAACAATGATTAATAACTATTCTAAGGCAAAACTGCTTTTTCCAATAAAAAATAAGAAATACACAAAGAACCATATTATTTTAATTAGCTTAATTTATCATTTAAAAGGTGCACTATCGATAAACGACATAAATAAAACTTTAAATGGGTTAAATCAAAGAGTTTTAGAAAACAATCAAATAAATATTGATGATGTTTATAATAGTTTTTTACATTTAAACGAACTCAGCCTAGAAAAATTTAAAAATGATCTTCAACAATCAAGTGAAAGCGTAAATCAAGAGTTAGATCGAATAGATGATGAAAGTAAAGAATATGTTGAGAAATTACTACTGATTACTTCGTTCATAAATATGAGCAATTTATATAGAAGTGCAGCTGAAAAACTGATTACAGAAATGATTGAGAAGCGAAATTAAATTGCAATCCTAAGTTACTAGTCGCTTAAACAATAGAGCAAATCTATTGTTTTTTTTAGTAAGGTATTTTCAAAATCTTGCTCTTTCATTCTAATAACACTCCATTGGACCTATTTAAGTTTATAATATGAATTAAATAGGTCGATGAAAAATTAGTATCAAAAGGGAGAATGAAATTGCTTAAAAATTCAACTGAAACATTATTTTGGACATTAATCGAACAAAAAGAATGGAAGATTCATATTGCCTCAACAACAAAAGGGTTATGTTTCGTCGGAACGCAAAATGAAGGCATTCAGGAACTACTAGTATTTAAAGATAAATATTTCCCTAAATTTGAAATAGTAGAAGATGACACAATGATGGAAGATTATAAGACAGAATTGATAGAATTTTTAGAAGGAAAACGTTCAAATTTTACGATTAACTTGGATTTTCGCGGCACAGAATTTCAAAATTCAGTATGGATTGCACTTTGCTCGATAAATTATGGAGAAACTAAAACTTACTCAGACGTTGCAAATTATATAAATAAACCAAAAGCTGTTCGAGCAGTCGGGAAAGCAATTGGAGCAAACCCATTACTTATCATTGTTCCTTGCCATCGAGTAATCGGAAAAGACGGAGCATTAACTGGTTATCGCGGTGGATTAGAGATGAAAATAAATCTTTTAAAAATTGAATCTAGAAAATTAAAAACGGAGATGACCAGATGAAAATCAAAGTAATCTATAAAAATTCAAAAACGATCTTAAATAAAGGTACTGGTTTTCTATCTGGATATACTCACTCTTTAAATCCCTATACGGGTTGCTCATTTGCTTGTTCATATTGCTACGTGAGGCAAATGCCAGTTTCACTTTTTCGAAAAGAAGAATGGGGCAGTTGGGTTGATATTAAGGAGAATGCAGCCACAGTACTAGAGAAGGAATTAACAAGGTCAAAAAACAAAGGGCAAGTGACCATTTTTATGTCTTCAAGTACGGATCCATATCAACCGATTGAATATAAAGTGAAGTTGACTAGAAGTCTATTAGAAGTAATGGTTCATAATCAGCCTGATTTTTTGTTCGTTCAAACACGGAGTCCGCTTGTAAAAAGAGATATTGACCTTTTAAAGGAATTAAAAGAGAAGGTACGAGTAAGTATGACAGTTGAAACAGATTTAGATGAGATTAGAAAGTATTTCTCGCCTTTTGCACCTCCAATTGGTGCTCGAATAAAAACGCTGGAAGAACTTGTAAAAGCTGGTATTCCGACACAAGCTACTATTGCGCCTATTTTACCTAGTAGTGAGGATTTTCCATCAATGTTATCGGGAATTGTTAATAGAGTTTGTATAGACGATTTTATGATGGGTGATGGAAGTGGCGGGAAACGGACGACTCGACTTGGTATCGAGCAAAAATATACTCAGCTCAATTTAGAAGAATGGTATAGTCCCGAAGCTTATCTGCTAGTTTATGAACGCTTTAAGAAATATTTTTTAGAAGACCGGATTTTTATTAGTAAAGTTGGATTTGAACCTTAAACCTTAAATAAAAAACAAATAACTTCAAAAAAATGGTAAAATATTGAATAAAATTTAATGTTTTAAAGAAGGTTGATTTGTGAATAGGAGAGCGAAAAGATGGCAGAAGTAAAATTAATGCAAAGTAATTCAGATATTTTGAAAACGTTTCAAACAGTAAGTCAATTGCGTCCAAATTTAAGAGAAGATGACTTTGTTGAAACGATAAACAGATTAATAAATTCAAATAATTATCATCTTGTAGCTGTATTAGAAAATGAAGTGGTAACAGCGGTTGCTGGCTATCGTATTACTGAGTCATTAGCATGGGGGAAATATTTTTATGTTGACGATTTAATTACAAGCGAAAACCAACGTAAAAACGGCTATGCACAACTTTTATGGGATTGGTTAATTAAAGAAGCAAAAGAGAATAATTGTGAACAATTCCACTTAGATTCTGGAGTTCAGCGATATGAAGCGCATAGATTTTATCTTAAAAATAGATTGCATATAACTTGTCATCATTTTCAATTGCATTTTTAGTTACTTCAGACTGTCAGAAGCTTCAAACAGCTAATAGAAGAACACTCTATTCATTGGGACTGTGAAAACAGTCTTTTTCTCGTTATAGGCTTAACAGTACTTAACTATTTAACTCTTCATGCTGTCATAAATCAATTTATGGCAAATTACATAAATAATAAATTTTATTAAATATGATTTTAGAAAATAAATAAAAGGAATGATATACTATTTTCAAACAGATTTAGGAGGCTTTTAGGTAATGAAAGAAAAAAATTCAAAACGGCTAGCTAATCTATCTCTATTAGTTGCAACATGTGGGTTTGCTGCTACGGCGCCGTTTCAATCTAAATTATTACAAATTCTTTCTGGTGGTTTTGAGGCAGCTTTAGTTGGTGGTCTTGCAGATTGGTTTGCTGTTACTGCAATGTTTCGTCATCCGCTAGGTATACCAATTCCTCATACTGCTTTATTACCAAAAAATAGAAAGAAAATTACAGACAGTATTTTAAATACACTAAATAATCAATGGCTAAGTAAGGAAAGTTTAATTGAAAAAGTAGAAGAACGTGAATGGATCCATCAAGGGATTAGTGCATTTGAACAACTAGTAGAAAATGAAGAATCAAGAAATAAAATGATTCATTCAATAAAACAATTTGGTATGTCTATTCAAGATGAAACAATTGAAAAGTTTCTTTTAAATTCATTTAAACCGACCATTGATTCTATTTCCTCTCAGAGATTATTAAGTAACGCAGTTGATACTGTAATTGAAAAAGAATGGGATTCAAAGACTTATGAGTTTTTAATTAATAAAATCGTAGAAACCGTAAGCCTGCCCCATATTAAAGAATTAATTGGCAAAGAGGTTATTCAATTTATCGAACGAAAGTTTTTTATGATTAAAGCTTTTTTACCGATGATTGGTGAGGAAAAGATAACTGAATTTATACATAGTGGACTATTAGACTTGCTTTCTGAGTTAAAGGATCCTAATAGTGATCGAAGAAATTTCATCTTATCGTTTATTCGAATGGAAGCCCAAAAAAATAAATCGAATGAAAATATTATTCGTCAATTAGACGAATGGAAACATAAAGGGTATGAATATCTTGTAGATCAAGCAATAAAATTGTTTAGAAATAAGATAAATGATGAAGAATTTATTTTAAATACTATCCAAAAAATTATTATTTTCACTAAAAATTCTAATTGGATTGATAATGTTGAGCTAAGTTTTAAGAAACTTCTAATCAATACAATTGAAAAATATCATCATAAAATTGGTGATTTAGTAAAATACAACATTGAAAAATTATCTACTGAAGAAATAACAGACTTATTAGAAAATAAAATTGGTAAGGATATTACTTGGATTCGGGTTAATGGAGCCGTTTGTGGTTTTATTATTGGTTTAATATTAACAACACTACGTATGATTTTTACATAATCTTCAAAATAAAAAAAGATTTCAAAGCCTTAATTAACGTAAAAAATTAATTAAGGCTTTTTTTTTAATGAAGTTAATGAAAATCCAATTAATAGAAACATAAGCATTTTATTGGAAAGAAAAATTTTTTTCTTGTATTATTAGTTTGGGTAAAAAATATTTTCCGAATAACTAATTGAAATGAATTATTTGAACTAGTATTATCTCGATATAAAAGATAAAGATCGTTTGAAAATATATTTTTATTATCAGAATCACAACTTAAAAGATCGACTTAAGGGGGGTAAGTTAATGGATTCTATGTCATTTGTATTGTTCGGAGCCACTGGCGATTTAGCAAAACGAAAAATTTATCCTGCTTTATATAATTTATATATTGACCAAAAGATGCCTGAGTCTTTTTCAATCATAGGAATTGGTAGGAAAGATTTTTCAGATAACGAATTTCAGAATCAAGTAAAGCAATCACTAATTACTTTTTCAAGACGTTCTTTAGATGATCAAAAAATGGTCCAAGAATTTCTAGATTCAATTCGCTATCAACAACTAGATATCACGAACAAAGAAGGATTCGTTGATTTATTAGATTTAGTAAAAGAAAGAGAGCAGGAATTACAGATTCCTGAAAACCGATTATTTTATTTATCAGTAGCACCTGAATTTTTTGATGTCATTGCATCAAATATTAAGGAAAGTGGTCTTGGTACTACAAAAGGCTGGAAACGTCTAATTATCGAAAAACCTTTTGGACGTGATTTGAAAACAGCAAGAGAGTTAAATGAAAAATTAAGTAAATCTTTTAAAGAAGATGAGATTTTTAGAATTGATCATTATTTAGGTAAACCAATGGTTCAAAACTTAGAAGCATTAGAGTTTGCTAACCCGGTATTACAAGCATTATGGAACAATCAATATATCGCAAACGTTCAAATTACGGCTAGTGAAACAGTCGGAGTTGAAGAACGATCGGGTTATTATGATAAATCTGGAGCAATTCGAGATATGTTCCAAAATCATATGCTTCAAATGTTAATGATGTCAGCGATGCACCTAACTAATCAGAACACTGCAAGTGATGTTAGAGCTGAAAAGAAAAAGGTACTTGAATCGCTTCGACCATTGCTAAAAGAAGAAGTGGCTTCTCATGTAGTTCGAGGTCAATATGGTTCTGGTGAACTGAACGGTAAGAAAGTAGTTGCATATAGACAAGAACCAGGTATCGAGTTTTCTTCACAAAATGATACTTATGTAGCAGCTAGAGTATTGATAGAAAATAATTTTTGGAAGGGAATTCCATTCTATATCCGTACAGGTAAGAGAATGAAAGAAAAATCTACTCGAATCGTATTTGAATTTAAAAGTCCGATTCAAAACCTTTCAAAAAAGAACAAATCAAACAATGGACCAAATTTATTGGTTATTGAAATTAATCCGAATGAAAGAGTTTCCTTCTATTTAAATAGTAAAAACGTAGAAGGCAATATTGAACCTGTAAAAGCTGAGTATTTTGCTAATAACGAAGATCGTCCAGAAGCATATGAGTTATTAGTTTACGATGCATTACGAGGCGATTCGAAATTTTTTGCTCATTGGAATGAAGTAGAATTATCTTGGCAATGGGTTCAACCAATTTTAGAAGCATTTGAAGAAAACTTAGTACCACTTCAAACTTATAAATCCGGTTCGTTTGGCCCAGAAGCTGCTGAACAATTATTAGCAGAAGATGGTTTCAAATGGTGGTTAGATACAGACTTTGTACAAGCAACAGAAAACAATAAAACAGATCTAAAAAGGAGTATTTAAATTATGAGTTCGATTTCTACATTATCAATTAATACAATCCGTACACTTTCAATTGATGCAATCAATCAGGCTAATTCTGGTCATCCTGGTTTACCAATGGGTGCTGCGCCAATGGCATACGCTTTATGGGCAGATCATTTAAAACATAGTCCAAAAAGTTCTAAATGGTTTGACCGTGACCGTTTTGTTTTGTCAGCTGGTCATGGTTCAAGTATGTTATATAGCTTACTACACGTTGCAGGCTATGATGTTTCAATTGAAGATCTTAAAGATTTCCGTAAATTAAATAGTAAAACACCAGGCCATCCTGAATTTGGACACACTGATGGTGTAGAAGCTACTACTGGTCCTCTTGGACAAGGGATTGCTACTGCGGTAGGTATGGCAATGGCTGAAGCTCATTTAGCAGGTAAATTTAACAAAGCAGACCATTCAATTATCGATCACTTCACTTACGCTTTAGTTGGTGATGGCGATTTAATGGAAGGTGTAGCATACGAAGCGATGTCACTTGCTGGTCATATGAAACTTGGTAAGCTAGTAGTTCTGTATGATTCAAACGATATTTCATTAGATGGAACATTAAATCTTTCTTATTCTGAAGATATGAAAAAGAGAGCAGAATCATTTAACTGGCAATATTTAAGAGTAGAAGATGGAAACGATCATGTAGAAATTTCGAAAGCAATCGAATTAGCTAAACAAAATTTAGATCAACCAACAATTATTGAAATCAGAACAATTATTGGATATGGAAGTCCAAAAGTGGCTGGTACAAACAAAGCCCACGGTAACCCATTAGGCCTTGAAGAAGCAAAAGAAACGAAGAAAGCTTATGACTGGAACTACGAGGAAGATTTCTACGTACCAGAAGAAGTAAAATTACATTTCAAAGAATTACAAGAAAAAGGCAGTGAAAAAGAAGCTAGGTGGAATGAATTATTTAATTCTTACCGTGAAGCTTATCCAGCACTAGCTGCTCAACTTGAAAAAGCGATTACTAATGAAGTTTTAATCGATACAAATGATTTATTAACTTTTGACCAAGACAAAGCTATTTCAACACGTGTTGCGAGTGGAGAGGCAATCAATCATTACATTCAATCAGTTCCTGAAATTTTCGGCGGAAGCGCAGATTTATCTCATTCAACAATGACAGATATTAAAGATGAAAGTAAATTTGCTGTAGAATCATATGCTGGACGCAATATTTATTATGGTGTACGTGAGCATGCAATGGGTGCAGCAGCAAATGGTATGGCATTACATGGTGGAGTTAAACCGTTTGTAAGTACATTCTTTGTATTTAATGATTATTTACGTCCATCAATTCGTTTAGCAGCGTTACAAAAATTACCAGTAACTTATGTATTTACACATGATTCTATCGCGGTTGGTGAAGACGGTCCTACACACGAACCAGTTGAACACTTAGCAGCATTACGTGCTATTCCTGGTTTAACAGTAATTCGTCCATCTGATGCAAATGAAACAGCTAATGCTTGGGCATTTGCATTACAAAATACAAAAGGGCCAATTGCTTTAGTATTAAGTCGTCAAAACTTACCAGTATTTGAAGAAACAGCTACTAGATTAGATAATCTTTCAAAAGGTGGATATGTTTTAACAGAAACAAACGATCAACCAGATTTAATCTTAATTGCTACTGGTTCAGAAGTGTCGCTTGCTGTGAACAGTAAAAATGAATTAGAAAAAGAAAACTTATCAGTACGTGTTGTAGCATTGCCAAGTTGGGAATTATTTGATAAACAATCAGACGAATATAAAGAGTCAGTTTTACCATCAAATATGTTAAACCGTGTTTCAATCGAAATGGGTATTTCACTTGGTTGGGAACGCTATGTTGGTTTCAAAGGTAAAAAAATCTCAATAGAGACCTTTGGAGCATCTGGTACAGGAAATGAAGTGATGGAATTATTTGGTTTTTGTACGAACAATGTAGTAAATATTAGTAAAGCTTTATTAAATTCTTAATCAAAAGATTTTTAATTGATTTTTATATCATAAAAATTTTAACTTAGAGAAAAACATTAATAGTACAGAAGATATTTTGGGAGGATAACATAATGAAAGTCGGCTTAGTTGGTTTAGGTAAAATGGGTCTTAATTTAGGTCAAAATTTAATGGATCATAATCATGAAGTAGTAGCATTTGATTTAAATACTGCTGCAGTAGAAGAAATGAAAGGCTTTGGTGCGATCGGTACTTCAAGTTTAGAAGATTTAGTTAAAAATCTTGATACACCAAGAGTACTTTGGATTATGGTACCACATGGTGTGGTTGATTCTGTTATTAATGATGTTAAACCATTCTTATCAGAAGGCGATATCATAATTGAAGCAGGAAACTCACACTATAAAGAGTCTATTAGACGTTATAATGAACTAAAAGAACATGGTATCCGATTCATGGATGCTGGTACTTCTGGCGGCATGGAAGGCGCACGTAATGGTGCATGTTACATGGTTGGTGGTGACCAAGAAGCTTGGGATATCGTAGAACCAATTTTTAAAGATACTTCAGTAGAAAATGGTTACTTATATGCTGGTAAAATTGGTAGTGGACATTTCTTAAAAATGGTTCATAATGGTATCGAATACGGTATGATGGCTGCAATTGGTGAAGGATTTGAAGTATTAGAGAAAAGTGACTTTGATTATGATTATGAAAAAGTTGCAAAAGTATGGAACAATGGTTCAGTCATTCGTTCTTGGTTAATGGAATTAACTGAAAATGCATTCTCTAAAGATGCAAAACTTGATGAAATTAGAGGTGTAATGCATTCATCTGGTGAAGGTAAATGGACAATTGAAACTGCTTTAGATCTTCAAGCTGCTACACCAGTAATCGCAATGTCACTACTTATGCGTTACCGTTCATTAGATAATGATACGTTTACAGGTAAAGTTGTTGCGGCTCTTCGTAATGAATTTGGTGGACATGCAGTTGAAAAGAAATAAATAAAGTATACAATAGGAAATATCCCTAAAAATTGGAGGAAATTAGAAATGAAATTTTTTATTGACACAGCTAATGTAGAAGACATTCAAAAAGCTTACAAAATGGGTGTATTATCTGGAGTAACAACAAACCCATCTTTAGTAGCAAAAGAAGGAGTTAAATTCGAAGACCGTATCGAAGAAATTTTAAAATTAGTTCCTGAAGTAGAATCTGTTTCTGCAGAAGTAACGCCAAACGCGGTATCTGCTGAAGAAATGATTGCTGAAGCTGATGAGCTTATTAAAATTAATGGTGGCGATAAAAATATTACAATCAAATTACCAATGACACTTGCTGGTTTAGAAGCTTGCCGCTACTTAACTAAAAAAGGTGTTAAAACAAACGTAACACTAATCTTCACTGTTAACCAAGCTTTATTAGCAGCAAGAGCAGGTGCTACGTATGTATCTCCATTCTTAGGTCGTTTAGACGATATTTCTGAAGATGGCGTTTTATTAGTTGCTAAAATTGCTGAATTATTCCGTGTTCATAACATGGACACTCAAATTATTGCAGCGTCAGTTCGTCACCCTGACCATGTTACTCGAGTAGCATTAGCTGGAGCTCATATTGCAACAATTCCTTACAGTGTAATTGAACAATTATCAAAACACCCTTTAACAGATCAAGGTATTGAGAAATTTGCTGCTGACTGGGCAAAAACAACATTATAATTTTTAAAAGCATATGAATCTTAAATAAGTATAAACCCCCATCTTCATGAAACTTTCTCGTTTTTGAAGTGGGGGTATTTACATAAAAAATAAGGAATAGAGGAGGAATAATAATGAATTCGAATCAAAAATTTGTTGGTTATGTAGGTACATATACAAAAAGTGAAAGTAAAGGTATTTATCAATTTACATTAGATACTGAAATAGATAGAATTACAGATGTTAAACCAGTTGCTGAACTGGGAAATCCGACATATTTAGCTATTAGTGAGGACAATAAAAATTTATATGCTGTAGTAAAAGATGGTAATTTAGGTGGAATCGCTACGTATTCAATCAATGAAAACAGTGGTGAGCTTCAAAAATTAAATGAACAGCTTATTGAAGGCGCTTCACCTTGTCATATTAGCGTTGACAGCCATAAGCAAAATATAGTTACAGCGAATTATCACAAAGGTACAATTGAATTATATAAAATTAATCAAGAGAATGGTTTTGCAAGTGTTGTTAAATCTATTATGCAGCATGAAGGAACAGGTCCAAATAAAGAAAGACAAGAAAAACCACATGCACACTATTCTGGTTATACACTAAATGAAAAATATGTTGTGGCGATTGACCTAGGAATAGATAAATTAGTTACATATAAAATCGAAGGTGATTCGTTAGTTGAAGTAAGTAGTCTTTCTGTTAAGCCTGGAAGCGGACCACGCCATATTACATTCCACCCGAATGGAAAGTTTGCTTATATTATGACTGAACTTAGCTCAGAAGTAATTGCTCTTCAATTTAATGAAGAAGAAGGAAGCTTTAATGAACTTCAGTATATCTCTACAATTCCAAGTGATTTTACTGAAAACAATCAAGGGAGTGCCATCCATATTTCAAGTGATGGACAATTCGTCTATGCAGGAAATCGTGGACATAATAGTATCGCAGTATTTAGTGTAAATCAAGATACTGGAAAACTTGAATTAGTGGAAATCGCTTCAAGTGAAGGGAACTGGCCAAGAGATTTCGTTTTAGATCCTTCTGGAAATTATTTAGTTGGTTCAAATGAAATGTCAGGTAATCTAGTTTTATATTCAAGAAATACAACTACAGGAAAACTAACTGTTATTCAATCAGATGTACAAGTTCCTGAAGCAGTATGCGTCAAGTTCTTAAACGCTTAATAGAATTGGGGAGATTTTAATATGGATTTTAAAATAACAGATGCAGCAAAAGAAATACTTGCAAGCGTAGATCAAAATAAAATACTTCAATTAGAGTTTGACCGTGGAAGCTGTGATGTAGTTAATAACATTTACGAAATTAAAGTTATTAATAAAAGAGAATGCGGTCCAAATGAAAAAATGATTATTGGAGACCAATTTGAATTTATGGTAAATAAAAATTTTGAAGATGTTTATGAAGAGCAACTAGTAATTGATTATGCTGACGGTTCATTTATCTTTAAAAATAGAAATCAAATTTTTAATAATCGTATTGGTTTGACTTATATTAAATAGGATTGATGCAAATCCTTTAAGTTAATCAAGAGAAATTAAATATTTCGATAGTTTAGAGATGTTATTCTTGTATGAATTGGCATCTCTTTTTTTATATCTACTGGTCAAAAATAAAAAGCAATTTGACGGAAAATTTCGCATAATGGATAATAAGATTTTAATATACAAAACCTAAAAAGCGTAACACTTTAATGGAGTATATAAATATGTAACTCGATCAAATTAAGAAAGGAATGAAGAGTATGGAGACCTTTCGATTCGCTACGGAAGATGATTTTGGAGCGTTACTTAGTCTTGATGCAAGCGTATATCCACCCGAGTGGCAAGTGACGATGGATTTTGTAAAAACAGCTTGGGAGCGAAACAATGAGATCTACCGTGTACTAGAAAATGAAGTAGGGATTCAAGGTTTCCTTGCGTTTTTCGGGTTGGATCAGGAAAGTTTTGAAATGTACCTCGTAGGTGAACTCGATGAAAAGGAATTGTGTCATCACATCGTTCCGTACAAAAAAGGTAATCAAGTGTATCTTTATTTGGCCACAATGGTTGTGAACCAACAACATCAAAACAAACGACTGTTCGGGAAACGAATCATACAAGAAATCCAAAAAGAAATCAATCGAGTACGAGCCATTGGTTGCATTGTTCCCGAAATTGGAGCAATCGCTATTACAACCGATGGGAAACGGGTGCTAGATCGTTCAGCGCTTCGAAACTGCGGAGAGTATGCTTCGGACCCATCGTCAACTGTATATCGAGGAAAAGATTTTCAATAACGACTTGAACAACAAAAGTACAAATAATCATTACTACTAGGGAAAATAATAATTCTTTTTAATAGATGATTCTAATAAAACAAGTTTTAGCATAATATAGTGTCACTATTATGGTTACTATTTTATTTCTACTCTTTAAAAACTTTTTCCAAAACTATCAAATTTCAAAATCAATTTCGTATAGGATATGAGGAAGGATACGGGATTAATTGAATTGTTTGTGTTATGATTTAAAATAAAAACATACACTCTTCTTAGTGATGTATATTTTTTACATTTTAGGGGATGAGGGAAATGAAATTTGAGATGCAAAAAGCAAATATGTTGGCTGAGGATCTAAATGATTTTATAAAATTAGTTTATAAAAGCTATGAAAATAGTAAATATACATCGTTTAATAATAAAGATAAAATTTTTCAAATAAAACTATTAATTGAGGAATATAGGTTTCAAGTGTTAGTAGATGAACTGATTAGAATTAATCGGTTTGACTGGGATGAAAAATATACATATTTATTGATTGATAATTTTATAAAAGGTTTAAGCATTATTGATGAATACGTTGAAAATAATTTTAATGAACTTTATCTTTTTACAGCCAAACTTTACACTTTAAAAAACGCAATCAATTCATTTAGTAAAGTATAAATTATTATGATTTTATATATAAATTAAAAATGCTATTTCCTCTAAAAAAGGTAATAGCATTTTCTATTTCGAATATGTATTTGTTAAAGTTTTTTAAATCTGATCGGGCTAACCATTAAGAAAGCTAAAATTAAGGTAATCCATGCATTACTATATAGAAACATACCCATACCAGCTAATGGTAAACCAGCGGCCGGAATAGGTAGTCCCTTAAAATAACCTATTGTTGGCTTTGCACTAAATTTAGCTAATCTTAACGCTCCCATCGTAGGAAAAAGGATGAATGCAAAAGAAGTTAAAATAGACGGTGCTGAAATGGAAAGAAATAAAAGGGCAGGGGCGACTCCGAAACTAACAATATCCGCTAAAGAATCTAATTCTACACCAAATTCACTATTCACTTTTAGTTTTCTTGCAACTCTACCATCAAGTAAATCAAAAATAGCAGCAATAAAAATAAAAATAGAGGCAATGATGACTAATCCACTCATATTGAAAGTGATTGAGAGAACACCACATAATAAATTACAAATTGTAAGTAAATTGGGTATAGATTTTACGATTTGATTATACAAAGTATCCCACCTAGCGATTAATAAATCATACAATAGTATTTTCTATTAATTTATACTTTATTCTTAAATAGATCACATACACATTTTTGAATAGCAATATTACTATACTGGCTAGTGTTATATTTGAATGGTGTTTTCCTTAAACTAAATATCAAATTGTTCGAGAAGAATGAAGACCATTTATAGACTTTTAGAGGGAAAATAAGAATTAAATCGAATAAATTGTAAATGTATTCTAAGTTTGAAGGGGAGAGCACATGGAATCTTTAACATATTTCTATGATCGGTATATAATTGTTGGTGAAGGTCAATTATTTCCTATATTATCAGCGGTAATAGCAGCAATCTTATTTACAATTTCAATGTATTTGTTTACTAAAAATAAATGGGGGAGTATTTTAATTTCACCATTTGCTACCGTATTTTTAACAACTTTTTCACTTAATTACCAACCTCATCTTTATTTTATTCTTTTTTCTTTCATTATTAGCTTTATCGTAATTCAAAGATTAGATTCTAAAATGATGTATGATGAAAATTAATTAATATTTTTTAATAATGGTTTTACACTTGTACATATGAGATTTTTTGGCTAAAAATTAGTGTGCAGTTGATTTTATATGATTAAAAGAAAAAAGAGGAAAATTACCAGATATAGAATATAAATTAAATTGAACTTATTAAAAAAGATATAAGTAATTTATGGAGGCGTAAAATGAAGTCAATATCAGTTTCACTTGGTTCATTATTAGAATTGCTTAGAATTATATTGATTGTTGGGTTACTAGGTGCTTTATTTTCATCAATTTTAACAGAAGTATATGAAGAAATAGGTGTGAATCTTAATAATTCTGGATGGTGGAGTTCTATAGGGATCCTTGTTTTAATATTTGTCTTATATCGAAACAAAATACAATTTAGTGGATGGTATAATGGAAAAGGAAGGGAGAAATTATCTAAAATAGTCACTAGACTTTTAATTTCTTGCTCAACAGTATTAATATTGATGCCGTTAATAATTGAATTAATAAAAAAAGTTTTTCATTAAGATCATTAAATTAGCGTTTAGAATATATATAAAATAAAAAACTAGCAAATGTGTGGGTTAACACTAAAGTCAACTTATAGTCGACTTTTTACTTATCTAGAATCTTCTTTTAATTAGATGAAACTACCATATGTTATGGAACCAATATAATTTTAATTAATGGAGGGATTTAATTGACGTTATTTGGTTATTTATTTTGGGGATTTGTACTTGTTGCAATTGCATTTGGTTTCTTTATGCAAAAAAAATTCGGTACAAAAGCACCAGATAAATCGGAAAGACAAGAATTGCATGAAGAAATTACAAGGCATACACATAATAATGATCGACCTAGATTCTAAATTACTGTCATGTTTACAAATGACAATTTCTTACGCATTTTATAAAAGAAAGTAATATAACAGAGTAGATAGTTCCGTATTTTTTGAACTACTAAGAAAGGAAACAGAAATGAAAAAGATTGATGAATACTTTGAAATAGCAATGGAAGCATGGAGTATGATGCAAAAAACAACAGATGATGAAGGAGCAGAGTGGGCAGAAAGATTTGAACGCTACTTCTATGAATTTATTGATGAGTTAAAAAAGTGGTGGGAATCTCTTGACCCAAAACCGTCCAATATAGAGGATGCTGAAGAGTTGCCTGAAATAAAAAGATGGATGGACCAAATTCCTGGTCCAGTGCAAATTAATTTTTTAACTGAATTAGAGGATATAATTGAAGGATTTGATACAGTACGTTTTGATTAAAGATAAAGATCAAAGCTACTTTGTATGGAGGGGATGATACAAATGTTTGGTAAGGATTCAGAAAATAGATTTAATGTAATCTATAAAGAGGGTAAGTTGTCTGGGATAAAAATATTAGAAGATAAAGAGACCGGTGTACAATACTTATTTAGTTGGGACGGTTATGCTGGAGGTCTAACCCCATTATTAGATAGAGATGGGAAACCGGTTGTTAACTCAAAAAATGTATAATTTCTCGAGTAAGCTACATGATTTATTTAATAAAAGTTAAAGGGCTGAACTTTAATCAGCTCTTTTTTCAATAGTAGATAAGTAGTAAATAAATATTTTTATGGATTTAGAAAGACTATTTTAGAGTGGAATTATTGTATTAAAGTCTAAAAAACTTCTTCAATTTGCCGTTTTTACAGATGAAATATTCGATTCATTTATTTCAAGAATGGATCATAATACTAAATAAAACAGTTTCTTTTATAGTGTAAATTAAAACGTCACATCNNGATGTGACGTTTTAATTTACTCAGTATGTAATCCTGCAAATAACACTCTTAATCCATATCGAAATTGTTCTTCAAAATCAAAACTATAATGATATTGTTCACCAAAAAATGAAGTAAAAGCTGTAATTTCTTCCGGAGTGAACGTGAATTGTTTTGCACGATGTTCGTCCGCTACAAATGATAAGACATAATTGTTAAAAAGGTTACCAGCAACTAAACAGTTTTTATCAGATACACCGTATTTAGTCAAATTTTCTAATGTGAATTTGACTGCTTTTAATCTACTAGGAGTAGTTGGCATTGACTGTGCAAATACCTCAACTGCATCTCTTGTCTTTAATAAAACTCTACGTACTTCAAATGCAAGTGCTGTTAAAGCCTCTTTTGCATCATCAATTTCTTCCGGTAAGACAATTTCATTATTTAAGTGCTCAGCAATTAAATCATACAAAGCCTGTTTATCTTTAATATGCCAATACAATGAGGCAGCTTTGATCTCAAGCTCCTTTGCTAATGTACGCATCGACAAGTTACTAATTCCATCTCGATTTAATATTTCAAGCGATGCCTTTACAATTGCTTCTTTAGTTATAGCCATAAAATCTCTCCAAAAATTTAATAATTTCCATTGACTCTAACAGTGTTAGATGATAATCTAACGATGTTAGGTAACTAACGTTGTTAGATGTTTTTGTTCTCTTATTGTACAAGAAATGGAAACTACTTTAAAGTTGTAGCACTAATTTACACAAACAAATTACTTATTAGTTATAAATTTAAATAATAATCCTTGTTAACAATGATTGATGAGATAAAAAGGAGATTAGGTGAATCGTATGATGAAAAATATGCGGAAGAAAAAAGATGTTGGAATTTACGGCCGAACAGCAAAATGGTATGACAAAAATTCACGAAGAAGTCGTATGACTCAAATGCAAGAATATGCTTACGAAATTAATACTTTAGTTGAAGCTGGGGCAAGGATTTTAGAAGTAGCTCCTGGACCGGGATATTTGTCTATTGAACTTGCAAAAATGGGGTTTGATGTTACAGGAGTAGAGTTAAGTCTAGATTTTGTTAACATTGAAAAAAATAATGCGAAGGAAGCAAATGTCTCAGTTGATTTTAAAGAAGGAAATGCATCAAATTTACCTTGTGGTGATAATACATTTGATTTTATTGTTTGTAGTGCTGCATTCAAGAACTTTAAAGATCCAGTAACAGCACTTTCAGAAATGTACAGAGTATTGAAACCAGGCGGAATGGCTCTAATCATCGATATGAATTTTAATGCGACTTCTGAAGATATAGAAAAAGAAATACGAAAAACAGAAATGAAAGGATTTGATAAGTATTTTGTAAAATTTGCATTTAAAACCTTCCTGAAAAAGGGGGCTTATACAAAGGGAAATTTTGAAATGTTTATAAATGACACGGATTTTAAGAATTATACTATTAAACAAGATGGTATCAGTTTATTTGTATATCTTTATAAAAAATAGAATGGTAGTTGCTAAGAAGGTAATGTGCTAAACCAATTAATTTTATAAAAAAGGATAGAATTAAACCTTGGAGTATTCAAATGTTTTACTTTTCAATTTTGAGTTAGTTAATAATCTATTATAATATTTTTAAATTATTCATTTTAAACCTTAGATTGGTATAATAAATGTACATAATCTAAGAAAGTTGGTACCTTATTGAGAAAATATTTTCTATATTTATTATATTTTAAGCTCGCGTGGGATCTTATTCAAATTGCTTATCGTAATTGGGGAAATTTTGAAACTCAATCACTAGTTTATGATATTGGCAGAATAGTTATCGATTTATTTATTATAGTGATTTTACTGAAAGCAAACAGACGAAAAAAAACATTAACAAAATTTGAGCATTTCTATAGTGAAGCATTTAATTGTGATGAAAGAAAAGAATATGAAAAAGCACTTCAAATAAGACAAGAAGGTCTGAAGTTACTATCATTAAATGATTTACAACGTGCAGAATTACATGTGGGAAATGGCGGAACATACTATTATTTAAATGATTATAAAAATGCAACGATCTGCTTTGACCAAGCGTTTGAACTAGTTAAACAAGAAAAGATTCCATATGATGAAAAATATAAAGAAATTATTGAATGCTACGTAAAAGCGAATCGAAAAGAAGATGCGATAAGATTAGTTAAAGAATTATTAAATAGACAATCCTATAATAAAAAATTCAAAAGGTTACAGCCTTTAAAGGATAGATTATTGTCTTAAATTAACTATGCAATTTACGGAGTTTAGTAATATAAAGGTAATAAATAGACTACTATATTTTAATAATGAAAAAGTCGATTCCAACAATCTGGAAATCGACCATTTTGTAAAGATTATTTATTATTCATAAAGTTCTGTTTCTCTAAATAATCAAGAACAGTTTGAGAATATTCGTGATGAGATTCTTGTGTATACTTTGCAATCGTATAAATTTGGGCAAGATTCTTAAGGCCTAGTCGTTCCGTCATTTCTTTTAGCTTTGGAACGTCCATGTAACGTTGCCAACCTTTTTGATCTCTTTCTTTATAAATTTCAAGAATTTCTTCATCTGTATAATCTTTATATTGTTCATAATGTACTAGACCATGCCTTGGAAGGCGGTCACGTAATGCAGGGTTTTCTTTAGGATAGCCTAATGAATAGCCTACAATTGGTACGACATTTGGTGGTAAGTTAAGGATTTCTCCAATTTGATTACAATTTGCAAGTGTAGAGCCCATGTAACAAATACCTAGTCCAGCATTCTCAGCTGCTAAAGCACAGTTTTGAGATGCTAAAGTAGCATCAATCGCACCGATCATAAAGCTCATGAAATTATCAAAATGTACAGGAGCATCATTCAGTGTAAGCCATTTTCTCATTCGGTTAAAATCTGTACAGAAAGTTAAAAGAATTGGTGCATCAACAACCATTGATTGTTCCATATGTGCACTATATAATTTCTTTCTAATTTCCTTGTCTTTTGTGACAATGATGGAATAAGATTGCATATTGCCACTTGATGAGGCACGAATACCCGCATCTAATATTTGATCTAAAATCTCTTGACTTACTTCCTTGTCTTCATATTCTCGTATTGACCTGTGACCATGTAAAACATCAGTAAATTCCAAAACAATCACTCCTCATATCCAATAGTTTTCAATAGAAATAATAGGAAATGCACAAAATTTCGACACGGAATTTTCAATTCGTAATTATTTCTGAATAATCAAATTATAAAGTAAAAAACCATTATCGTACACAAATTTGTGCGATTTATTCATTTTTAGGAAAAATTACTTACGTCAATATTTTATTAAAATAGCAAGTGCATAAAAAATGTCTAAATATGTCAAAACCCGGTGATGAAAAAAATATAAGATGTTTCAAAGGGTGATTATTGCTGGTAGTAGTAAAAATAAGCACAATAAAGCTCAGTCCAATCAGTAGACTGAGCTTTATTGTGATAACGTTTAAATTATGTCACTTATCAATTAATTTATTTATTCTAACTTTAAATCTTTAAATTCAATTCGATACAGATCACGTCGGCGATCTCGTAATTGTCGGACAGAACCAGTATTTCGTGATCGTCTTAATTTTTCGAGGTCAACATCTCCAACAACTACAGTATCAACATTCGCATCACATTCACCGACAATTCCATCTCTTGCAAACCCAAAATCTGAAGGGGAGAAGATACCTGATTGTGCATATTGAATATCCATGTTCTCAACATGTGTTAAGTTACCTACTGTCCCTGCGATACAAGTATATACTTGGTTCTCGATTGCTCTTGCTTGAGCACAATAACGAACACGGAGATAACCTTGGCGATCATCAGTACAAAACGGAACGAAAATAATGTTCGCTCCTTGATCCACAGCAATTCGAGCAAGCTCTGGAAACTCAATATCATAGCAAATTTGAATCGCTATCTTTCCACAATCCGTGTCAAACACATGTATTTCATTTCCTTCTGAAATTCCCCACCATTTCCGCTCATTTGGTGTTGCGTGGATTTTTAATTGCTTCTCAATTGTACCATCTCTTCTAAATAGATAGGCAACATTATAGATATTACAATCTTCCTCAACGAAATGAGATCCTCCAACAATATTGACATTGTAACGAACAGCAAGTTCAGTAAAAAGTTCGATATATTGTTCTGTATAAGTTGCAAGTCTACGAACAGCTTGATCAGGTCGTTTTTCTTCGAGAAATGACATCAATTGTGTTGTAAATAGTTCTGGAAAAACAGCAAAATCCGAACCAAAATCAGCAGCAACGTCAACATAATACTCGATTTGCTTCGTAAAATCTGAAAACGAATCAATCTTTTTCATCATGTATTGAATTGCGCAAATTCTAACTGGGAATGATGCACGATAAACTCTCTTCGACTTTGGAAGATAGTCAATATTACTCCATTCCATCAAAGTGGCAAATGAATCAGATGCTTTATCATCTGGAAGGTAACGTGTATTAATCCGTTTAATGGTAAAACCTTCCATTAGTTGGAATGACAAAACTGGGTCATAAATACTATGTTTCTCGACTGCTGCAACATACTCACGTGGTGACATTTCATCTCTATGTTTATGATAATTTGGAATTCGGCCACCGATGATAATGCTTTGAAGATTTAATTGTCGAGCTAGTTCCTTCCTAGCTTCGTAAAGACGATGTCCAATCTTCATGCGACGGTATTCTGGATCGACCATTACTTCAATTCCATATAAATTAAATCCATTAGGGTCATGGTTCGTAATATAACCATTATCTGTTATGACGTTCCAAGTGTGCTGATCATCATATTCGTCAAAATCAACCATTAAACTGGAGCAAGAACCAATAATTTTATCCTCATACTCTACACAAAACTGGCCCTCAGGAAAAATTCGAATATGACTTTCTAATTGCTCCCGTTTCCAGCCCTCCATGCCAGGAAAACAGCGGGCAGATAACCTCATGATTTCATTAATATCTTCCAACCGTATATTTCGAACTTCAATTTTTTTCTCATATTTCGACATATCTGTCTCTGACATATTCTCACGTCCTAAATTTAAATAACTCACATACAGTTCCATAAAACTTTCTATGGATTAAAATTTACACAATTAGGATACCCATAAATTACCTTTTCACTATGGTGGTAATTCGAGTTTTATATTAATATTTCAACTAATTGCTGAAATTGTAATTTTATAAGTTTTGATTTCTGTATGTGTACAAAAAGTGGGAATTATTTTATGAAATATCTTGATTTCCTTAGTAAACAACTTTGGTATAGTGGACATTATGAGTTATCAATAGAAAATAATCCTTATGGAGATGACAGAAGGATAAATGACGCTATTACTGAATTGGATAAGTATAGAGTTTGAAGTTTGTGGGTACTATTTTTTCTCGAGCTTTTAATACCTGCTGACTATTATGTTGCGTGGTTTGCAAAGTGGATTTAATGCTAATTAATATATCATTTAACCAAATGTTTTTATAGAAAAACTTTGTGATCACCCAACGTTTTTTTATATTTTTTAAAATATAAAAGTATAGACTATTTGAAACTGGCTAATCCGAAAAAAACTACCAAATAATAATATTATGTAAACTAAATCCGAATACAACTAACTAGCATACTATGAAAACCAACATTCGGACATTGACTACTTCCAATAAATACTTTAAAATTATCTTCAATTCAAGATAATTGAAAGGTGTTGAAATGAAATGAATAATAATGAAATTTCAACTAATTCGCTTAGGTTATACTCAGAAATTTGTAAGGCAAATCGAATGTTAACTGATGCTTCAATTAATAATATAAATTGTTTTGGTTTGAATTTAACTGAATTTGCAGTTTTAGAATTGTTATACCAAAAAGGTGATTTGCCGATACAACAAATTGGAAAAAGAATATTAATTTCAAGCGGAAATATGACTTATGTTTTAGATAAATTAGAGGCAAGACATTATATTAAACGATTACATTGTCCTAAAGATCGAAGAGTAATCTATGCAGTATTAACTGAAGAGGGTAAGCGTGTAATTAGTTCCATTTTTCCAGTTCACAAAGAAATGATACATGAATTATTTGCACAACTAAATTCAGTTGAAAAGGATATGTTGATTTATTTATTAAAAAAGGTTGGATTAAATGAGAATAAATCTCAATGTAGAGATAACTTGATTCGAAACAAATAGATGTTAAAAGCTTTCAACTTGAGGGCTTTTTTTGTTAAGGTAGGAAATAATATAAATATTTAGAAGTTAAAGAGGTATGAGCAAATGGAAGAAAAGTTTAAAGACAAATCAATTATCATTACAGGTGGTGCGAATGGAATTGGCGAGGGTATTGCAATTGCTTTTGGAAGATTAGGAGCAATGATCTTTATAGCAGACGTTAATGAACAAAAAGGGAATAAGGTAGTACAGAAAATTAAGGAAAACGGCGGAAAAGCAATATTCTTTAAAACGGATGTTAGTAAAGAGGAAGACATCATCCTTCTAATTAACTCTGTAATCGATCAATCAGGTAAACTTGATATTTTAATTAATAATGCAGGAATTTCTGTTTTTAAGCCATTTTTGAGCTTATCTATAGATGAATGGGAGAGAGTAATCAACACAAACTTGAGAAGTGTTTTTATCTCGTCAAGAGAAGCTGCCAAAGTGATGAAAAATGGTGGAAGAATAATCAATATGGCATCAACTAGAGCCATTATGTCAGAGCCCAATTCAGAAGCTTATGCAGCTTCTAAGGGCGGTATAGTGTCAATTACTCATTCATTAGCTGCATCACTACAGACAAATGGTATAACTGTAAACTGTATTAGCCCTGGATGGATTCAAGTTGATGATTATGACGAATTAAAAAAAACGGACCATCTTCAGCATTGGTCAAATCGAGTAGGCAAGCCTGAAGATATAGCTAGAGCATGTATCTTTTTAGCAGACCCAGACAATAACTTCATTAATGGAGAAAATATGATCATAGATGGCGGCATGACAAGAAAGATGATCTATGAAGAGTAGAAAAAGCAAGGAAAGTTAATGTTCCTTGCTTTTTTATTATTCATTACTTATTCGTTTAAGCTTACTTTCTTGTATTCTCGCCCTAAATATATATCTTAATAAATAAGGTACAACAATAAAGATAAAGAGTGTTCTAAATAGTTGGTAGCACATAATGACAGTTATATCTGCGTCTACTTCTTTTGCAATCAGTGCCATTTGATCCATACCGCCCGGTGCTAGACCAAGCAGTGCAGTTAGAGGATCAATGGAGTGAATATGTGTTAAAAATATGCTCGATAAAAGCGAAAATGCTAATAGAATAATGCCACTTAAAATTGATACTAAAACAATTTTTAATTTATTAGTTAACTTTTCTGGATTCAATAATAGACCTATATAACTACCCATCATTAGCTGAGAGCCATCTAAAATAACAGATGGCAATGCAGGTCCATGTAGTCCAGATAAATTGAGAATAATTGAAGCGACCATGGGACCTAACAATAAAGCAGTTGGAAAATTTATTTTCTTCCCTAATAGTCCAAGGAGCGTACATGCAATTGCATAAATAATAATATTTGGAAACAAGCCATGCCAACTTGCAGAAGAGTGTTGAATAGCTTCTGATATTGAATTTTTATGTATATCAAAAAATGGACTGAAAATGAATAGTGGAATCATAAAAATAATCATCATGAGCCTAGAAATTTGTAAGAACGTGACAATTGTAAAGTCAACATCTTTAATTTCTTCGGCAAGAGCAATCATTTGACTTAAGCCCCCGGGAATACTACCTAATAAAACGGTTGGATAATGAATTTTAAATAGTTTTGAAATGATAATTGAAATTGTAATTGTAAATAAAATCAATAAAAAGGTCATTAAAATCATAGAAGGTAGTTGATGTCCGATTTGAATGAAGGTTGAAGCAGTAAATGATAGTCCAATCGTGTAGCCGATTATGATCATTGCTGCATCACGAATTTTATTTGGCCAATATAGTTTGATACCATTTATTTTAGAAAATATGAGGACAAAAAACATTGGACCAAGAAGCCAAGGGATTGGTAGTTTAATGAATTGAAATAAATAACCTCCAATAATTGCAATGATTAAAGTGAGGAAAAGTTGAATCCATTTATTATTGTAAAAATGTATTGCCATAATTTCACATCTTTTCAAATTATAAAATTTTAATGAACAATTAATGTTTACATTTATTCAACACGTCTAGTATGTTAATATCATTATTGACCTTAAGTTTATGGTATGCAAGGATTTTGCTCGGTTGGTCGCAATCTAATGATTTAACAGGATAGCAAAACTAATCGAAGGATATATTAAAGATAGTAAATATTTTACAATTTTTAATTAGAAAACCCTGCAAATTTTAATTAGAAAGGACTAATTGAATTGGCTAAACAACAAATAGGCGTAATTGGATTGGCAGTTATGGGAAAAAACCTAGCTTTAAATATTGAAAGTAGAGGTTTTTCAATTTCTGTCTATAACCGATCAGTTGAAAAAACAGAAGAATTTTTAAAAGAAGCAGAGGGTAAAAATGTAGTTGGAACGTTTTCTATTGAAGAATTCGTACATTCTCTTGAAACACCGAGAAAAATATTAATCATGGTAAAAGCAGGTGCTCCAACTGACTCAACAATTGAAATGTTATTACCTCATCTTGATAAAGGTGATATTTTAATTGATGGTGGAAATACATACTATAAAGATACTCAAAGACGTAATAAAATGTTATCTGACTCAGGCATTCATTTTATTGGAACAGGTGTTTCAGGTGGAGAAGAGGGCGCATTAAAAGGACCTTCCATTATGCCTGGTGGACAAAAGGAAGCATTTGAATTAGTAAAACCGATTTTTGAAGCTATTTCAGCAAAAGTAAACAATGAACCTTGTACGACATATATTGGCCCAGATGGTGCTGGTCACTACGTAAAAATGGTTCATAATGGTATTGAATACGGTGATATGCAATTAATCTCAGAAGCTTACTTTTTATTAAAAAATGTACTTGGCTTAAGTGCTGATGAATTCCATCAAGTATTTAGTGAGTGGAATAAGGGTGAGCTTGATAGTTATTTAATAGAAATAACAGCTGATATCTTTACAAAAACTGACGATGAAACAGGGAAACCACTTGTAGATGTTATTTTAGATAAAGCAGGGCAAAAAGGTACTGGGAAATGGACAAGTCAAAGTACACTAGATTTAGGTGTACCAACGTCCATTATTACTGAATCTGTATTTGCAAGATTCATCTCTGCTATGAAGGATGAGAGAGTAAAAGCAAGTAAATTATTATCTGGTCCGTCAACTAGCTCATATACTGGAAATAAAGAACAACTGATTGAAGATGTCCGTAAAGCACTTTATATGAGTAAAATTTGTTCTTATGCTCAAGGTTTTGCACAATTAAGAGCTGCATCTGATGAGTATAATTGGGATTTAAAATACGGAGAGATCGCCATGATTTTCAGAGGCGGATGTATTATTCGTGCGGCATTCTTACAAAAAATTAAAGAAGCATATGATCTTGATACGAATCTTTCTAACTTATTACTTGATCCTTATTTCAAAGAAATCGTAGAGAGTTATCAAGGCGCATTACGTAAAATTAGCGTTGTAGCCATTGAGGCTGGTGTACCAATTCCATGTTTCTCAGCTGCATTAGCATATTATGATAGCTATCGTACTGAAACACTTCCAGCTAACTTAATTCAAGCTCAAAGAGACTATTTTGGTGCGCATACTTATGAACGTACTGATAAAGAAGGAAAATTCCACACTCAGTGGACTTAATTTTAAATTTTATTTTGTTCATGAACTAAAAAAGTTACCCCCTCTACATTAAGAGGGGGTAACTTTTTTATCTTTAATTTCATTCTTTGTGTTCATTTAATCGATCAGTAACAGGCCACCACTTATGACCGTCAACAGTCAATAAAGTATCAGCTTCATTAGGTCCCATTGAACCAGAAGTATATGTTGTAAGTGGTGCTAAATTTTGGTTCCAAGCTTTAGAGATAACATCTACAAAGCTCCAAGAGTATTTTACTTCATCCCAATGAGTAAAGTTTGTTCCATCACCTAACATACAATCATAAATTAATCGCTCGTATGCTTCAGGTGTATTTACACAATCAACACAATTATTATTAAATGTTAATTGAATTGGTTTTGTGTATCCTTCAGATCCAGATCTTTTTGCATTTAATTGTAATGTAATGCCTTCATCTGGTTGAATATGTATAATCAATAAATTTGGTGACATTGGTTCTTTTGTATTGTAGTAAAGGTTCATTGGTATATCTGAGAATTGTACAATAATCTTCGTAGATTTAGTGGCCATTCGTTTTCCTGTTCGAATATAGAATGGAACACCTGCCCATCTAAAGTTGTCGATATAAAGTTTTCCTGCAACAAATGTTTCAGTTTGTGAATTTGGATCAACATTGCTCTCTTTTCTATATGCAGGTACTTCTTCATCGTTGATTACACCAGCATCATATTGTCCACGAACAAAATAATCTTTCACTTCGTTTTCTTCAATTTTTCGAAGAGCCTTAAATACTTTAACTTTTTCACTACGAATTTCTTCAGTTGTTAATTTAATTGGAGGCTCCATAGCAAGTAAAGCTGCTACTTGAAGCATATGATTTTGAACCATATCTTTTAAAGCACCAGAATTCTCGTAATATTTTCCACGATCTTCAACACCAAGAATTTCACTTGAAGTAATTTGGATATTTGAAATAAATCGATTATTCCAAAGCGGTTCAAACATTGCATTCGCAAAACGGATTACCTCAATATTTTGAACCATTTCTTTACCTAAATAGTGGTCAATACGGTAGATTTGATCTTCTGAAAATGCTTCACGAATTTCATCATTTAATTCCATAGCACTTGGTAAATCATGTCCAAAAGGTTTTTCAATAACGATTCGACTCCAACCTTCTGTATCAGCTAAACCGTTTTGTTTTAATTGTTTAGCAATTGTACCGAAAAATTCAGGCGCCATTGCTAAAAAGAAAATTCGGTTACCAGGAATTACATAGTGGTTATCCAAGTTAGTTAATAAATTTCCTAATTCAATGTAAGAAGATGCTTCTAATACTTCAAATTGATGGTAATAAAAATGAGATAAAAAACGTTCAATTTCTTCTTCTGATGAAGCAATTGATTGAATCGATTTTTTTACGGTCTCACGAAATTCTTCATTTGACCATGGTCTTCTACCGACACCGACTACTGCAAAGCCCTCATCAATTTTTTGACTTAAAAATAATCTATATATTGAAATAAAAAGCTTTCTTTTTGCTAAATCTCCTGTGGCTCCAAAAATGACTATGACTGCTTTGGGGTTTACTTTAGTTTTCAATGAAATATACCTCACTTTTTAAACATAAAATTACTAACTTATTTTAGTAATAATCAAAGCCGATTATACAATTTATGTAAAATCGCTTTCAAAAAATAACAAATTGAAAGCATTTTCATCAATTATTAAAAAATAAATTACTTTACCAAATTATTCATCTTATATCATAAACAAAACGAACAGATTCGTAAACAGAAGTCTTTATAAAATTTAACATTTTTCTTCAATTTTCTTAAAAAACAAAGGGGTTTTAAATGAATTAGAAAAATACTTCTTTATACTTAATTAAACAGCTAGATTTCTGTAATTATTTGGTTGAAAATTAAAAAATAATTAGAAAGAACTAATAAGGATTTGTCAAAATCTCAGTTTTTTAGTAGAATTGTAATATATTTTACTAGACGTTTGGAAAATATAGTAAAATTGAAATCGTAATGATTTCTGTTATACTGTTATTTATAACTTTTTTTGATTGTAAATTCTGAATATAATCAAAAAACAAATTAGTCAAAGATGGGTAATTTATAAGGGTTCCATCGACAACTTAATAAGCCAAGTAGAGCTTAAAACCATTTAAAAAAAACAATTTAAATGGTTTCTTATTTTGTAAATTCAATTACACTTGGCAAAATTCTACTACAAGGGGGACTTTTATTATGAAAAAAATTGGCTTAGCTTGGCAAATACTAATTGGTCTAGTAATCGGGATCATAGTAGGTGCAATTTTTTATGGTAATCCAAAGGTTGCAGATTATTTACAACCAATTGGAGACATCTTTTTAAGACTGATTAAAATGATCGTAATTCCAATTGTTGTTTCAAGTATCATTGTTGGTGTTGCTAGTGTAGGTGACACAAAAAAGCTTGGACGCTTAGGCGGAAAAACAATCCTTTACTTTGAGATTATCACGACAGTCGCGATTTTAATTGGTTTATTAGTAGCGAATATCGTTAAACCAGGCGCTGGTGTAGATATGAGTATTCTTCAAAAAACTGATATAAATACTTATGTTGAAACAGCAAAGGAAGTAAAAAGCCATGGATTTGCTGATACATTCGTTAATATCGTGCCACCAAATATTTTTTCAGCTTTTGTTGAAGGGAATATGTTAGCAATTATCTTCTTCTCAGTGCTATTCGGTCTTGGTATTACAGCAGTAGGAGAAAGAGGAAAGCCAGTATTAGCATTTTTCCAAGGAACAGCTGATACAATGTTTTACATTACAAATCAAATTATGAAGTTTGCTCCATTTGGTGTATTTGCATTAATTGGTGTAACAGTTTCAAAATTTGGACTAGAATCTTTAATTCCATTAGGAAAATTAGTCATAACTGTCTATATAACAATGGCATTATTTATTGTTGTAGTATTAGGTTTAGTTGCCAAGATGGTAGGCGTTAATATTTTTAAATTTATTAAATTAATTAAAGATGAGCTGATCTTAGCATACTCAACAGCAAGTTCTGAAACAGTTTTACCTAAAATTATGGAAAAAGTTGAAAAATTTGGTGTACCTAGATCAATTTCTTCTTTCGTAATTCCAACGGGTTACTCATTTAATCTTGATGGATCAACTTTATACCAAGCATTAGCTGCAATTTTTATTGCTCAAATGTACGGTATTGATTTAACAATCACAGATCAAATTTCTCTAATGCTAGTGTTAATGGTTACTTCAAAAGGGATCGCAGGAGTACCTGGCGTATCGTTTGTTGTTTTATTAGCAACATTAGGAACTGTAGGCATTCCAGTTGAAGGTTTAGCATTTATTGCAGGTATCGACCGTATTCTAGATATGGCTAGAACTGCAGTGAACGTTGTTGGTAACTCTTTGGCAGCAGTAGTAATTGCTAAATGGGAACGTGCGTTTAAGCCACAAGTGGTAGAGAATGATAATAACATTGCGATGTAAGTTATAAGTAATAGAATGAAAAGAAGAAGCTGACTGCTTCTTCTTTTTTTTAGAGAAATTCTATGAAAGTCGAGGCATACCTGTTCATTAACATAAAACATTTTCATTCAAACATTCATGATCACTTTACATGATTCAAACCAAAAAAGANNTCTTTTTTGGTTTGAATCATTATTCATGAATAGATAATGCTAAAAAATTATTAATACACATCACGTAAATAACGCCCTTGCTTCTGCATATCTTTAAGATAAGCTTCAGCTTCGTCGCGAGACAACGTACCTTCTTTTTCGATAATGGTAATAAGCGCTTCATTGACGTCTTTCGCCATATATTCCTTATCACCACAAACGTAGAAATATGCGCCTTTTTCGATCCATTCGAATAATTCTTTGCTGTTTTCCAGCATTTTATGCTGCACATAAACTTTTTGATCTGTATCACGAGAGAATGCAGCATCAAGTTTAGTTAATACTCCGTCTTTTTGATATTTTTCCAGCTCACTTTGATAAAGGAAATCTGATGATTCATGCTGGTCACCAAAAAATAACCATGAACGGCCATTAACTTTATTGACTGCACGTTCCTGGATGAAAGAACGGAATGGTGCAATACCAGTCCCAGGTCCTACCATTATAATATCTTTGTCTCCAGACTCCGGTAAATGGAAGTGTTTATTTGCTTGAACATAGACTGGGAGAGTATCTCCTTCTTTAACACGCTCTGAACATAAAACTGAACAAACACCTTTACGATCGCGTCCGTGCGCAGTGTAGCGTACAGCACCGATCGTTAGATGAACTTCATCTGGATTTGCAGCAATACTGCTTGCAATTGAATACAGACGAGGAGTCATTTTTCTTAATATTGAAACGATCTCTTGAGCAGAAGCTTTCCATGGACCAAAATCACGTAACATATCAAGCAAATCTCGGCCATAGCAATATTCCTTAAGCTGATTTGTATTTTCAACCAACAAAAGTTTTTGAAGTTCTTCGTTTTCTGTGAACACAGCTGCCTGTTGTAAAATCTTCTTCGACAATAATGTAATTTCAAAGTAATTTGTAAGCGCTTCTTTTATAGATAGTGTTTCATCCTGCTTACCAACAGTTACAGTTGCATCTTCTTCCCATTTCATTTCATTTATAATAAGATCCACAAGTTCTGGATCATTCGATGGGACCACACCAAGTGCATAACCTGGTTCATAAGTAAGCCCTGACCCTTTTAAAGATAACTCAATATGCCTTGTTTCCTTGTTTGAGCCTGTTCCATTTAAATTAATATTTTTTAGAACCTTCGCTTGAAATGGATTGGTCCTTGAAAATGGGGGTGTCGCATTTTTAGTATCGTTTAAAGTAGATTTCATTTCTCTTAACCTCCAAGGATTGGTATATAACTAAGATAACATACAAATGGGAATTTATGTATTAGAATCTAGGTCTTTTTTACGTTTGTCATCTATTTTTTAAAAGCAATGTGTACAGATATACAGACCAAAGGGTTCATATTGTCTATTGAAAATTTTTATATAATTAAATGTGGAGGAAAATTAAACTATCAGTAGTATTTAATCAATAAGCCTATTTTATAATACAGCAGTTACTAATCATTGGGAGGAAAAAACTCATGAAGAGTTTTACGAAGGAAGAAAATAGTTGGATGTTCTATGATTGGGCTAATTCAGCTTATTCAATTATTATTAGCACTGCCGTATTCCCACTTTTTTATAAGGCTTCAGCCTCAAAAGCAGGAATAAGTTCTTCTGATTCGACTGCTTATTTAGGTTATGCGATTGCAATTTCTACATTTATATTAGCCATGTTGGGTCCAGTTCTTGGGACAATTGCCGACTACAAAGGATTTAAAAAGATCTTTTTTGCTTTCTTTGTTACTCTCGGGGTTTCTTTTACGGCACTAATTACTATTATCCCAAATGATAACTGGCTTTTACTATTGATATGTTATACGATCACTGCGATTGGATTTAGTGGCGCGAACGTATTTTATGACGCATTTTTAGTAGATATAACTTCAGAAAATCGAATGAATAAAGTTTCCGCTCGAGGTTTTAGTTTAGGCTATATTGGTAGTACAATTCCATTTATCATTAGTATTGCTATCATCGTATTAGCACAAAAAGAGATTCTTTCAATTTCAACAACTCTCGCTAGTCGAATTGCCTTTCTCATTACAGCAGTATGGTGGGGCATTTTTGCAATTCCTTTGTTACGAAACGTTCGTCAAAATTATTTTATTGAACCTGAAAAAAATCCTTTATTAAATAGCTTTAAGAGGCTTGGAAAAACACTAAAAAATATTCGTCAATATCGTGCTTTATTTTTATTTTTAATTGCATATTTCTTCTATATTGATGGCGTTGGAACAATCATTACGATGTCAACCGCTTATGGAACCGACCTTGGAATTAGCTCAACAAATCTATTAATTATTTTATTTGTTACGCAGGTAGTTGCTGCTCCATTTGCAATTATTTATGGTAAGCTCGCAGATAAGTTTACGGGTAAAATTATGCTTTATGTAGGAATCATTATTTATATGTTTGTTTGTATATATGCTTATTTTTTAAACTCCACTTTAGACTTTTGGATATTGGCCATGCTTGTTGCTACATCTCAAGGTGGAATTCAAGCTCTAAGTCGATCGTATTACGCAAAACTTGTTCCTAAAGAAAAATCAAATGAGTTTTTTGGCTTCTATAATATTTTCGGGAAATTTGCCTCGATTATGGGACCACTAATCGTCGGCTTGACAGCACAAATTTCAGGTCGTTCTAATATGGGGGTATTTAGCCTAATTATTCTATTTGTTATTGGTATTCTCTTTTTAACTCGTGTATCTGAACCTGAAAAAGCAGAAGTTTCGAATACCACAACTTATTAAAAAAGATAGAGTGTGCAAAACAAAACACCCTTTTGAATTTGCTATTCAGAAATGAATTTTATGTTAAGTAGAAAGGACTCCGGTTAAAATCGGAGTCCTTTTCTTTTTCATGCAAAAAAATGAATTAAATAAAGAGTGAGATTAATAATCAGAATTTTTAAAGGGAAAAAACTAAAAATATAGAATATTCTTATTTGTGTTTAGTTTTCTATTTAATTACTCGTCCTTGCTAAAGGAGACAAATTAAGGAGGATCAGATGACAAATTTACTAAATATTACAATAGGGAAACTATTAGAAGAAAAAGCTAAATTACATCCTGTTCACGAGGCTGTTGTCTATGCAGATAGAGGTTTAAGGATGAATTATGAGCAATTCGAAAACCACTGTAGAGAAGTAGCAAAAGGTTTAATGAGTCTTAGAATTCAAAAAGGAGATCATATTGCAATTTGGTCTTCTAATACTCCTGAATGGCTAACAGCACAGTTTGCTACTGGTAAAATGGGTGGCATACTTGTTACGGTGAATACCAACTATCGCACAGCTGAGCTAGAATATTTGTTAAAACAGTCTGATTCAACTACGATTATTTTAATGGATCAGTATAAGGATTCATCATATATTGAAATGCTATATGAAATCATACCAGAATTAAAGGATTCTATACCTGGTGAACTACATAGTAGTCGATTACCATTTTTACGTAATGTTATCGTACTGGGTGATAAAAAGTATCCTGGAACTTTTTCATGGAATGAACTTGTTTCTATGGCGAGAAATACATCGGACTTAGAGTTAGATAAAAGAATGGAATCAATGAGTCCAAATGATGTTATAAATATGCAATATACTTCTGGAACGACTGGTTTCCCTAAAGGTGTTATGTTAACACATTCAAATATCGTTAATAATGGGTTTAATATTGCGAATTGCATGGAATTAACAAAGGATGATCGTCTATGTATTCCTGTTCCATTCTTCCATTGCTTTGGTTGTGTTTTAGGGACAATGGCTTGTATGACCGTAGGAGCAACAATGGTGCCAGTTCAAGATTTTAGTCCAAAAAGGGTTCTTCAGACTGTACAAGATGAAAAATGTACTGGACTACATGGGGTTCCGACTATGTTTATCGCTGAATTAAATGATCCGGACTTTTCTAAATACGATTTATCTACTTTACGTACAGGAATTATGGCAGGATCAAACTGTCCAATTGAGGTAATGAAGGCTGTAATTGAAAAAATGGGAATTACAGAGATTACAATCGCATATGGCCAAACAGAGTCTTCACCTGTTATAACTCAAACTCGCACAAATGATCCAATTGAGTTACGAGTTGAATCAGTTGGTAAAGCGTTGCCGAATGTTGAGGTGAAAATTGTTGAGCCAGGTACATCAAAGGAAGTACCAATTGGTGTACAAGGTGAACTTTGTACTAGAGGCTACCATGTTATGAAGGGTTACTACAAAAATGAAGAAGCTACTAAAGCCGCAATTGATGAAGACGGATGGTTACATACTGGAGATTTAGCAATCATGGATGAAAATGGGTATTGTAAAGTTACTGGTAGGCTGAAAGATATGATTATCCGTGGAGGAGAAAATATTTACCCTCGTGAAATTGAAGAATTTTTATATACGCACCCAGATGTGTTAGATGTTCAAGTTGTCGGAGTGCCTGATCAAGTATATGGTGAAGAAGTAATGGCATGGATTATTCCGAAAGAGGGTGTGAAGATTAATTCTGAGGATATCCGTACATACTGCAGGGGGCGAATTTCAAAACATAAAATTCCACGTTATATAGAATTTGTTGAAGCATATCCTATGACTGCCTCAGGAAAAATACAAAAATTCCGACTGCGAGAGCAAGCAGTGGAAAGTGCACAAAAACAAATTTAATAATTGAATTCATAAACGAAATAGCAAAGTGTGAATAGTAAGCTTTGCTATTTTTTATTAAATGTATTGTAAGGAATATTCAAACAATTAATCTATTATTGTTAAAATGCGGATACAATTAATAGTAAGGGGATATAAACTTGAAAACTAGAAAAAAAGATTCTGCATGGCAATCTACTAAACTAATCGTTTATTCTTTTACGATCGCATTCGTTATTAAGATTTTTGTGTTTTCACCCTTTCTTGTTGAAGGTGCTTCGATGCAACCGACCCTACAGAATCATGATTATTTGTTTGTAAACAAAGCTTCATTTCATATTTCTTCTATAAATAGAGGTGAAGTTGTCATTATAAAAAAACAAAATGACCCTAAGTACTATGTCAAAAGAATAATTGGCATACCAAATGATCACGTTCATATAACAAATGGAACACTATTCATTAATGGAAAGCATACAACTGAAGATTATTTAAATGAAAAATTACGCAGTGTATATAAGGAATACCTTCAATTTAATCAAGTGAAAGTACCGAATAATTCGTATTTAGTGATGGGAGATAATCGTTTAAACAGTAAAGATAGTAGAAATGGTTTAGGATATATTAAGCAATCTGAAATTGTCGGAAAAGTAGAAGGTGTTTTTTATCCATTTGATCGATTAAGAATAATACGCTAAAAAGAAAAGTAAAATAGATTAAATAAGAAGTTTAAAAGTTCGTGAAAGGCTTTTTCATCATATTTTCATTTTCATTATATAGGGTAAAAAAGTAATAAAATTGTTACTTGCAGGTATTTTAAGCTTTATTTAAGGAAATAAATCTTAAATATAAGAATAAATTTATTAAAACTGAAAGTAGGAATATATAATGAAAAAAAGTGAAGAGCATTTATTGGAGGAACAGATTACTCAAATGAAGAAGAATAATTGGTTGTTATTGGTCGTAGCATTAATAACGATTCCTTTTTTAGTAATAAATATGTAAAAACAAAGCCTGGTGTATAGATGCCAGGCTTTTGTCTGTGTTGAAAAATAACGATGCTAATTACTAAAATTTCGGAAAGGGAGCATTCGATGTTGATTTCCACTACAGTTTGCTAGCTCTCCATGGGCGAGAACTGAGCCTCCTTTAGCGCGCCTGTGGGTTCTCAAGCTTCTCGCATTTCCCGCAGGAATCAACTTATTCATAAAATTTTTTTATATGTGAGCACACCCTCTTAAAATTAGAGAGTGGCTTCAATATTTCTTTCCTACTAAAAATGATGACAAACTATTTGACTTCATACCTATGAGGGTATATAGTTCATTTTAACTAATGCAAAATTTTTATTAGAAAGGAATTGTTCTAATGACATATGATGCTCAAATAAAAAATAGAGTGAAAAGAATTGAAGGACAGCTTAGAGGCATTTTAAAGATGATGGATGAGGATAAAAACTGTAAAGATGTAATAACTCAACTATCTGCAGTAAGAGCAGCCATGGATCGAACAATTGGTGTGATCGTTAGTACGAATCTAATAGAGTGTGTAAGACTAGCGGATGAAAACGGGGAAAGTGCAGAAGAGCTTGTAAAAGAAGCTGTTAGCTTATTAGTGAAGAGTAGATAAGTACCTTTGAATTGTTTTAAATTTACCTCTTATGTATAACAAGAAGAAAGTGGGACTTTAAATGGAATTATTAAATATTCTAATCATTGTTTTTATTGCTTATTTTATCGTACAAACTTTTCTTCCAGTCAAAGGTGTAAAACAGATCTCAACAAGTGATTTAAAAAATGAATTGAAACATAAAGAGAAACAATTCATTGACGTTAGAACTACTGCCGAATATAAAGGAAGAAATATTAAAGAATTCGAAAATATACCACTTCATTTGTTAAAGAAAAATGTAAATGGGCTATCAAAAGACAAAGAAACCATTGTAATTTGTCAAAGTGGGATCAGAAGTTTGAAAGCATGTAAAGTTCTTAAAAAGATGGGATATACAAATATTACAAATGTAAAAGGCGGAATGAGTGCCTGGTCTTAATTAAAGGAGAGAATCGTAATGAAAGAAATGACAGCAGAACAGCTAAATGATTTACTAAAGGAAGGCAAAACACTTAATATTATCGATGTTCGTGAGGTTGATGAAGTAGCGAATGGAATGATACCTGGTGCAACACATATCCCTCTTGGTTTAATTGAGTTTCGTATGCAAGATTTAGATAAAAATAATGAATACATCGTTGTTTGTAAAGCTGGTGGCAGAAGCAGTCGAGCAGGACAGTACTTAGAAAGTCATGGATTTAACGTTATAAATATGACAGGTGGCATGGATGCTTGGACTGGTGAAATAAAATAAATTTTGTTCAATGAAATAAGATTTAATTTTAATGTTCTATTAACGATATGTAGTGGAAAGCTCTCTTACGAAAATTTGGTTATTAGTTGACAAGATTATTTTCAACAGAGTTAAATTGCTTATATGAGTATAAGCAATTTTTTTATGAATTTTTCATAAATTTATATTTAAATTCTATAATTAGATAGTCTAACTATTGACATAAAAAACAGAATATTCTTATAATTAATTAAAATCTACTGTTAATAGAATCATCTATCTAACATGAGGATGATCTCTCCTTCGTCTAACTAATTTGAACTATAAACTTTTTAATCTACTATAAAGGGTGTTCAGATGAATCAAATCAATGAATTAGAAAGCTTTCCGTATCCATTTAAAGATGATACTTATCGATACTCCAATAATTCTATTCTATTAGATCCGCCTATAAGTATCGAGGTCACTAATCATTATAAAAATGAAATAAATTTAAAAAGAAGATTGTTACAGAATTCACCTAGCCATTGCTATCAAGCATTACCTACTAGTGTTCAAGGACAATGGGAAATAGTAGAATTGGTCATCGATCATTTAGTAAATCATTATCCTCATTATTTTGAACTTCATAAGTGTAATGACAAATGGACACTTTATAATAAGCTTCTGATGGAAGAAGAATATATGACCTTTGGAGATTTATCTACAGTTTCAGGAAAACCATTGAATTTCATTGGTAAACATGTTCAAGAAGATTTAATTTTTATGAGCCAACGAGATGGTGATATATTTTTAGATGCTGGACATCTCTGTTTTCCTTCTAATTGGTCACTTGCTTTTAAACTAGGGATGGGTTTTAAAGAGATTCATCAACCAATACCTAAGTTTAGTGAAAAATCATTGGATGACAAAATTCTTCGTTTCTTAAAAAATATTGAACAAGGAACACCTTGGACCCGGAAAAATTGGTCACTAATGGCTGGTAATAGTCTGGACACTTCATTAGAAACGTTCGATGTATGGGGTAAAGACAGAAAAAATGTTACGGCTGATAATGCCGGGAAGTTTGTTCACTTACGAGTTGAAGTTCAAAAATTATTTAGACTATCTGTTAGCAATGGGCTCCTTTTTACAATCCATACGCACTTATTATCATTAGAGCAATTCTCTTTAAATAAGGAGTGGCTAAAGCAATTTTATACAATTCTATGTGAATTGCCAGATTTCATTTTAGATTATAAAGGAATCTCTTCATATAAAAAAGAAGTAATAACATATTTAAAAAATAAACTAGATGAAGTTGGGTAGAATGAGATGAATAATTTAATAGTTGATCAAGCTAGTTTTATAGATGGCAAAAGAAAATATTTAATCTGTGCAAATCATAGAGGAAGAGAATTAATCCAACCAATCCTAGAGAAATTACTTGAGAAGAATTATTCTTTTGATTTTGTATTCATCGGATTTGATTCAACTCCAGAACAAATCCAAACGAATATTAAGACTTGGTTACAAAATCAAAAAATGGGAAGTTATTTATATATTGCATTAAGTAAAGAAGAGCTTAAAAATTTAAGACCGATGATTGAGGATGTAGGATTTTTTGAAGATGAAGTCCAATATGTTGGGTATGGTGAACTGAACTCGAAGGTTTTTTGCTGTCGTTGTCATAGCATAACTGAAGTGAAAAATTTGGAATTTGGTAGAGAAATCAAATGCCAAAACTGTCATTTATTACTTTCAGTTTCTGACCATTATTCGGCCCATTATGACGCTTATTTAGGAAACGTAGCTATATTGTAGATGGGGGTGTATGTATTGATTGAGAATTCGATATTAGTTCGTGTTAGTGAAATAAAGCAAATAACATCACAGGTTAAAGAATTTAGTTTTATTCCTATTGAACAATTTAATCTCCCCGCTTTTAGTGGAGGTTCTCATATTAATACATATGTTGATACAGAAAATGAAATCATTTGCAGACCTTATTCGTTAGTTCATCATTCACTTATTGATAACACTTTTAAAATTGCAATTCATTTAAGTTCAGAATCAAAAGGTGGTTCAACCTATTGGCATGAACGAATGAAAGTAGGAGACCGATTACGAATTAGTTATCCTAAAAATTACTTTCCAATGAGCTCAAGAGCCAAACATCATGTGTTTTATGCAGCGGGAATTGGCATAACGCCATTTTTATCGATGATGAAGGAATTAAAAAGCCAAAATAAATCTTTTGAACTACATTATACTTCTACGACAAAAGATAATTGTGCATTTTACGATTATTTAAATGAATATTATCAAAAAGAGACCTCTTTTTACTTCACGAAAGAAGTTAGATCTAGTCGAATAAAAGTTGAAACACTATTAGACCATTCCATCGGAACTCATGTATATTTTTGTGGTCCAAATCGATTTATCACTCAATTTAATGAGGCAGCCCATGCATTTGGTTATCCAAAATCAAGTGTCCATATTGAGGTGTTTACACAACAAAAATTGGCTAATACAAGACCTTTTGAGGTAAAACTAGCGAATGGCACTACTAAACAAGTCCCTGTAGATAAAACTTTATTAGACGTTTTACTAGATGAGGGGTTAAAAATTCCATATTCTTGTAGAGTTGGTAGATGTGGGTCATGTGAAGTGAATGTCATTGATGGACAAATTGATCATCACGACTTTTTATTGGATGAAGATCAAAGAAAAAGTAATAAAATGATTTTAACTTGCGTCTCTAGAGCAAAATCGAATCAAATAATTCTTGAAATAGAATGAATAGAGCTATTTTCCAAATAATTGGGTAGAATAGCTCTTTTATTTTTTTGAGGATTATTATCAAAATATATATATAAATTAGATTATTTGATAAATACTTAATTTTCGTAATTTTAGAGGATTTTTCGAAGTATTTGTCGAAATTTTAATTATTCTTTGCATTTATGTTCTTAATGAAAAGAAAAAGCTTTATAACCAAATTTATAAAATCGATTAACTAATTTATACATCTTATTAGGTTAAGAGATAAAGAAAGGAGTGGCTTTAAACATGTCAGAAAATACAAAAACTTCGAGCCATCATTTGGAAGAAAATTTATTTGCTGAATTTCCAAAGCCGACTGTACAAGAGTGGAGAGATGTTGTAGAAAAATCCTTGAAAGGAGCCACTATTGAGGAAAAGCTTGTTACAAAAACATATGAAGAAATCTATTTAAATCCAATGTATGGTGAAGAGAATATCGCTAACTTTCCTTTTTTAAATTCACAGCCAGGAGAATTTCCTTACGTTAGGGGAACTAATGAAAATGGCTATCTAGATCAGCCATGGGGGATTTGTCAGGAACTAGATTGTACATCACCAGAAGAATTCAATCGAGTTGCTAGACATGACTTAGACAAAGGACAAACAATGCTAAAGCTTCGACTAAACGAATCTGTCAGTACAAAAAATAAAAACAAAGGTTTAGTCATAAATTCAGTTAATGATTTTAGAGTAGCCTTTCAAAATATAAATTTAGAAGAAGTACCATTATATATTGAAACAGTTAAAGGTGGACAAGCATTTTTTGCTTCATTAATAGCTTATGTGCAACAACAAAATTACGATTTTAATAAAATCCAAGGCATTATTGGAATGGATCCTTTAAGCAATTATGTAAAAGAAGGGACTCTTCCGTATTCTTTTGAAAATGCTTACAAAATGATGGCTGAGATGACAAAATGGTCTGTTAAAAATACACCAAATTTAAGAACAATTTTAGTTCAGTCACATCCTTACCACGATGCTGGAGGAAATGCAGTTCATGAATTAGCATTCGCTATTTCGACAGGATTAGAGTATTTACGTGAAATGGATCATCGACAAGTTGCACTTGATGATGCAGCATCAAAAATGCTTTTCTCATTTTCAATCGGATCAAATTTCTTTATGGAAATCGCAAAATTAAGAGCGGCAAGAATGATTTGGGCAAAAATTGTAAAAGAATTAGGTGGTAACGAAGCTTCACAAAAGATGAAAATTCACTCACGAACATCTGCATGGACGAAAACGATTTATGATCCATATGTAAATATACTTCGTGGCACTGTTGAAGCTTTTGCTGGGGTAATCGGGGGATCTGATACACTACAAGTTTCGCCATTTGATGAATCAATTAAATCATCTGATGAATTTTCTAGACGTATTGCTAGAAATACACATCTAATTATTGATAAAGAATCGAACTTATCAAAAGTTAATGACCCAGCTGGAGGTTCTTGGTATATTGAATCACTTACATATACTTTAGCTGAAAAAGCGTGGGAACTATTCCAAAAAATTGAAGAAAAAGGCGGAATGGTTAAAGCATTACAAGAAGGTTTCCCTCAACAATTAGTTAGTAAGGTTGCAGATGAAAAATTGAATAACATAAAGAGTAGAAAAGATAAATTTATAGGTACTAATATTTATCCAAATCTGAATGAAACACAAATTGCAAAAGAAGAGTTGGATCGTGAAAAGATTGAAGTGATGCCCGAAAATTTTAAAGCAAGTACTGAGCATTCTGTGATATTAAACAGTTACTTACTTGAAGATACAATTGATGCTGCTAATAATGGAGCAACAATAACGGATATTACAAATGCAATGAATTTATTAAACTTAGAACTTCTGACAATTGACCCATTATTGATTCATCGTGGTGCTCAACCGTATGAAACTTTACGTCAAAATTCTGAAAAATATAAAAGTAGTAATGGTGAATTCCCTACTGTTTTTGTGGCAAATTTTGGTCCAGTTGCGGGGTATAAGCTTCGTACAGATTTTGTTACAGATTTCTTTGAAGTTGGTGGATTTAAGGTTTTGCAAAATAAAGGTTTTGCCTCCATTGATGAAATAATTGATTCATACAAAAAATCAGAATCTACTATTGTTGTAATTTGTTCAACGGATGACCAATATTTGGATGCTGTACCATCTATTACAAAACAGATTAAAACAAGTAATCCAAACGCAAAAGTTCTTTTAGCGGGTAAACCGTCTCTAGAAGATATGAATTTTTACACACAAGTTGGAGTGGATGATTTCATTCATTTTAACGTAAATAATTATGAGAAGTTAGAAACTCTTCAAAAGGATGGAGGGATTATGAAATGAATAAACTAACAGACTTTACAAAGATGCCATTTAATACAACGTTTTCAGCACCAAATACAGCACCTCCAAAACAAATTAATCACGAAGATTGGAAAACATTAGAACAAATAGATGTTAAGCCATTATATGATTCGAATGATCTTAATCAGATCGAACATTTAGGTTATGTTTCTGGTATTGCTCCCTTTTTAAGAGGACCGTATCCAGCCATGTATATCAACAAACCTTGGACAATCCGACAATATGCGGGTTTTTCAACTGCAGAAGAGAGTAATGCGTTTTATCGAAGAAATTTAGCTGCTGGTCAAAAAGGGTTATCAATTGCCTTTGACTTAGCAACTCACCGTGGGTATGATTCAGATCATCCTCGAGTTGAAGGGGATGTTGGTAAAGCTGGTGTTGCTATCGATTCAATTTTAGATATGAAAATTTTATTTGATGGAATACCATTGGATAAAATGTCAGTGTCAATGACGATGAATGGAGCAGTACTTCCGGTATTAGCGTTTTATATTGTAGCCGCAGAAGAACAAGGAGTACATCAGTCACAGCTTACAGGAACAATTCAAAATGATATTTTGAAAGAATATATGGTTCGAAATACTTATATTTACCCACCAGAGGCATCAATGCGAATTATCGCTGATATTTTTTCTTATACTTCGCAACATATGCCTAAATTTAACAGCATTAGTATATCTGGCTACCATATGCAAGAAGCAGGGGCGACTGCAGATATTGAACTAGGTTATACATTAGCAAATGGTTTGGAATATGTACGAACAGGTTTAAAAGCGGGAATAGATATTGATTCATTCGCTCCTCGATTATCATTTTTCTGGGGAATCGGTATGAACTATTTCATGGAAATTGCCAAAATGCGAGCAGCTCGTTTACTTTGGGCTAAAATGATCAAAACATTTGATCCAAAGAAAGAAAAATCAATGGCACTTAGAACACATTCCCAAACTTCTGGTTGGAGTTTAACTGAGCAAGACCCATTTAATAATGTAACTCGTACTTGTATTGAAGCGATGGCGGCAGTTTTAGGACATACTCAATCACTGCATACGAATGCTTTAGATGAAGCGATTGCCTTACCAACGGATTTCTCTGCGCGAATTGCACGTAACACACAACTTTATTTACAAGAAGAAACAGGAATTTGCAATGTAGTTGACCCTTGGGGAGGTTCATATTACGTTGAATCGTTAACAAATGAATTAGTTAAAAAAGCGTGGGCACATATTCAAGAAGTTGAATCATTGGGCGGTATGGCAAAAGCGATTGAAACTGGTTTACCGAAGATGAGAATTGAAGAAGCCGCAGCTAGACGCCAAGCTCACATCGATTCAGGTAAAGAAACAATTATCGGTGTGAACAAATATCGCCTTGAGAAAGAAGATCCATTAGAAGTATTAGAAGTTGATAATACCGCAGTACGCGAGGCACAAATTTTAAGATTACGTGAGCTGCGAGCATCAAGAGATGAAGCGAAAGTGCAAGCTGCATTAGCTGCAATTACTGAAGCAGCGAAGTCTGGGGAAGGTAATTTGTTAGCGCTTGCAATCGAAGCAGCTAGAGCTCGTGCAACATTAGGTGAAATTTCGGATGCTTATGAAAAAGTAGTAGGTCGACATAAAGCAGTCATCCGTTCGATTATGGGCGTGTATAGTGCTGAATACGGTGAAAAAGATGAAATAGAGATCGTTCGTAAAATGGCAGATGATTTTGAAGAGAATGAAGGTCGTCGTCCTAGAATTATGATTGCGAAACTAGGTCAAGATGGACATGATCGAGGTGCGAAAGTAATCGCAACAGCATTTGCCGATTTAGGTTTTGATGTAGATATCGGTCCACTTTTCCAAACACCAGCGGAAACGGCACTTCAAGCGGTTGAAAATGATGTTCATGTAATTGGAATGAGTTCTTTAGCAGGTGGTCATAAAACGCTTCTTCCACAATTGATGGAAGAGTTGAAAAAGCTTGGACGTGAGGATATTGTCCTTATTGCTGGTGGTGTAATTCCAGCTGGTGACTATGAATTTTTATTGAAAAACGGAGCGGCAGCAATCTTTGGACCAGGAACAGTAATCCCAGTTGCGGCACAAAAAGTTATTGAAGAGATAAATCGTCGACTTGAGGATACGATATAAATGGATCGTGAAAACAAAAGAAAGAAAAAGCTTTCAGAAGACGACTATGTAAATGGGGTGCTTGAAGGAAATCGAACCATATTAGCCCAAACAATTACGCTTATTGAAAGTAATTCGTCAGCACATATGAAATCTGCACAAAATGTTCTGACGAGATTACTTCCTCATTCAGGTCGCTCGATCCGGATTGGAATAACTGGGGTTCCAGGAGCCGGTAAAAGTAGTTTAATAGAAAGCTTTGGAACATATTTGTGTGAGCAGGGACATAAAGTGGCTGTGTTAACGATTGATCCAAGCAGCACAATAACAAAAGGTAGTATTTTAGGAGATAAAACAAGAATGGATTCACTTTCAAAGAATCCAAATGCATTTATTCGACCTTCTGCTTCTGGAGGCTCACTTGGTGGAATTGCTCGTAAAACGCGAGAATCGATGTTGGTATGTGAAGCAGCAGGCTATGATGTGATTTTAATTGAAACGGTCGGTGTTGGACAAAGTGAAGTGCAGGTTCGTTCAATGGTTGATTTTTTCCTTCTAGTTATGCTAACTGGCGCAGGTGATGAGCTACAAGGTATTAAAAAAGGAATTATGGAACTTGCAGATTCAATTATCATCAATAAAGCCGATGGACAAAATAAAATAAAAGCCCAAGCAGCTAAGGCTGAATTTAATCGAATACTTCACTTATTACAGCCTTCAACTCCAGGTTGGACAAGTAAAGCATATACAGCTTCAGCTTTACTTGGTGAAGGGATTGAAGAAATATGGAATGAAATTAATGCGTTTAAAAATGTAACAACTGAATCAGGCTATTTTTCTGAACGCCGTCAAAGACAAATGATTGATTGGATGTACAACATGGTTTTTGAACAGTTGAAATTAAGTTTTATGAATCATGAAGAAGTGAAGCAAAATTTACAATCGATTGAAAGCTCGATCATTAATGGAAAATTAACAGCGACATCAGCAGCAAACAATTTATTATCCATTTTTGAAGCCAATGGAAGGAGACAATGTAATGACCGAGACTAGTCCTAAAAAAATTAACCATATAGGAATTGCTGTAAGAGATTTAGAGACTTCCATTCAATTGTATACGAATGTACTTGGCTTAAAACTTGTAGGAATTGAAACAGTTGAAAGTGAAAAAGTACGAGTTGCATTTATTGAAATAGGTGAAGTGAAAATTGAGCTTTTAGAAGCAACGAGCCCTGAAAGTCCAATTGCAAAATTCATAGAGAAAAAAGGTGAAGGAATTCACCATATTGCGTTAGAAACAGAAAATTGTGAGAAACAGCTTGAAATTGTGAAAGAGCACGGAATTAAACTAATTAACGAGGTTCCAAAAGAAGGTGCACACGGTAGTCTAGTTGCTTTCCTTCATCCAAATTCAACGAATAAAGTTTTGTTTGAGCTTTGCCAACCATCATCTAGTGTTTTCAGAAAGGAAGTTGAATAGAGTAATGACGACTGCATATGAGAAAATTAATGAATTAATGGATCGAAAGAGAGTAATAGAACTTGGCGGTGGAGACGATCGAATAGATTCACAGCATAATAGAGGGAAATTAACTGCAAGAGAGCGTATTAATCTATTATTAGATGAAGATACATTTGTCGAATTAAATCCGTTTATTAAACATCGTGCAACAAATTTCGGAATGGATAAAATGGATAGTCCAGGTGAAGGTGTTGTAACAGGGTACGGCAAAGTTCATGGACGTCTAATTTATGTGTTTGCACAAGACTTTACAGTATTTGGTGGAGCTTTAGGTGAAATGCACGCTATTAAAATTGCGAAAGTTATGGATTTAGCAGCAAAAGTAGGTGCTCCATTTATTGGTTTAAATGATTCTGGTGGAGCAAGAATACAAGAAGGCGTAGTTTCATTAGACGGATATGGTCATATTTTTTATCGCAATTCTATTTATTCTGGCGTTATTCCACAAATTTCAGTTATAATGGGTCCTTGTGCTGGGGGAGCTGTATATTCACCGGCAATAACTGACTTTGTCTTTATGGTAGAAAAGACAAGTCAAATGTTTATTACTGGTCCTAAAGTAATTGAAACAATAACTGGTGAAAAAATTTCAACTGAAAATTTAGGTGGGGCAAAGGTTCATTCTTCGATAAGTGGTGTAGCGCATTTCACAGAAGAATCAGAACCAGAAATTTTAGAACAAGTACGTAGATTAATTAGCTTCTTACCACAAAATAATAATGAAAAACCAGAAGGGGTTCCTTTCTTCGAAAAAGATGATTGGCGTGAAGATCTTATTGACTTAGTTCCAATCGAATCAACGAAAGTATACGATGTGAGAAAAGTTATCGAGCAAATTCTTGATAATGGGGATTTTATGGAAGTTCAACCTAACTTTGCTAAAAATATCGTCATCGGTTTTGGTCGTATTGATGGAAATAGTGTAGGAATTATTGCGAATCAGCCAAAAGTAATGGCAGGAGGACTTGATATAAATTCTTCTGATAAATTATCTAGATTTATCCGATTCTGCGATTCATTTAATATACCTTTAATTACATTTGAAGATGTTACAGGTTTCTTCCCAGGAGTCACTCAGGAGCATGGAGGAATTATTCGACATGGAGCGAAAATACTATACGCTTATTCAGAAGCTACAGTTCCAAAAATAACTGTGATCTTAAGAAAAGCTTATGGTGGTGCTTACGTTGCGATGAATTCTAAAGCAATTGGTGCAGATGTTGTATACGCTTGGCCAAATTCAGAGATTGCTGTAATGGGCCCTGAAGGAGCAGCGAATATTATCTTTGCGAAAGAGATTAATCAAAGCATCGATCCGATTGCTACTCGATCTGAAAAAATTGCAGAATATCGTGAAATGTTTGCAAATCCATATGTTGCAGCTTCACATGGTATGGTTGATGACGTAATTGATCCTAGAGAAACACGTAAAGTATTAAAACAATCTTTAGAAATGTTAAGAACTAAAAATGAAACGAGACCTAAGAAAAAGCATGGAAATATTCCTCTATAAGGGAAGAAATATAGTAGCTAGATATACTTGAAAGGAAGTATATCTAGTTTTTTGTATTTTACTGTAAAAAATTACAATTAAACAATTGTTTTTGTGTATTGACAAATAAAAATATTTGTGGTATAATAAATAATTTTATTGTTGACTCATTTCGTTTTTGTCGTTACGATAGAACTTGGAAATGATTAAAGCTACAGGAGTGATTTTATGCTTAGTAAAAGTAAAATCCAAATGTTAAGCATTACGATGAATTCGAATGGTATAAAAAATACAATTCATCCAACTCTAATTTGGAATGACGAAGATGTAGTATTAATTGATACTGGTTATCCCGGACAATTAAACGAGTTTCGAAATTGTTTTGAATAAGTAGGAGTACCTTTTGAAAAACTTAACAAAATACTCATTACTCATCAAGATATTGATCATATCGGAAGTCTTTCATCTATTGTAGAAGAATCAACTAATCATATTGAAGTATATGCAAGTGAAATCGAAAAACCTTATATTCAAGGTGAAAAACTACTTGTAAAAATTACGCCAGAATCAATTGCTAAAGCAGTATCGTCATTGCCTGCAGATGCAACAGATGAATTTAAAAAAGCATTTAAAAACAGACTAGAGAATCCACCAAAAGGGAAAGTCGACCATGTTATTAGGACATATAAGCTTTTATCATAAGGAGTCTAAAACATTAGTTGCAAAGAGATGCTCTAATGATTGAAAATGGTCAACTATATCCTTCTAATCCACAATACACATTTAATATTGAACAATCGATAAAATCAGTTGAGGCATTATTGTCATTAGATATTAAAAAAATTATTTGCTAACATGGTGGAATTTTTGAAGGCAATATAAAAGAAAGATTCATTGAATTAACTATATAAAAATTTTAAATTGTTATTTGGAGGTAAAAAAATGAGCAATAAAAACTATCAAGAATTAATTAAAGATCGAATCTTTTTCGGTGGGGCCGATGATGTGAAAGATATGATGGAAAACGAAAAGGCAGATGTCGTTTTTGATCTTAGAGTCAAAAATTTTGATGTTGATCCTCAAATTAACCGTATACATACTCCGATTGTTGATGATAAGGAAGAACAAGCAGAAACACTTAAAAGAGCGATTGACCATGTCGTAAAAGCATATAAAAATGACCAAAAAGTATACTTCCATTGTGGTGGAGGGAATACAAGAGCAGGTACAGTTGCGATTGGAACATTAATTGCTTTAAACAAAGCCGATTCAATTGAAAAAGCTGAAGAAATGACTAGGGCAATACGACCAACAATTAAATCGAATCCCGATATGAAGGAAGCATTAAAAAAGATTTATCCTAAAGCTTAAATTAAAAAAACGCTAATTTTACAATTTGTTTGTAATTATTAGCGTTTTTTATTAACAAAAACCATTCATATGGTTTTTAACACAATTAATAAATTCAGTTTTAGTAATTGAATTTTCTTTGGAAATTGGAGAAATCGCCCAAAATTCCTGATAAATAAAATCCGATTCTTTTATTGGGATTACTTTTAATTCTCCAGTTATGACATCAGGAAAATCTTTCAAAGTTGTACTATGCACAAATGTAAATACACGACCTTCTTTAATTATTTCAATTAATGTCATTGTCCGATTAGATTTTAAAACAATTTCATTTTTAAATTTTTTAGCTAATTGGAGAAAGTTTTTATTCGAAAAATTATACATTACTACTTTTTGATGTAATAAGTCTTTAGTTGTTACATAATCCAATTCATATAATGGTGAATGTTTGCCTACTACTATACAAACCTTTCCTTTACTTAAAAATTCAAAGTTTATATTATTTTCCTTTTCTAATTCCGCTTTTGATGAAACAACTAGAGCTAAGTCATAGTCTTCTTTCGTTAAATTGATAAAGATCTGATCTGTACCTTGTTCGATTAATTCAATAGTAGGTTCATTGTTTTTTCCAGCATATTTTTTTAAAACATCATGAATCATATAAGTGAAAGTCGGTGCACATGCTATTTTCATATGCTTTAATCGAGTTTCCTTGAAATCTATAAGTTGTTCCTTTAATTCTTTTAAGTTAGTTAAAATTTCATTTGCCCTGTTTAATACTAACTCGCCTTCATACGTTAATGTAATTCCTCCTCTTGAACGATTAAATATATTTATTTCTAACTCTCTTTCAAGATGAGTAATAGCTTGACTGACCCCAGAAGGAGAAATATGCAATTTTTTCGCTGCCTTCGAGATCGATTTCTCATTTGCAATACTAACAACATATTCTAGTTGTTCAAAGTTCACATTTATCCCCCTTAAATAAAGACTAATATATTTAATCAATAGTTTAATATATTTGAGTGTTAATTAGCTACATTGTTAAGTAATACTTAAACATAGCTTAACATATATGAAATATATTTTCTGACAAAATACATGTAAAATGAAAAATAATCCCATAAATGTTATAGGATTAATAAGGATTAGGTAATGAAATACCAGTAATTGAATAAAATTACTGTTGAAAGTTGGGAATAAAAAATGTTTACAAACAATGAATTAAATCACCAAGAAAATAAAACATTTATTTTTGTTGAAAATACCTTATTTGTATCAGGTATATGTACAATTTTAGAACATCATAAGCTAAATGTAAGAAAAATAGATTTCCATCAAATTAATACAAGTGAATTAAATGAATCCTATAATATTTGTTATGTGAAAAATGAAGAGATGGGAATAAAATCGCAATTATTAAAATTGCGAGATAAGCAAATCAAAATTATTATCATAAAAAATGATATAGAATATAGTGAAATTGTGAGTTTGATGAAAATGGGGGTTAATGGAATTTGCTTAACTGACATTGATGAACAATGTTTACTTCAAATTGTTAGACAAGTTCAAGATCATCATTTCTATTTAGATTCTCGTTTAACAACAAAAATAATTGAAGAGAATATTCGACTTGTTGAGAATGGTAACAAAAAGAAAGAACTAGACTATGAAGCTATGTATAATCTCTTGACGAAAAGAGAAATCGAAATTTTACAACTATTAGGTCAAGGATATTCAAACATTCAAATAGGATCTGAGTTGTATATTTCGAGTAAAACTGTAAAAAATCACGTATCAAATATTATTCAAAAATTGCAGGTTTCTGACCGATTAAATGCAGTAATTTTTGCTTTAAAAAATAATTGGATATCGCTTAATTAATTAACATGAATGATACACTAATCTTATGTAATGATATGATTAGTGTATTTTTTTATGAAAATAAGCACTTACAAAAAAGTTTCAAGAAATAATGCCTTTTCGAACCAATTCTCCAACTACATGAGAGCGATTATTAGCCCCAAGTTTTTTAATAGCGGATTTCACATATTGTTTTACTGTAAGCTCACTTATATTCATGGAATCTGCCATTTCTTGACGTACTTTCACCCCAAGCAATTCTCTTCATTGCTTCTAGTTCTCTTTTACTTAAAATAATTGAATGATGAGCCCCAGTTTTATTTATTAAAAATTTACAAATTAACTTACCAGAGTATGTAAATAATTGTTCATTTATTTTTAATTCATCCTTAGATTCTGTCGAACAGATATAACCAAGACAAGGAAACAATTGCATAGGTGAAATACTCTCACTAAGCTTACTTGCATGTTTGGCAGTATTTAGAGATGGTGCCGAAATGGTCGTATTTTAAAGCGATATGAATTCATCAATGACAACAATAGAATTGACTACTGGTTTTGCATGATTTGTTAGTTAATTATGTAACTTTTATGCACAAAGTTGGTAGAAAATATTATGGTCACACACTTTAAAAGTAACCTCTTTTTTATTAAAAATCATTAAGGTTAAGGTGAATTAATCCACAATCACAGAGTAAAAATAGTATAATGATTTGTATTTAAATTTTATCTCAAGTATAAATATTCAATGATAAATGTGGAGATAAAAAGGGGAGAGTTTTATTGTCAGCATCAGAAAAATCTATTTTTAAAGGGACTTCATTTACGAATTTCTGGATATCGCGAATGATGACCTCTACATCTTTTCAGATGTTATCTGTTGCGATTGGGTGGCAAATGTATGATTTGACACATGATGCGTTTAGTCTTGGTTTAGTAGGCTTAGCGCAATTTATTCCGATGGTATTACTTACACTAGTGGTTGGTCAAGTCGCTGATAGAGTTGATCGACGAAAGATTGTTTTCATTTGTCAAATGATAGAAGCTCTAATTGCAGGACTTCTTTTATATGGAAACTTTGCAAATTGGCTTAGCCGTGAAGAAATATTAGCTGCCGCATTTATACTAGGTGCATGCCGATCTTTCGAGGGACCTGCTTCTTCAGCTTTATTACCACAAGTAGTACCAAAATCAATTTTACAACAAGCTATTTCTTGGAGTACATCTGCAGGTCAAACAGCACAAATATTAGGGCCATCTCTTGGAGGGGTATTATTTTCAGTAGGGCCAGCATATGTTTATGCAACTTCAGCAATTGCCTTATTACTTTCATCTTTCCTTACATTTTTTATTAAATTAGATAGCGAATTTGTTCGTAAATCAGAGCCAGTAACTTTACGAACAATGCTTATGGGTATAGAATTTGTCTATAAACATCCGATTATTTTAGGAACTATTTCGCTTGATTTATTCGCGGTTTTACTAGGCGGAGCTACAGCACTTTTACCAATTTATGCGCAAGATATATTACATACGGGCGCTTGGGGACTAGGTCTAATGCGAACTGCACCTGCTGTGGGAGCATTAATCATGTCATTAATATTAGCATATTTTCCACTTAAAAAATCATTTGGAAAGATATTATTTAGTGCATTAGGTGTGTTTGGATTGGCAACAATGCTATTTGCAATTTCCTCAAACCTATTCATCTCCTTAATTGCATTATTTATCATCGGAGCTTCTGATGTAGTCAGCGTAGTAATCCGTTCTTCACTTGTGCAGCTACAAACTCCAGACGATATGAGAGGCAGAGTAAATGCTGTAAATTCTCTATTTATCGGAACTTCAAATCAGCTTGGAGAATTTGAATCTGGAACAATGGCTGGATTAATCGGTGCAGTTCCGGCGGTATTTGTTGGCGGTCTCGGAACGATCGTAGTTGCTGGACTTTGGATGTATTTATTCCCATCACTTAGAAGGATAAATTCACTTTCTGGAGAGAAGACAGAAAAAGTAGGATAATGTTATTTAAGGAGAATTTATGGAGAATACTAAAAAATCTTTTGATACGATTGATGAATATATTTCACAATTTCAGCCGGAAATTCAAGAAAAATTACAAACTTTAAGGAAGACGATAAAAGAAATTGTTCCAAATGCAGTTGAAAAAATTAGTTATCAAATGCCTACTTTTGCGCTAAATAAAAACTTAGTTCATTTTGCAGCATATAAAAATCATATAGGATTTTATCCAGGTGCAAGCGGAATTGCAGCATTTAAGCAAGAGTTATCAGCTTATAAGGGGGCTAAAGGTTCAGTTCAATTTCCAATAAATGAACCACTGCCATTCGATTTAATAAAAAAGATTGTGAAATACCGTGAAGCTGAGGATTTAAAGAAAGCCGAAAAAAAATTAAAAAAGAAGAAATAATGATTATTGCCTCTAAGCAAAATATAGCTTTAGAGGTTTTTTGATGAAAAATTGACTTATTTGTTCATAATATTGTCGATAAATATACAAAAAATAATTTTTATTTCAGTTATACTAAACTTGTATTTCATTAGAAAAACATTTTGTAATGAAAAGGTTTTTTTAGAATATCATGTGAAAAATTTCACAATGATAATTTGGGGGACAGTACAGATGAAAAGAAAATTATTAATGATTGGTAATGGTATGGCAGGAGTACGTTGTATAGAAGAGATTTTGAAAAGAGATAAAAACTTATTTGAAATTACAATCATTGGAGATGAACCACATCCAAACTATAACCGAATTATGCTATCAAATGTTCTACAAGGAAAAACGACTTTTGATGAAATCAATATTAATGATTGGAACTGGTATGAAGAAAATCAAATTACTTTACTAACGAATGAAAAAGTTACGAAAATATCACCTAAAGAGAAAATAGTTGAAACAGAAAAAGGAATTAAGATATCTTATGATGAACTTATTTTAGCTACAGGTTCAAGCGCATTTATATTACCGATACCAGGAAATAAACTTGAAGGAGTTGTTGGTTTCCGTACCATTCAAGATACTGAACGAATGATCGATTACGCAAAAAAATATAAAAAAGCTGTCGTTATCGGCGGTGGTCTTTTAGGGTTAGAGGCAGCAAGAGGTTTAATCGATCGGGGGATGGAAGTACATGTTGTTCATCTACTTCCTACTTTAATGGAGCAACAGCTAGATGCAACAGCTGCAAAAATGCTAAAAAAAGATTTAGAAGCACAAGGTATGAAGTTCTTAATGGAAAAACAAACGACTTCAATAAATGGAACGGATCGCGTTGAAGGTATTAATTTTTCAGATGGCACGTCCTTAGATTGCGATTTAGTAGTAATGGCAGTTGGAATTAGACCTAATACTTCTTTAGCAAAAGATGCAGGCATTGATGTAAACCGAGCGATACTTGTTAACGATTTTATGCAAACTTCTGATCCTACTATTTATGCTGTAGGTGAATGTGCCGAACATAATGGAACTACTTATGGTTTAGTAGCGCCATTGTATGAACAAGGGATCGTACTTGCGGATTATCTAACAGGTAATATAACGAATGGTTATAAAGGAAGCATTTTATCAACTCAGTTAAAGGTTTCAGGATGTGATTTGTTTTCCGGAGGACTGATCCACGAGGAAGATGATACACAAGCGATCGTTATAAATGACCAATTTGCAGGCCTTTATAAAAAAGTAATCGTGAAGGATGAAAAAGTAGTTGGTGTCGTTTTATATGGTGACGCAACAGATGGAAATCGACTGTTCAATATGCTGAATAACGAAACAAATATAAAAGAATTTACAAGTGCTTCAATTCTCCATAAATCAGGTGAGGATTCTGCAGAAGATTTTGTTCTATCAATGAGTGCAAATGATACAGTATGTGGATGTAATGGAGTAACAAAAGGTACAATCGTACAATCAATTTTAGAGCAAGAGCTTACAACGTTTGAAGATGTGAAAAGTTGCACAAAGGCTGGTGCATCGTGTGGAAAGTGTAAAGGAATGGTTGAAAGTATTTTAGCAGCTACACTTGGTGATTCATTTGATCCAAATGCAAAAAAAACAGGCATGTGTGGATGTACAAACTTATCTCGTGATGAAGTTATAAATGAAATAAAAGATAAAGGGTTACAAACTCCTAGGGAAGTTCGAATGGTACTTGGTTTTGAAAATGAAGAAGGATGTTCAAAATGTAGACCAGCTTTAAACTATTATTTAAGAATGATGTATCCAAATGAGTATCATGATGATAAGTCATCTCGTTTCGTAAATGAAAGAATGGAAGGAAATATTCAAAAAGATGGTTCATTCTCAATTGTACCTCGAATGTATGGTGGGGTTACGACTGGTGATGAATTGATTAAAATTGGTGAAGTTGCAAATAAATTTAATGTGCCGCTTGTAAAAGTTACAGGTGCAAGCCGTGTTGGTTTATACGGTGTAAAAAAAGAAGACGTACCAAAGGTTTGGCAAGAATTAGGGATGCGATCTGGCTATGCATATTCTAAGTCCTTAAGAAACGTTAAATCATGTGTCGGGAATCGTTTTTGTCGATTTGGAACACAAGATTCTTTAGGATTAGGCATCCAACTGGAAAAAGCGATTGAAATGGTAGATACTCCGCACAAGATGAAGATGGGTGTAACAGGTTGTCCAAGGAACTGCGCTGAAGTTCTGACAAAAGACTTCGGAGTAATATGCGTGGAAAATGGCTACCAGCTTTATATTGGAGGTAATGGTGGAACAGAGGTTAGAGAATGTGATCAACTAACGACTGTTACTACTGAAGAAGAAGTAATTCATATGGCAAAAGCTTACGTTCAATTCTATCGAGAAACTGGTGTATATGGTGAACGAACTGCACCTTGGGTAGAAAGGCTTGGAGTGGATAAAGTTAAAGAAGTGTTATTAAATAAAGAACAAGAAAATGCATTAGTAGAGAAATTCGATCAAGCAAAACTAACCTATGAAGAAGCTTGGGGTCAAGCGATAACGAATCAATTAGATCTTTATGAAGTGATTAGAAAATAATAGCGAAATTGAGAGGAGCCATCATATGATCACAAAATTAGAAAAAATAAATGTACTAGATGTAGAATCATTACCAATACAAATTGGAAAAGAGATCGTTATTAAAGGGGAATCAATTGCTTTATTCCGTTTATCAAACGGAGAAGTATATGCTATTGAAAGTATTTGTCCATATACTAATGGGCCACTTGCAGAAGGAATTGTTTCGGGTGAATATGTATATTGTCCGCTTCGTGACTGGAAAATTTCATTAAGAACTGGAGAAGTACAAAAACCAGATGATGGAATTGTAAAAACATATGAAGCAGAAATTATCGACGGTTTTGTTTATATTATGGTGTAACTTATGATTAAAAAAGATGGATTTATCTCATTTGTAGGTGCTGGTCCTGGCGATTTAGGTTTAATTACTGAAAAAGGAATGAATTGTATACGAGAAGCAGAAGTAATCTTATACGATCGACTTGCAAATCCAAGATTACTACGAGAAGCGACTGGAAATTGTGAATTCATCTATTGTGGGAAGCTCCCAGATCGACATACTATGCGACAAGAAATGATTAATCAAACATTAGTTAATTATGCAAAAGAAGGTAAATATGTCGTTAGATTAAAAGGTGGAGACCCATCTGTTTTCGGTAGAGTAGGGGAAGAAGCAGAGGAAGCTTCTAAGCATAATATACCTTTTGAAATTGTACCGGGTATTACATCTAGCATCGCTGCAGCTGCATATGCTGGTATTCCAGTTACACATCGTGAATATAGTACAAGTTTTACATTAAGAACAGGGCATAAATGTTTGGAAAATGAAGATTTAAAGGAATTAAATTGTTCCGATCAGTTAGGAGATACACTTGCATATTACATGGGAGTTAATAATCTCCCTAAAATATGTAAGCATTTAATACAAAATGGTAAATCAAAAGAAACTCCGGTAGCTGTCATACAGTGGGGTACAATTGGAAAACAAAAAGTTGTTGAAGGAACGATTGAAACAATTTTATCAAATATTGAGAAAGAAAAAATTACAAATCCTGCGATGACTATTATTGGAGATGTAGTAAAACTTCGCTCAAAGCTAACATGGTTTGATAAGAAAAAATATTTTGGACGAAAAATTTTATTGGCAAAAGCAACTACAACTGTAGAAAAGAATGGACTAGAAGCATATTTAACTGAAAACGGTGCTGAGGTTTACGCTTTTCCTACACTTAAGTTAGTTGAACTTCCAATTAAACATGATCAGTTAGACAATGCATTGAGTCATGAGAGAATAGTTTTTAATACGCCAGAAAGTGTGAAATTATTTTTTTCAAATATGTACAAATCAAAATACGATGTTCGTAAACTTCCAAATAGAATTGAGTATATTTCTTCGAAGTCATGTAAGGTACTTGAAAAGTATGGAATTTTTGCAGAGAAATTCACTGATAATGAGCTCGCTACAGTTTTTGTTGGATCTCAAAACAAGGTGATCCAAACGGCACATAATTCTAAATTTTTGGCTACACACAATATAATTGCGGATTCACGATTTGATGTCATTAATCAAAGAATGCTAGAAGAAACAAGTTGGGAATCAATCATTTTTCCAAACCGCTCATCAGTTGACTGGTTTTTAAAAGAATTACAAGCGACTAATAAAAACTATTTAATGAATTTACCATTTGCATATATTGGTGAATCGGTTAAAGAATATGCGATTAAATGCGGTTTTACTAATGTTGACGAAGATTTACAAAAGGAATTAATGCTAGGTGATTGGAAGTGTGGCAATGTATGATGCAGTAGTTTATATTGGACACGGAAGTCGTAGGCAAGAAGGAAATGAACAATTTATTCACTTTATTCAGTCAGTAATCAAAAAGGTTCCTATTCAAAAACAAGTGTATGCTTTTTTAGAACTAGTAGAGCCAACTATTCAACAAGCTATGGAAAGCATTATATTAGAAGGTGCTAAAAATATTTTAGTAGTTCCCGTATTATTATTTGCAGCGGCACATTATAAACGTGATATACCAGAAGAATTGAATCGTACATTAGAAAGATTTCATGATGTAGCTTTTACGACAACTAAGCCTTTTGGTGTTCATGATCATATGGTTCAGCTAGTTCAAAAGCGTGTACAAGAAGCTAATAGAACTACAAATTCTGCAATTTTATTAGTAGGACGCGGGAGTAGTGATCCTGAACCAATTGAAATGCTTGGACAAATTGGAGATGCTGTCAGTGATCGTATGAAAGTACCAGTATATACAGCTTTTTTAACAGCGGGAAAACCACGGTTAGAAGATACAATTAACAAAATGAGTAAAGAATTTCATACTATTTATGTAATGCCATATTTATTATTTACTGGACTACTTCTTGAGAAAATTAAGAGACGAATTGCTTTAGAAAATGAAAAATTTTATCTTTGTGGGAATTTACAATTTGATAAATTGATGAGTCAAGCACTTATAGATCGAATTCAAGAAAAGATAAAAATATAATGATAGGGTGAACAATATGAAAGAAGTAATAAATACAATTGGAAATGTAGCCAAAGTAAAGACAAACCAAGTAACAGATAGTAAATCAAAATATATGGTTCCTACAATGATGGCAGGATTTTTTGTAGGATTGGGTATTATATTAATCTTTACAATAGGTGGATTACTTTCTCCTACTGCTTTTGCTGGAACGAAAATAATCATGGGTGTTTCATTTGGTATTGCTTTAAGTTTAGTCATTATGGCTGGAGCAGACTTATTTACGGGGAATAATATGATTATGACGATTGGTATGCTAGAAAAAAAGGTTAGTTGGACTGATACTTTTAAAGTATGGGGTTTTAGTTATTTAGGAAATCTTATAGGTTCCATCCTAGTAGCTATATTATTTGCCTATTCGGGATTGGCTAACGGTGGTGTGGCTGATTTTATTAATAATGCAGCTGCAACAAAAATGAATGCACCATTCATGGAATTACTTATTCGAGGTATTCTGTGTAATATACTTGTTTGTTTAGCTCTATGGTGTTCATTTAAAATGAAGTCTGAATCAGGAAAATTAATCATGGTATTTTGGTGCTTGTTTGCATTTATTACTTCAGGCTTTGAGCATAGTGTAGCAAATATGACTTTATTATCAATTTCTTTATTTATTAAACACCCAGAAACTGTAACATTAGCGGGCATGGTTTCGAATCTTTTACCAGTAACAATCGGAAATATTATTGGTGGTGCTTTATTTGTCGGAGCTGCTTATTGGGTTTCAGGTTCGGAAGCGAAAAATAAAAAGTTTTCAACTGCAAATATGAAAGATAAACAACAGGCGTCTTAAATAAATATGTTTAATAGTACTTTAAAAATAAACAACCTATTCATGTGTTGTTTATTTTTTTTGTTTGAAAATAACTACAACTTTTAAATTAAAAGATTGTTTTTTTTCATGATTTTAATCTTTTCAAACAGAACAGTTAGATGACTTATATGAAAATTGAATCAGTTAAAATAAAATAATAGGTACAGTAATAAAAAAATTAGGAATTTTAAAAAAATCGATTAAATAGTAAATTTATTAGGGGGATTAAAATGTAAAAAAAAAACTCTGATAAAACAGAGTTTTTTTCAGAGTGTTGAAATATAAAGTTGTCAATATTG
>NZ_NULG01000041.1 GCF_002577195.1 Bacillus sp. AFS041924
ATCCTGTCCCCGCAACCAAAATGGTCCCGTGGTGTAGCGGTTAACATGCCTGCCTGTCACGCAGGAGATCGCCGGTTCGATCCCGGTCGGGACCGCCATACATACGATTCTTAAACGAAACAAAAAATTGTTTCGTTTTTTTTATATTATGAGAGTTAATGAAGAATTTTTGAATATATATTAGAATTTTGAAGAAGTATTTCTTGTAAAAAAATTAAAATCAGTAGTTTATTTAAACTATTCCAAAGTATAATACTGTTTGACAATCACATAATGTTTTGAAATGATATAATATGGCAAAGTTAGAAATAGACGAGTTAGAATTTTGGTGGTGAAGTAATTGGAAATTGTTTTACATACAAATACTGAAGAAGAAACTCAAGAAATTGCATTTTTTCTCGGACAACTAGTACAACAAAAAGATGTATTCTTATTAGAAGGAGATCTTGGCGCGGGCAAAACAACCTTTACAAAGGGATTTGCGAAAGGTCTTGATGTAAAAAGAACGGTTAATAGTCCAACTTTTAATATTATTAAAGAATATAAAGGTAGAATTCCTTTATATCATATGGATGTGTACCGTTTAGAAGGTAGTAATGAAGATTTAGGCTTTGATGAGTATTTTATGGGTGAAGGTGTTTGTGTTGTAGAATGGGCACATTTAATTGAAGATTACTTACCAAATGAATTCTTAAAAATCATAATAACTCATGAAGAAAATGGTAGAATGCTTACTTTTATTCCCCATGGAGCAAGGTATGAATTTATTTGTAAGGAGTTAATAAACAATGACCGTTTTAGCAATTGATACATCCACAAATGTTATGGGGATTAGTTTAATTAAAGACCAATCTGTTATTGGAGAAACGATAACATTTATTAATAAAAACCATTCTGTGCGATTAATGCCGGCAATTAATGCATTAATGGAAGAATGTAATATAAAACCAAAGGAACTAACTAAAATAGTCGTTGCAAAAGGACCAGGTTCTTATACGGGAGTACGTATTGGTGTCACAGTAGCAAAAACATTAGCCTTTACTTTAAGTATTCCAATTACTGGTGTATCAAGTCTAAAGGTATTAGCTGCTAATGGGCGATACTTTAATGGATTAGTTTGTCCAATTTTTGACGCAAGACGTAATTTATTATTTACGGGTCTGTATGATTTTAGAGGGCAAAAAACTAATAGTATATTAGAGGATTGTAATATTGATCGCGGTGCCTGGGTTGAAAAACTTAAGTCATATAATGAACAAATTTTATTAATTGGTAATGATGTATCAATCCATAAAGAGTTTATTATTGAGCATTTAAAAGATAAAGCCGTTTTTGTAAAAGATAGTATGAATAACCAAAGACCAAGTGAACTGTTTACTTGTAGTTTGGAGGAAAATGAGGAATCTGTTCATAATTTTTCACCAGAATATTTAAGGTTATCAGAAGCTGAAGCTAATTGGCTAGCTAGCCAAGAAAAGTAGGAGGATACTATGATCTCATCGGTCGCTTTTCGAAAAATGAATGAAGAAGATTTAGATCAAATAATGGAAATTGAAAAAAAATCATTCGCAACACCATGGACATATGATGCTTTTTATAATGAATTATATTCAAATCAATTTGCCAATTATATAATTGCTGAAGTTGATGAGACAATAATTGGTTATTGTGGACTATGGGTAATCATTGACGAGGGACATATTACAAATATAGCAATTTTACCTGACTATAGAGGAAAAGGTCTTGGTGAAAAGTTACTGCGAGCAGTAATGGAAACTGCTAAAGGCCTTGGAGCAGAAACATTAACATTGGAAGTAAGGGTATCAAATGATGTAGCAAAAGGGCTGTATCGAAAGCTAGGTTTCCAAGATGGAGGAATTCGAAAAAGCTATTATACTGATAATTATGAGGATGCATTAGTTATGTGGGTGAATTTGAAATGATAAATGAAAATGGTTTAATTTTAGCTATAGAGACAAGCTGTGACGAAACTTCAGCAGCTGTTGTTAAAAATGGAAATGAAATTTTAAGTAATGTAGTAGCGACTCAGATTGATATTCATAAACGTTTTGGTGGGGTTGTTCCTGAGGTTGCTTCACGATTACATGTTGAGCAAATCACTTTAGTGATTGAAGAAGCTATGAAGCAAGCAAAGGTCAAATATGAAGATTTAGCTGCCGTTGCTGTTACAGAAGGACCTGGACTTGTAGGGGCATTATTAATTGGAGTAAGTGCTGCAAAGGCAATTGCATTTGCACATGGACTACCTCTTATAGGGGTTCACCACATTGCAGGTCATATTTATGCAAATCAACTAGTTCAGCCTTTACAATATCCATTATTAGCTTTAGTGGTTTCTGGTGGACATACAGAGCTTGTCTACATGAAAGAAGACGGTATGTTTGAAGTAATAGGCGAAACTAGAGATGATGCAGCAGGTGAAGCTTATGATAAGGTTGCTAGAACGCTTAAATTACCTTATCCTGGAGGTCCTCATATTGATCGTCTAGCACAAGAAGGAACTGCAAATATTCCTTTTCCTAGAGCATGGTTAGAAGAAGGTAGCTATGATTTTAGTTTTAGTGGATTAAAGTCCGCAGTTATTAATTATATGCATAATGCTGAACAAAGAGGCGAGGAAGTGTCACCAGCTGATGTAGCTGCTAGTTTCCAAGAGAGTGTAATTGAAGTAATCGTTTCGAAAACAATTAAAGCTGCAAAAGAATATAATGTAAAACAAGTCTTATTAGCCGGCGGAGTGGCAGCTAATAAAGGACTGAGGGCTACATTACAAAATGAAATGAATGAATTAAATAATATAGAATTAATTATACCACCATTATCACTTTGTACTGATAACGCTGCTATGATTGGAGCCGCTGCATTTATCCGTTTAAAACAAGGGAAAATAGGTAATTTGGCATTGAACGGGAATCCTGGATTGGATTTAGAGAATATGTAAGAAGTACTTATTCACAATTTTTTTATAAAATGTGGATAAGTACTTTTTATTTGTTAAGAACTTATTAAACTATGTGCACAAAAATGTGTATAACATTGATGTTTTTCTGTGGATAATGTGTATAAACCTGTGTAAAAGCTAAATTACAAATGAATATTTGTGGATAATTATGTATATAAGAAAAACGGATAGCTAAAAGCATATCCGTTTAATCACTATTCTTGTAAGTTCTCCCATTCTTCCATTAGGTCTATTAACTTAGTTTCGATATCATTTTTCTTACTCGTTAATTCTTGTACTAATTGAAAATCACCGTAAACTTCTGGCTTACATAATTCTAGTTCGATTGTTTCTATATCAAGCTCAAATTGCGAGATATTGCTTTCGATTTCCTCAATACGACGCTGGGTTTGGCGAAGTTTTTTCTTAAGTTCTTTGTCTTGTTGATAATCAGTAAGTGGTTGGGACGACTGTTTAACTTGTTCTAATGTAGCTTCTTTTTCAGCCTGTGCTTTTTCGAATGCTTCATTTTTCTTAAATCGATAATAGTCATAATCACCTAAATAAATTGTTAATCCTTCTTTTGCTAGTTCAAAAGTTTTTGTGGATAATCTGTTCATAAAATAGCGATCATGAGAAACAAATAAAATCGTACCAGGATAATCTAACAAAGCATTTTCTAACACTTCTTTACTATCCAAGTCTAAATGGTTAGTAGGCTCATCAAGAATTAGGAAATTAGCTTTCTTCATCATAAGCTTTGCTAAAGCTAATCTTGCTTTTTCCCCACCGCTTAAAGAGGTAACGATTTTAGTTACATCATCACCAGAAAATAAAAAATTACCTAATATTGTTCTAATTTCTTGTTCAGGCTTTAATGGATAATCATCCCAAAGCTCGTCTAAAACTCTCTTGTTAGAAGTTAATTTGGCTTGCTCTTGATCATAGTAACCGACCGAAACATTTGCACCAAAATCAATCGTTCCCTGTAACTTTTCTAAATCACCAATAATTGTCTTAAGTAATGTCGATTTTCCTACACCATTTGGACCGACTAAAGCGACACTGTCTCCACGATTCAATACGAATTTCATTGTTTGATTAATTGTAGGGATACGATTATAACCAATAAATAAATCCTGTACAGACAATACGTCATTTCCACTTTGCTTTTCGATTGTAAATGAAAAATTAGCTGAAGAATCATCTCCAAGTGGCTTGTCTATTCGCACCATTCGATCTAATTGTTTTCTACGACTTTGTGCTCTTTTAGTAGTAGAGGCACGTGCAATATTACGTTGTACAAAATCTTCAAGCTTAGCGATTTCCTCTTGTTGTTTTTCAAATTGTTTAAGTTCTTGTTCGTATTGTGCAGCTTTTAGATCTAGATACTTACTGTAGTTACCAACAAATCTTTGATGTTTATGGTTTGATATCTCATAAACAATATTAACAACTTGATCAAGGAAATATCTGTCATGCGAAACAATTAGAACTGCACCAGGATAGGACTGTAAATAACGTTCTAACCAACTAAGTGTATCAATATCCAAGTGGTTCGTAGGTTCGTCCAAAATTAATAAATCAGGCTTCGTCAATAATAGTTTACCTAGAGCCAATCTGGTCTTTTGTCCACCGCTCAATGAAGAAATTTTTGTTTGATAATCTTCATTACTAAAACCTAAACCACTTATAATGGAACGAATATCAGCTTCAAATTGGTAACCACCGTTTTCTTTGAAGGTATATTGAAGGTGATCATATTCATTCATAATCTTGTCATACACAGCCTGATTAGAGTAGACATCCTCTTGAGTCATTTTAAGCTCTAATCTTCTCATATTCTCCTGCATCTCAACTAAATGATTAAATACTGAATAATATTCTTCCCAAATCGTTTTATCGCTTTGTAAACCAGAGTTTTGGGCTAAATAGCCTACAGTAACATCTTTAGGCTTATTTATTTCACCGCCATCATAAGACAAATCACCAGCTATTATTTTCAGTAATGTCGATTTACCGGCACCATTACGTCCAACAATCGCAACTCGATCATTAGTTTGAACTTCTAATTTTATATTTGAAAGAATAATGTCACTACCAAAATATTTTGAGACATTATTTACTTGTAAAAGAATCATTGATAACACCTCATTGCAAAATTTTTTAACTATGTAACTGTAGACTGTCAAAATTCTTAAATATAGTGTATATTTTACATTAGAACAAGTACTTTATTACTAAAATAAAGTCAAATTACACACCATAGTAAAAAGAATTACAGTAAGTGGGGGATTAAAAAATGGATTCGGAACAAATTAAAATTCCACAAGCTACTGCTAAACGTCTACCTTTATATTACCGTTTTATAAAGAATTTGTCTTTATCAGGTAAACAAAGAGTTTCTTCAGCAGAGTTAAGTGAAGCAGTAAAGGTAGATTCGGCTACAATCAGAAGAGATTTTTCTTATTTTGGAGCGCTTGGTAAAAAGGGATATGGCTATAACGTAAATTATTTACTAACTTTTTTCTCGAAAGCGCTTAACCAACATGAAGTGATGAAGGTTGCATTAATTGGTGTAGGTAATTTAGGAACTGCATTCTTACATTATAATTTTATAAAAAATAATAATACCAAAATTGAAATGGCATTTGATATTGATCCGAATAAAATTGGTACTGAAATAGGTGGAGTACCTGTTTATAATCTAGATAATCTAGAAGAAGTTATGAACGACGATATACAAATCGTTATATTAACTGTTCCTGCACCTGTAGCACAATCAATAGCAGATCGATTAAATGGAAAAAATATTAGAGGAATCTTGAATTTTACTCCTGCACGTATTAGTGTACCAGAGCATATTCGCATACATCATATAGATTTAGCAGTTGAACTGCAAACACTGGCCTATTTTTTACAACAATAAATGGAAATAAAAAACCCCCACGATTGGGGGTTTTTTTAATGTAAATTAATCTGTTGGAAAACTACAAATGAGTTCATTAACATATGTGTTAAAATTGGAACCATAATGGAGTTTGTACGTTTGTATAAGTAACAAAATACAAATCCGATTAGAAAGTAAGATAAAAAGAATGGTAAGTCTCCGTGCATAAACGAGAAGATTGTAGAACTGATCCCAGCAGCAACAATAAATGGTAATCGCTTATAGAGCTTCTTAAAAATGATTCGACGAAATATAATCTCTTCCAATATCGGTGCAACTAGGCTTGGTATAATAATAAATGCAGGATTAAGCTTAGCGATTTTTAAGATATTTTGAGTATTTTCTGATCCCTGGTGTAATTCGAATACATAAATTAAAATTAAATTACAAACAATTTGAGTTAGCATTGTAATGAAATAACCTAAAATAACCCAATTAATGATTGTACGATAATTCGTTTTAAGATTCTTCATTCCTTCATAAATAGGCTTATGTAATAAGATAAGTATAATAATTAATCCAGTTACGAAGCTAATACAGCCCCATAATGCCACCGCTTCAAGAGAAGCAATTTTCCGATCCACTCCAGCATATAAAGCACTATTCAATAAATAGGGAACTCCAAATACTGCTGAATATTGAATAACGGCATACGTTAACAAAATCCATAAATCTCTAGTTTTCAATACGATAGCTCCTTTGTGTTGATATTTTTCATAACCCAAAGGTTTATAACAACATGTACATTATTTTACTCGTTTCTTTAGTTTCTTAAAAGAAATTTACACTTTTTATTTTATTTTTAAATTGTAAAAATAAAACTTATTAAATTTCGACAAGAAAAGTGCCTGCTTCGGACTTGCAAAATTTTTTGATATTATTTAAACTAATAATTGTGTTAGCACTCAATATACATGAGTGCTAAAAAATAATGATTTGATTATTGAGGAGGTATTACACATGTTAAAGCCATTAGGTGATCGTGTTGTAATTGAGCTTGTTGAGTCTGAAGAAAAAACTGCTAGTGGTATCGTGTTACCAGGTAGTGCACAAGAAAAGCCACAAGAAGGCAAAGTTGTTGCAGTAGGTACTGGACGTGTACTTGAAAATGGTGAGCGCGTTGCTTTAGAAGTATCTGTAGGTGACCGCATTATCTTCTCTAAATACTCAGGTACAGAAGTTAAATATGGTGGTACTGAATACTTAGTACTTCGCGAAAACGATATTCTAGCAATCATAGGTTAATAAAATACTTAAATTAAAAAATATAATTTTTAAATTATAAGGAGGTCATTTACATGGCAAAGGACATTAGATTTGGTGAAGAAGCACGTCGCGCAATGCTACGTGGTGTAGACGCTTTAGCTGATGCTGTAAAAGTAACTTTAGGACCAAAAGGACGTAACGTAGTTCTTGAAAAAAAATTCGGTTCTCCATTAATTACAAATGATGGTGTTACAATCGCAAAAGAAATCGAATTAGAAGATGCATTCGAAAACATGGGTGCAAAATTAGTAGCAGAAGTTGCTAGCAAAACGAACGATGTTGCTGGGGACGGTACAACTACTGCGACAGTGTTAGCGCAAGCTATGATTCGTGAAGGTCTTAAAAACGTAACTGCTGGTGCAAACCCAATGGGTATCCGTAAAGGTATCGAAAAAGCGGTTGCTGTAGCAATCGAAGAATTACAAACAATCTCAAAACCAATTGAAGGCAAAGAGTCAATCGCACAAGTTGCTGCAATTTCTTCAGCGGATCCAGAAGTAGGTCAATTAATTGCTGAAGCAATGGAGCGCGTTGGTAACGACGGAGTTATTACTCTTGAAGAGTCAAAAGGTTTCACAACTGAATTAGAAGTAGTAGAAGGTATGCAATTTGACCGAGGATACTCTTCACCATACATGGTTACAAATTCAGAGAAAATGGTTGCTGAATTAGAAAACCCATATATTTTAATTACAGATAAAAAAGTAACTAATATCCAAGAAATCTTACCAGTACTTGAACAAGTTGTTCAACAAGGTAAGCCACTATTAATCATTGCTGAAGATGTTGAAGGTGAAGCACAAGCAACAATCATCGTAAACAAATTACGTGGTACATTCAATGCAGTTACTGTTAAAGCTCCTGGCTTTGGTGACCGTCGTAAAGCAATGTTAGAAGACATCGCAATCTTAACTGGCGGTGAAGTGATTACAGAAGAATTAGGATTAGATCTTAAAACAACTAACATCACTCAATTAGGTCGCGCTTCAAAAGTTGTAGTAACAAAAGAAAACACTACAATCGTTGAAGGTGCTGGTGAAACAGCATCGATCCAACAACGTATCGGTGTAATCCGTGCTCAATTAGAAGAAACTACTTCTGAATTCGATCGCGAAAAATTACAAGAGCGTTTAGCTAAATTAGCTGGCGGTGTAGCAGTAATCAAAGTTGGTGCTGCAACTGAAACTGAATTAAAAGAACGTAAATTACGTATTGAAGATGCATTAAACTCTACACGTGCTGCAGTTGAAGAAGGTATTGTAGCTGGTGGTGGTACTGCATTAATGAGCGTATACACTAAAGTAGCTGCAATCGAAGCAGAAGGTGACGTAGCAACAGGTATCAACATCGTATTACGTGCTCTTGAAGCTCCAGTTCGTCAAATCGCTACAAATGCTGGTTTAGAAGGATCAGTAATTATTGAAAAATTAAAAAGTGCGGAAGTTGGCGTTGGTTTCAATGCTGCTAACGGACAATGGGTAAACATGATTGACGAAGGTATCGTTGACCCAACTAAAGTTACACGTTCTGCACTTCAAAACGCAGCATCTGTTTCAGCTATGTTCTTAACAACTGAAGCAGTAGTAGCTGACATTCCTGAGAAAAATGCTCCAGCAATGCCTGACATGGGCGGCATGGGCATGGGCGGCATGATGTAATACTTGTGGAAAACCGTTGATATCAGTGGTTTTTGAAAGGTAATTCGTAGGCATGCTAACATTTTGCTAACATATAAGACCTAATTAGAGGCTTCTCATTAATTGACTAAATTTCTGAGAAGCCTCTTTTTTCATTTCTTTTGTCACATGTAGATACACATCCTTTGTTATTCCGTCATCACTGTCGCCAAAACGTTCCATAATTTGCTCGTGACTAACGCCTGCTTCAGCTAATAAGGAAGTATTGTATTGTTGTTAGGATTATAGAGTGTCTTTGTAATAGAAATAGTTCGATCCTTAAAGTTAATATCTCTCCATTTTAAAGCTACTAATTCTCCAACTCTCATCCCTTTGTAAGCGAGAGTAAGGAAAATTAAGTAATCTATATCTAATCCCTTATCTTTTGCAGTGGCGATAAATTTTGCTAGCTCATCTTTCTCCATGTATTTAGAGAGCTCTTGTTCTTCTAGTTCTTCGATAGTCTTTCTGTCCTTCCTAAGATATGCAAATTCCGTAGGATCAGATTTTATGATTTTCATTTCAAGAGCTTTTCGGAAAATCATGCGACCCTTTCGGTGGACACCATCGAGCGTGTTGTCCGCATAACCTTTCACTTTTAAATCATTTAAAGCTTTTTGATAACGAGGACTTATTCCGTCCTTTTTTCTAGAATTAATTTCCCAAAATAACTTTTTGTTGGGATTTATAGATAAAAATATTAGAATTTTTAAAAAAAACAATTCTAATCCTTAATAGAGAATGGTAAAATGTGGAATGTATTACAAATTTTACAAATTATTGGAGGCTGTTTTAATGAAAAATATTAAAAAAATTCTATTTACAGCGTTTGCAATTGGTTGTTTTACCATTGGAGGGGCAAATGAATCGCATGCTGCTACTAAGACAATTACTAAAAAATCTTCTTATAAAAGTTTAGTTGGGTTAACTGTAGCAACTCATACTGCAACTACAGTTTTTTCTTATGATGGAACAAAGTTATTGTCTAACAAAGCTATTTATACTGACTATTGGACTGCTCCACTTAACGGCGTAAGTTCTACTAGTTCAAAATGGGATTGGTATGACTCATCTTCAGGTAGATCAAATAGCTTAGTTAAATTTTATTTTGGTGTTCCTACACCTTGGGGAGCTGTAGGAAGTAATTATTCATCTCGATTAGTAACTGATGTGTATAAAAACGGTACATGGAAATAATTTTGTTGCAAATTTAAATGTTAGGGGAAAATACAAGAAAATGGATCATATTGAATCAAAAAACATCATCTTCGACTATCCCTCTAAAAAAATATTTAAAGGAATGAGTTTTAAAGCTCATTCCTCTAGTATTACATATTTAGCTGGGGAAAATGGGATAGGTAAAACCACATGGATAAAAATGGCCACAGGAAGATTAAAACCTTTAAGTGGTTCAATTACTTTTGGCGGTAAATCAATTTATGAAGTTAGAGAAAAAATAGCGGTTGTATTAGATGAACCTCCTGTTTATGAAAACCTTAATGGTTATGAAAATCTTATAGCACTATCTGGGATTAGAAAACTAGATAATAAAATTAAATTGGAGTTAGAGGAAAATTTAAAATTAGATAAATTTTTAATGAATACGAAAGCTAAAGGATTCTCTTTAGGCCAAAGACATAGGTTGGCTTTTGCTGCAGCATTAATACGTAAACCTAGGTATTTAATTTTAGATGAACCGACTATAGGTTTGGATCCATTTTCTTGGGAGTTAATTAAATTACAACTACAAACCATGGCTAAAAACGGTGCAACTATTTTAATTACAGGTCATGACTTTGAACAAATTAGTGAAATAGCAGAAAATATCGTAATAATAAAAGATGGTGTGGCACTAGAAGAAAGAAGTATTCGCGAATTAAAAATAAAGTCTAGAAGATATGTTCAATTATTAGTAGATAAACCAGAATTAGTCACTAAAGAATTTGTTGCATCTGAAATTATAAATATTAATAATCAAAATTACGTATGTATTCCAATTATAGAAGAATATGATATTAATTCAATTTTACACGCTGTTTATAAACAAGATATATACATATTTGATATTTTAATTAAAACTCCTTCATTAAAAGACATTTATAAAGAGATAATCAATAAAAAGGAGAAGCAGAAACAGGAGATACCAGCATATGCTTAATAGTGCAATTATAGAATTTAAATTAATTAGAAAATATAAAATAACTTGGATACTTTTTTCACTTTTTTTAATTCTACTTATCTATAGTATGATTTTCTCAATTATGGAAGTTCAAAAATTAGATAATCAAATTTTCCAAGTTTTATCTCATAGCACTCCTTCTGATGGTAAAATAGATATTTCACAACCTTTAGGCGAATTAAAAGAACTTGCTAAAGTAATTAATCCACTAGCATTAGTTAACAATAATCTTATTTTACTCATTATGATTGGATCAATACTATTTGGAATATTTGGTGCTGTTTTAGTTGGTAGTGAGTTCAAACAAAGAACTGTCCAAATACGAGCGAGTCATTATGGATGGGCTCAATCTGTTGGTAGTAAATTAATACTTCTTTTTTTAGTTGCTGTAATGATGTCTATATTTGTATCAATAGTAAGTTATGTCGAGGGCTATTTCTCTTTATTGTGGGCGAAAAAGGAGCTTCACCAAAATGAAGTTATAGGGTTAGAAACTATTAATATAAATGTATTTTATCAAATGGTAATAGCAAGCTTCACATTATTTTTTTATGGAACTTTAGGGTTAATATTTTCTTTAATAACAAGAAGCACTTTAGTTGGTGGGATAATTGCCTTTTTAGTTCCTTATATTGAGAGATTTTTTGCTAATTTTTCTTTAGAGTATTTATTTCCAACAACATGGATAGGAGTACTAATTGAACATAACTTTCTTATATTTCAAAACTCTTTCGCAAGGCCGACAATATTAACTAATGTGGAGATTTCTCCTATAATGTCTCTAATCTTGATACTATTATTAAATATAGTTTTAAGTATTTTTAGTTTTTATTTCTCTAAAAAACAAATTGTATAAATTTAGGAGGGCTTCTTATATGAAAAATAAAGTCGTAAAAATATTAGCAATTATAATATCGATATTATTATTAGGAGTAATTTTGTTTACTTTAGTTTTTAAGCCTGTAAAAAAAGAGACAACTACTAGCACCTCAAGTATAATTAATTTTAAAAGTGTATACACAGATATTTAATTAGAGAATGAGTTGTTAGTATCTTTAATATAATAATTGCTAGTCTTTCAGGAAAGAGACGGCATAAAGTGGTACTCATATTACAAAACAAGTTAGAAATGGTACTAAACAAACTTATTAATTTATTACGAATATGTATTAAAAAGAGTACTTCACACTTGATCAAAAAAAGGTAGATTCTTTATTGAACTTCCTGTTTTTTTATTTTTAATAATATTTGTAGTAATGTTGTAATTTCACCAGCAACTCATAGGTTGTCAAATACAATCCACACATTTGGAATGTGTAACAAAAGCGACGCATATGAAATTTAACGGGTTCGGTTTTGAAGAACAAAATTCGAATTAGAAGTGCTTTTCGCACAGAAATACGCAACTGAATTAGCAAACACTTTAGCAGTAAAATTAGCACGCAAAAAAAGCTCCGAGTTCTTATACTCTGAGCTTTTTATAGTAGTACGTTGTTGTGCATAAGCACCCGTTAGTAATTAAAGGATTATTTCTTTTTCAATATATCGACTATTATATCGGATATTTTTTCCTCCCACGATATCTGGTTCCATGAGACGTAATAGCTTCCACTCTCTCCATTATCTATTAGCCTGACTGCACCACCAACTTTTTTATCTACTTCTGTTAAAGACCAATTCCCTTTTTCGCCATCGAGAAAACCCAGCTCTTTCAAAAGTGAAAATACATCTAACGAACCCGTTATATAAAATTTGCATCGCTATTGTTATAAGAGACATCAAGTCGATTTCATGGAAGTGGTTTTTTATTTTTACGGATCTTATTATTTATGATTTGTGGAGTAGATACAAAGAATTAATAGAACTCATACTTTTAAACTGGTATTAGAAGGAGGGGGATGTATTAAATAAGACTTAGGCTACATTGACTAAGTATTGACTAAATATGTATATTAAATTGATAATAGTAGAAAATTTCCGATGTTATTTTGCGAGTAGATTAAATAACTTTTTAAGGATGATTTAGATGAATTTTGGTTTATATAGAGGGTGTCTTTTTGGTCTCTTATTTTCGATCCCGTTTTGGTTATTCATATTATGGCTTATATTTAGATAGACTCCTAAAATACAATACCCCTTCAAGGAAGTGTAAAGGCTATATAAATAACCTCTTAAAACTTTCTACTTAAAGGGGGGTGCTTGAGTAGTTATACGATAAAGTCATGGAATATCGGTTCAATTAATTCTCCGTTATTTAATTGCCCTCTACTTTTTATCACACATCGAACAAAAGGCTCTACATATATATAGTTTTTATCTTCTCCGGTTTTTATATGTTTGGTTATACTAAAGAATGCCGTCTTTTGACCAGTATTCATTCCAAACTCTACTAACCCCACATTTACCAGCTCGCCATTTATTAATTCCGAGATTAATAATCCCATACCTTGTTTTTTATAGCCTGTTATAAAGTAATTGCCATATCTCCAGTTAATAATTTTTAACCAATTTAGTGATCGGTGTGCCGGGACATAAGTAGAATCTTTTGATTTAGCAACAATTCCTTCTAGTCCAAGGGTTTTAATTTGTTCAAAAAACGTTTTACCTTCAGACTCGATAAAAAAACTTTTTTTGATTGAGTCTTGATCTACTAGAATTTCTGAAAGGACTTTCTTTCGATAAGACAATGGTTCTTTCATTAAATTATTATTTTTAAGACGTAAAATATCAAACACGATATATGTTAAGGGAAATTGCTTACTTCCTTGTAATATTTTATTTTCTTGTATAAAGCTTACTCGATTGGTAGCTGCTTCATAATCCTCTTTTCCGTCACTATAACAAACTAATTCACCATCTAAATAACAATCATCTAAATCGATATTTTCAAGTTCAGGGATTCTTTCTGTGATCTCAGTGCCATTTCGATTATAAAGTTTATTCTTTCCGTTTTGTCTTTCAAGCATCATTCGAACACCGTTTGATTTTAGTTCAAAATAATGATGATCGGAGTCAAATGAATTATCAGCATTTTGTAATAGCATTGGTTCAATAAACATTTTTCATTTCGCTATCATGATTGTTGATTTTCATTATAATCATGATTCCTTTCTTCATTGTCTTATCTAAATTAACATATATTATTGATTTTTCACATAGCATCAGTCGGGTTATTTATGTCTTCCAATTGTTAATTTACTTTTATTTCTTATGTATTTCAAGTCATAACTCGTCTAATTTCACAATAAGATAAATTATCTTCTTGTGAAAAGTGGTGTTATGAAATGGGAAGGAAAAATAATTTCAAAATTACCGAACCAATGTTGAATCAATACTATGATTTGAGTCAAAAAAAGAAGGATATCGAAAACCAGTTAGAAGAATTACAAAAGGTCTTTCATGGATATTTTGATCATCAAGTAGGAATGAATGAAAAAGGTGAACTTGTCATTAATAACTTAAAACTCGAACGAATCATAAGAAAAAGAGAGAAATTTAATGAAGAAAAGACAATTAATAAATTAGAAGAATTAAACTTATCCGATTTAATTCAAATTGTCAAAAAACCAGATGGAGATAAAATTAAGTCTGCTATTAGTTTGGGGTTGTTAAATGAAGAGGATTTAGATGGATGTATATCAGTTAATTCTTCACAAGCAATTTATGTTAAACCATTGAAAACTAAATAGTATTAGTGCAAGGGGAGTATCTAATACTCTCCACAGACTGCCGCCAAACGCTCGCTTTCTTCGTTGCTTCGCCTGTTGAGCGGTGCTCATTACCGTTTAAGGTAACTCCGCTCCTCATCAGGCTTCGCGCCTCGAAAGACAAGCGCTTGCAATCAGTCTGATAATCAAATTTTTGGGACTTTGTCTACACACAGAGGGGAGTATTTAATACTCTCCTTTTTATATTGTAACGAAAATCATCTTTCCGAATACTGTATTAATATACATGTCCAAGTATTCCGAGGTGGATTGTTTTGGACATGCCCTAATAATAGAAAAGGAGTGCTAAATTTGGCAACTTGGAGAAATGATTTTATTTCGATGAACAAGTATACGCGGCCGTCTATTAAAATAAAAGAAGTAAAAAAAATTGTGCTGCATTGGACAGCCAATCCGGGGGCAAGTGCAGAAAGCCATCAGAGGTATTTTAATGGTACAGCGATAAAAAATAAAACATATGCATCCGCTCATATATTTGTTGATTCAAAAGAGGCAATCTGTATTATTCCGCTTAATGAAGTAGCGTATCATGCAAATGATCATTATGAACGAAATAGTAATGGCGGCGTATATAGGGGAGTGCCCGAACTCGCACCAAACGCAAATAAACTTTCAATTGGTGTTGAAATGTGTGTAGAAAGAGATGGTACAATTTCACAATATACATTTTCACGTACGGTTAGGGTAATTGCTGAATTGTGTAAGATGTTTAAATTAACTGCAAATGATATTGTAAGGCATTACGATATTACACATAAACCATGTCCAAAAACATTCATAGATCAGCCAGAGCAGTTTAACGAGTTTAAAACACAAGTCAATGCGATATTAAATCCCCCGAAAACCCCAACAGATTCTATTCCATACCCTGGTATACTAAAGATCGGTTCAAGAGGCGAATCTGTAAAAAAGGTTCAACAAAAACTTAAAATAACTGTCGATGGAATATTTGGTCCCGTTACAGAAAATGCAGTTAAAAAATTTCAGGAAAGTAATGGACTAGTTGTAGATGGAATTGTTGGGAAAAATACATGGGGTAAACTGTTTTAATAAACGTTACCTTATTATTATTCAACAAAAAATCCCTAATACGTTATGATTAGGGATTTTCTTAATGTGGCGAGATGATCTTTAAGCCAACTACAGAGCCAATTACTAATGTAATAAAAAACAGTCTTTTCCATTCACGAGATTCATTAAAGAACAGCATTCCAATTAAAACGGAACCAGCGGCACCTATTCCAGTCCAAATGGTATAACCGGTACCGACGGGGATAACTTTTAAGGCCTTTGATAATAAGTAAAAACTAGTCCATCCAGATAAAATACATAAAATGGAGTAATTAAGTTTTTTAAAATTATTAGATAGCTTCATAAATATGACAAATCCAACCTCACCCAAGCCTGCAATAAATAAAAATAACCAAGCCATTTTATGCTGCATCTCCTTTTTCGATCTTTTTGTCATCTGAAGTTAATTTTAAGCCAATAATTCCAGACAATAATGTAATGACAAGAATGATTTTTAATAGTGAGGCTGATTCATTTAAAAATAACATTCCTATAATAACGGTTCCAGCTGCGCCAATTCCTGTAAAAACTGCATAGGCAGTTCCGATTGGAATATCCCTAATTGCTTTGGAAAATAAATAAAAGCTGAACAAGATCCCAGCTATCGTTAAAATGGTTGGTAATACATTTGTAAATCCTTCTGAGTACTTAAGCCCAAATGCCCAAGCAATTTCAGATACTCCAGCTATTACTAAGTAAATCCAACTCATAAAAATCCTCCCCTTTATAGAAGACTATATTAATTACTTCATTATCTATTTGCCACATTAAACTACCTACCGTTCGTTAGTTAAACGATACACTAAAATCTTATTCATGACAAGTTGCAAAGTTTACACGAAAATTTATTTTTTATGCTGTGAAATATCTTGACCGAAAAATTATACGTGTTAGAATGAGACAATAATACAATATTCGTCATTATTCTTCATATATCCTCGACAATACGGGTCGAGAGTCTCTACCGGGGCGCCGTAACATGCCCTGACTATGAAGGCAGTCTGACTTTGTTTAACTATAAGTCTGATTTTCTGCCTTCTTATGCGTATTTTTCGTATGTAAAAAGAGTAGAAAATCGGCTTTTTTTATTTTTTTTGGGAAAAATAGTATCAGTTTAACTGATACGTTAATTCAATTTTTATAGATGGGGTGACCGTTTTGCAACAACATGACACAATTGTAGTACTAGATTTTGGTAGTCAATATAACCAACTTATAGCACGCCGTATCCGTGAGTTTGGCGTTTATAGTGAATTACGTCCTCATACAATTACTGCAGAGGAAATTAAACAAATGGGCGCAAAAGGGATTGTTTTCTCTGGCGGACCAAATAGCGTTTATGGTGAAAATGCATTTTTCTGTGATGAAGCTATTTTCGATTTAGAAATTCCAATTTTAGGTATTTGCTACGGAATGCAGTTAATGACGCAACATTTTGGTGGAACTGTTGCTAAAGCTGACAACCGTGAATACGGAAAAGCTGAATTAACTATTCAAAATCCGTCTGCTTTATTAAAAGACTTACCTTCAGATCACATAGTTTGGATGAGTCATGGTGATAAAGTAACTCAACAACCAGAAGGATTCGTTGTAGATGCTACAAGTGCTTCATGTCCAATCGCAGCTATGAGTAACGAAGCTAAAAAAATGTACGGTGTACAATTCCACCCAGAAGTACGTCATTCTGAATATGGAAATGATCTATTAAAGAATTTCGTATTCAATATTTGCGAATGTGAAGCAAACTGGTCAATGAAAAACTATATTGAAGTTGAACTAGAAAAAATTCGTAAAACAGTTGGTGACAAAAAAGTGCTTTGTGCACTTAGTGGTGGTGTTGATTCTTCAGTTGTTGCGGTATTAATTCACAAAGCAATTGGTGATCAATTAACATGTATCTTCGTTGACCACGGTTTATTACGTAAAGATGAAGCTGAAGGCGTTATGAAAACGTTTAGCGAAGGCTTCCATATGAACGTAATTAAAGTAGATGCTAAAGAGCGTTTCTTAAGTAAACTTGCTGGAGTTTCTGATCCAGAAGAAAAACGTAAAATTATCGGTAATGAATTTATCTATGTATTCGATGATGAAGCGGCTAAATTAGAAGGTATGGATTTCTTAGCACAAGGAACTCTTTATACAGATATTATTGAGAGCGGTACGGCTACAGCTCAAACAATTAAATCACATCATAATGTAGGTGGATTACCTGAGGACATGCAATTCACGTTAATCGAACCTTTAAACACATTATTTAAAGATGAAGTACGCGCAGTTGGATCTGAGCTAGGTATTCCAGATGCAATCGTTTGGAGACAACCATTCCCAGGACCAGGTCTAGGTATTCGTGTATTAGGCGAAATTACTGATCAAAAACTTGAAATTGTTCGTGAATCAGATGCTATCTTACGTGAAGAAATTGCTTTAGCTGGTTTAGATAAAGAAATTTGGCAATATTTCACAGTATTACCTGACATCCGTAGTGTTGGAGTAATGGGTGACGAACGTACTTATGATTACACTGTTGGTATTCGTGCAGTAACATCTATTGATGGAATGACTGCTGACTGGGCACGAATTGATTGGGATGTACTTCAAAAGATCTCAACTCGTATTGTAAATGAAGTTAAACATGTAAACCGTATAGTTTATGATGTAACTAGTAAGCCACCTGCAACGATTGAGTGGGAATAATACAAAAGGCTACAATCTCTTTTTCAAAAGAGGTTATAGCCTTTTTTTATTTTGAATACACAAAAAAGGTTTATAAGAAAAAATGTCTAATAGAAGATTGTGGGCACATTGGTATCTTCGCTTGGAGAAATGTGCATTTTAGAGATGTAGCTGAGTTTTTTAGAAATGAAATATATACATATTTAATTAAGTTGGAGGTTTGATGAATGAGAATTAAAGGATTTGGTGGTATTTTTTGGAGAACTAATGATATAGAAGCTTTAAAAAAATGGTACAAAGAAACATTGCTAATCTCTCTAGAAGAGTGGAATGGAGCAATTATTAAACCAGATTCAGATAACGAAACAATATTTTCTCTATTTAAAGACGATAGTGAGTATTTTCCAAAAGAACAATCTGTCATGCTAAATTTGCAGGTAGATGATATTAATGAATGGGTAAATCATTTTAATAAAATTGGTGTAAAGTTACTAAAGGATCCTGAAATTAGTGAGTATGGAGCATTTGCATGGATTTCAGATCCAGATGGTAGATGGATTGAGCTTTGGGAGAAGAAATAGGTATAAGTAAATTTTTTGATATGATAAATTTCTCTATTAAATTTTTTATTATGGAGCAGTTTATAGTACAATAATTATTAGAATTTATAGTTTATTAATTAATTTAAATGCCCGGAATGGGAATTTCCAAATGAAAAAGTATGATTCAATAACTAAAATATGGTAAAAACGAACGAAGGCGAATATTTTATTAAAAATGTTCGTTTTTTTTGTTGACACTAATTAAATCTGATTGTAATATAAGGATGTAAATTAAATAAATAATTTGTCATAACTTGTCGTATATGCTAGTGAATATGGACTAGCGTCTCTACCCGCCACCGTAAACGGCGGACTACGAAGTAATGATTTCTGAAAGTTATTAACCCCATTAATTTGCTATTATTCTACTATTCAAGGGTTAATAAGTTCAGAATGAAACTACTCGTGATAGGCGCTTTTACTAATGTGTAAAAGTGCCTTTTCTATTTTATAAAATAGAGACCGACTTTTAAGACTAAAACTTAGGAGGATCACATGAAAGAACGTATCAGTAATTATTTTGAGTTCAACAAGTTAGGCACATCATTTCGTCAAGAAACAATTGCTGGATTAACTACATTCCTAGCAATGGCATATATATTATTCGTAAATCCATCGATATTATCGTTATCAGATATAAAAGATTTCCCAGAAGCTTTAAGAATGAATAAAGAAGCGATCTTTGTTGCCACATCTTTAGCTGCAGCATACGGATCGATTTTAATGGGTATATATGCGAAATATCCAATTGCTTTAGCACCAGGTATGGGATTAAATGCATTCTTTGCTTTTAACGTAGTTCTTGGAATGGGTGTACCATGGCAAACGGCATTAGCTGGCGTATTCGTATCAGGTATCATTTTTATCATTCTTTCATTAACAGGTCTTCGTGAACTAATTATTAATGCAATTCCGATTGAGTTGAAATTAGCAATTGGTAGTGGTATTGGATTCTTTATTACATTTGTTGGTTTGAAAAATTCAGGTATTATCGTAAGTAATCCAGCAACATTCGTTTCATTAGGAAAATTAAATGAACCAGCTGTATTATTAACGATTTTCGGATTAATCATTACTGTTGTATTAATGGCTCGTAAAATAAAAGCTGGTGTATTTTTAGGAATGATCATCACTGCTATTGCAGGAATGATTTTTGGAATAATCGATTTACCATCTTCAGTTGTTGGTCCAGTACCAAGTATTGCTCCAACTTTCGGTGAAGCAATTAAACATATTCCAGATGTTTTCACTTCAGGTAAAATGTTTGCTGTAGTATTAACTTTCTTTATTGTAGATTTCTTTGATGCAACTGGAACATTAGTTGCTGTAGCTAACCAAGCTGGTTTATTAAAAGAGAACAAGCTTGAAAGAGCTGGTAAAGCATTAATGGTTGATGCAACAGCTGTAGTAGTTGGTTCAACTTTAGGTACAAGTACTACGACTTCTTATATTGAGTCAACTGCTGGTGTAGCTGCTGGTGGCCGTACTGGTTTCTCTGCAGTAGTTACTGGTATCTTATTCTTATTAGCATTATTCTTTGCTCCACTTTTAGGAGTAGTAACTGCAGCGGTAACTTCACCTGCATTAATAGTAGTCGGAGTTTTAATGGTTTCGTCAATTGGTCAAATTGATTGGAAAAAATTCGAAATTGCTGTTCCAGCATTCTTTACAATCATTGCAATGCCATTAACTTATAGTATTGCAACTGGTATCGCAGTTGGTTTCATTTTCTATCCGATTTCAATGATCGCTGCTGGAAAAACGAAAAAAATCCATCCAGTAATGTACGTATTGTTTGTAGTATTCCTTTTATTCTTAGTCTATTTCAGAGAGTAGAACCTAAATTAAAAAGAGTCTGTACAAAGAAAATTCTTTCTTGTACAGGCTTTTTCTTTTTTTTTATATTGTGTACTATAAAAAATAAAATACTATAGGAGTCATATTGATGGGTTTTCATGAACAAAAAATTCTACCAGCAGTTAGAAAAATAAAGGATTTAGAAAAATTATTAACTACTTCGTATAAATATATTGTTATTCTTGATATTCATATCGGTCAATTGAAAAGTGTTGTTTCTCTTGCTAAGCAACATGGAAAGAAAGTATTTTTACATGTCGACCTAATACATGGTTTACAAAGTGATGGGCATGCAGCGGAATTTCTTTGTCAAGAATACAAGCCAGATGGATTACTTTCTACAAAATCCAATGTTATTTTAAAAGCTAAGCAAAAAGGGGTTATTGCTATCCAACGGATTTTTTTGATTGATTCTGGAGCGATGGAAAAAAGTTTAGTGCTATTAGAAAAAACAAAACCTGATTATATTGAAGTACTACCAGGAGCGCTAACGAATGTTATTGCAGAGGTAAAAGAAAGAACTGGTATACCTATTTTAGCTGGTGGATTTATTAAAACTGTTGAAGATGTGGATGCAGCTTTGAATGCTGGTGCTACAGCAATCACAACGTCGGACAAAGATTTATGGAAAAAATTCCTAAAATAATGTCCAAAATGTGAAAAATCATGTTGACACCGCTTTCATTTGAGGTTAGCATAAAAGACAAGTTAATAAACGTGACGGAGAAATGAAGAGATCCACAATTAATTGTTTCTATTTATTAATAGAAACTGATTGATTGTGGTTCTTTTTGTTTTTAGGCTCAGTTAATAATTGGTGCGCACTAATATCATACTTAGCGTCTCAATACTTCTTTTCATTAAATCAACAGCCAATATTAACAGAGTTATTATTAAAAAGAATGGCCATTCGATTTATTTTCGTTCACGAGAAAACTAAAATCTTAAATTGAATGTGGATGGAGTGAAATTATGTCAGCATTTTTAGGGGAATTAATAGGAACTGCTTTGCTAATTGTTTTAGGTGGAGGAGTTTGTGCAGGAGTAAGTTTAAAAAAATCATTTGCTAAGGATTCAGGTTGGATTGTAATAACGCTAGGATGGGGTCTAGCAGTTGCAATATCTGTTTATGCAGTAGGAAGTATTAGTGGAGCGCACTTAAATCCAGCTGTTACATTAGGATTAGCTTTTAAAGGCTCATTTCCATGGAGTCAAGTACCCGAGTACATTGCAGCACAAATGATTGGTGCGATGATCGGAGCAACAATTGTTTCTTTACATTACCTACCGCATTGGAAAGAAACAGAAGATCCAGGAACAAAATTAGGTGTATTTGCAACAGGTCCTGCTATACCTAATACATTTGCAAATCTTTTAAGTGAATTGATTGGAACGTTCATCTTAGTGTTTGGTATTTTAGCAATTGGTTCAAATAAATTTGCAGATGGTTTAAATCCTTTTATCGTAGGTTTCTTAATTGTTAGCATTGGTTTATCATTAGGTGGAACGACTGGTTATGCAATTAATCCAGCTCGTGATTTAGGGCCGCGCATTGCGCACTTTTTATTACCTATTCCCGGTAAGGGAGGTTCGAATTGGAAATATGCTTGGATTCCAGTTGTTGGGCCAGTATTAGGAGGATCACTTGCAGGATTATTCTATCAAATTATTTTTGAAGGTAAGCATAACTCTGCAATTATGTATGTAGGAATTGTAACAGTTGGTATTTTAATAGTTTCTTATTTGACAAGTAAAAAGAGTCAAATTCATACAAAAAATAGAAAAGTAGTAGCTTAATGAGGAGATGGGACGATTATGAATAAATACATTCTTTCTTTAGATCAAGGTACAACAAGTTCCCGTGCAATACTATTTAATAAAGATGGCAAAATAGTTCATGTTGCACAAAAAGAATTTACACAGCATTTTCCAAAGCCAGGATGGGTTGAGCATAATGCTCAAGAAATTTGGGGATCAATTTTGGCTGTCATTGCTACTTGTTTAAGTGAAGCAGATGTAAAACCTGAGCAAATTGCAGGTATAGGTATTACAAATCAACGTGAAACAACAGTTGTATGGGAGAAAACAACTGGAAAACCAATCTATAACGCGATCGTGTGGCAATCACGTCAAACGGGTGAGATATGTGATGATTTAAAAGAGAAAGGCTATGGAGAGGTTGTTCATGAAAAAACAGGTCTTTTAATTGATGCCTATTTCTCTGGAACAAAAGTTAAGTGGATTCTAGATAATGTTGAAGGTGCAAGAGAGAAAGCAGAACGTGGCGAATTATTATTTGGAACAATTGATACTTGGCTTGTTTGGAAACTTTCTGGTGGCAATGTCCATGTTACGGATTATTCAAATGCATCGCGTACATTAATGTATAACATTCATGAATTAAAATGGGATGATGAACTACTAGAAATGCTAACAGTACCAAAAAGTATGCTTCCAGAAGTGCGATCTTCTTCTGAAGTATATGGTCATACTGTTGATTACCATTTCTTTGGTCAAAATGTACCAATTGCAGGGATAGCTGGTGACCAACAAGCTGCGTTATTTGGTCAAGCTTGCTTTGGCGAAGGAATGGCGAAAAATACTTATGGTACTGGTTGCTTTATGTTAATGAATACTGGTGAAAAAGCGGTAAAATCTAATCATGGCTTATTAACAACGATTGCATGGGGCCTAAACGGAAAAGTTGAATATGCTTTAGAAGGAAGTATTTTCGTAGCAGGTTCTGCTATTCAATGGTTACGTGATGGTATGCGCATGTTTAAGGACGCTAGTAATAGTGAGGATTATGCTACTAGGGTTGAATCTACAGATGGAGTTTATATCGTACCTGCATTTGTTGGTCTAGGTACTCCTTACTGGGATAGCGAAGTACGCGGAGCAGTTTTTGGATTAACTCGTGGAACAACGAAGGAACATTTTATTCGTGCAACACTGGAAGCGTTAGCTTATCAAACAAAAGATGTTTTATGTGCAATGGAAGCTGATTCTGGTATTGAACTAAAAACGTTACGTGTTGATGGTGGAGCAGTTAAGAACAATTTCTTAATGCAATTCCAAAGTGATCTATTAGATGTTCCAGTTGAACGTCCTGAAGTAAATGAAACAACAGCTTTAGGTGCAGCTTATTTAGCAGGTTTAGCTGTTGGTTATTGGGAAAATCAAGAAACAATCTCAAAACAATGGAATATGGATAAGAGATTTAAACCAGAAATGCAAGATGAAAAAAGAGAAGAACTATACAGTGGATGGAAAAAAGCAATCGAAGCAACAAAAGCTTTTAAATAACATAGTATAGTGTTAAAATAGAAACAAGTTAATATTTCGGTAGGAGATTTAGAGAGACCACAACATGCTATAGAAGAATTTCTATAGTGATGTTTGTGGTCTCTTTTTTTCGTATTTAAGGAGGAAAAGCCATGAAATTTTCAGGTACACAACGAAAAGATGTCTTAAAAACAGTAAATAAAAGAGAATTAGATGTAATCGTAATCGGTGGAGGTATTACTGGAGCTGGTATTGCATTAGATGCTACTACACGTGGATTATCAACAATCGTATTTGAAATGCAAGACTTTGCAGCAGGTACTTCTAGTCGTTCAACTAAGCTTGTACATGGTGGATTACGATACTTAAAACAATTAGAAGTAAAAATGGTAGCAGAAGTTGGGAAAGAACGTGCAATAGTTTACGAAAATGGTCCACATGTCACAACTCCAGAATGGATGTTATTACCTTTCCATAAAGGTGGTACATTTGGCGCATTTAGTACCTCAATAGGATTAAGAGTTTATGATTTCCTAGCTGGTGTAAAAAGAAGTGAACGCAGAAAAATGTTTAATCGTAAACAAACGATCGGAAAAGAGCCACTTGTAAAACAAGATGGGTTAAAAGGCGGCGGATACTATGTAGAGTACCGCACAGATGATGCTCGTCTAACAATTGAGGTAATGAAAGAAGCAATCGCTCATGGGGCGAAGGCAGTGAACTATGCTAAAGTAAATGGTTTCTTATATAAAGATGGTAAAGTTTGCGGTGTAATGGTTTTTGATTTATTAGATGGTGAAGTGTATGAAGTATACGGTAAGAAAATTGTAAATGCAGCGGGACCTTGGGTTGATTCGCTACGTGAAATGGATCATTCAAAGAGAGGTAAAGTACTACAGCTATCCAAAGGTGTTCATTTAGTTATTGATCATAGTCGTTTTCCGCTCGGTCAAGCAATCTATTTTGATACGCCAGACGGACGTATGGTATTTGCGATTCCTCGGGATGGAAAGACATATGTTGGTACAACGGATACATTTTATAATGAAGATGCTGTAAATCCACAAATGACGAACGAAGATTGTAACTATATTATTAATGCGATCAACTATATGTTTCCAACATTAAACATCTCGAAAACGGATATAGAATCAAGTTGGGCAGGAGTACGTCCGTTAATATATGAAGAAGGGAAAAATGCATCAGAAATATCACGCAAAGATGAAATTTGGACTTCAAATTCTGGCTTAATTACAATTGCTGGTGGAAAGTTAACAGGATATCGAAAAATGGCCGAGACGGTAGTCGACTATATAACCGAATTATTAAGAAAGGAAGGATGCAATTCTAACTATATAAAAAGTAAGACAAAACATATGCCAATCTCTGGTGGACATGTAGGTGGAGCATCACAATTTTCTAAATATATTTCTGAAAAAGCCAAAGAAGGAATCAAGTATGATTTGTCAGAAATTCAAGCTGAACGTTTTACAAAATTTTATGGATCCAATGTTGATACGCTATTTCAGATAGCAAGTCAACAAAGAATGGTGGCATATCAAAATAATTTACCTATAGATGTCTTTGCACCGCTGTTATATGCAATAGACTTTGAGATGGTTGTAAAACCAGTCGACTTTTTTATACGTCGTACCGGGGCATTGTTCTTTAATATTCACTGGGTATATGAATGGAAGGACGCAGTAATTGAATTTATGTCAATAAAGCTTGAGTGGAGTAAGGAACAAAAAGCAAAATACACTGCAGAGTTAGAGCAAGCATTAGTAGAAGCAGTAAAACCAATTGAAAAATTAAAGAAGAATGCAACGTTGGCATAAGAATCAAAGGATGCTTCATAAAGAGGCATCCTTTAATTTGTTATATTAAGGTGAATACTGTCACTGTTGTTAGTAAAGTACACGATTAAATGAAACATTCTGAATAATGGTATTTTTATTTTGGTATTGTAATTCATTTAAATAGCTGATATATTATTCTATGTTGTCCCAAACGAGGGAAAACAAAACGAAAATAAAAATCAAAAACATTTAAAAAGTTGTTGACTAAAACAAGCTTTAAATGGTATGATTTAAAAGTCGCTTCTGAGCGACGATAAGTGAACTTTGAAAACTAA
>NZ_NULG01000042.1 GCF_002577195.1 Bacillus sp. AFS041924
AAAATTTACCTATTGTTCCAATACTGACAACTTTATATTTCAACACTCTGAAAAATCCATCTCTAAATAAAGAGATGGATTTTTTTTAGCTTACACGAAATTTCTCGTAGAACTATTACGACTAAACTTATAAATAGCAATTAAGAAAAATGCAATCGCAAAAACTAGAAGGATTAAAATGTTTAAATATAAGCTTCCTAAGCTACTTCCTTGTTGTAACTTCGCCAATGTCTCTAACGTCCATCTTTGAGGAAGAAAATCTGCAATTCTTTGTACTGATGATGGCATAATTTCAATTGGCCAGAAACAACCAGAAATCATGACAGTAGGTACAACTATTAAATTCTGTAATGCTCCAGACGATTTGGAACTGTTTGAGAACGCTACAATCATTAATGAAATTCCTACTGCGATTAAAGCAAAAAGCATCATAACAACTGCTGCTTCCCAAAACGGAATATGAATATCGATATGAAACACAGCGGTCATAAAGAAAAGCGTAAGGATTACTTGAATAGTCATTATAATCATGTTAACTACGATATTTGAGAAAATATATTTTCTAGCGTTAATAGGTGCTGATAAAAGCCTGTAATAAATTCGATTCTCTTTTTCCTTTAAAATAATTTCAGAAAGATTCCCTGCAGACATTAACATAATCATAATCAAAAATCCTAAGCTATATGTCGTCATATTTTCAGATTGAGATGAGTCTGATAATGTTTTTGTTGACACTTTAAAGCTTGCACTTTGATAGTTAGAATACATTTGATTAAATTTAGTTTGATCTGTTTTTGCAACTTTACCGATTGCTGAAATATTGTCGATATAATTATATAAATAAGATTTTACAAAGCTTGTAATTTGAGCACCTTTTATAGAAGTGATTTGAATATGCTCTGGATTACCTGAGCGAACACTTTCTGTGAAGCCGTTATCTAACGAAATGACACAATCCAGTGAGCCTGAGGCAATTTTATCATTGACATCAGATTTGTTTATTTTTTCAATATTAACACTTTCTAGGTGTTTTAAGAACTTAATCGTATCATTTGCAATATATTGGTGATCATTATTGACAATTCCAACATGAACGACTGTTTTACTTGAACCACCATAAGCTAGGAAAGAAATAAAAATACCAATTAAAGGTACACATATATACATAATGACATTTTTCTTATTTTTGAAAGTAGCTCTTAAAGTATTCGAAATTAGCCAAAAAACTGTTTGCATCCTACAACCCCTCCCTTCTTTGTAGAGAAATAGATGCAACTAATAAAAATAACAGAGAAAAACCTAAATTAAAAATAAGGGCGGGAATTGCAGCTGATAAATCATTTGTATAAATTATTTTTGTTATTGCTGTATTAACCCATGTTAGTGGTGAAAATTGTGTAATGATTTTTAAAATCCCACTAGTATCACCTAATTTAAAGTAAGCTCCACCAAAGAATGATGATAGTTGCACAACTATCATGATGATTGCTCTAGAAGAAGCATTAGATTTCGTAATATAGCTGACTACTAATCCTAAACTAATTGAAAGAAGTACTTCAGTTAGTAAAACAATAAATACTAATAAAATATGATTACCCCAGTTTGCTTTAAAAAAGAATTTACTGAAATAGACAACTACAATAATACAAAGAAAATTGGCTGCCAAACTTCCAAGTATTTTCCCTATAAAAATCTCAAATTTAGATATAGGCGATACAATTAATCGATCAGCTGTTTTTCTAACTCTTTCTCCAGTAATCAATTTACTTGCTGACATTGCTGCATAAAGAGCAATCATAGTCGTCATTGCAATCGCATAATAATCCATCGAACCTGGCTGTTTATTTGATGCAATAGATGTATCCTTAATATAATCCTCATGCGAACTAGCTAAAAAGACATCTTTAACTTGCGTCGGATCAACTTTTGCAACTTCAACTCCAACATTATACTTAACTACAAAAGAAGTTAACATTCCTTGAATAACGCTACCTTCAACACTGTTTCCTTCATTTATATAAAGCTTAATTCCGTTATCTTTAATTGAAATATATCCATCATATTGATTTCGCTTTACTTCATTTACACCGATTGTATTACTCGCTACTTTTTTAAAATGAATTCCAGACTTTTTTGTTCCTTTAATCAATTCATTAAAATACTTCGAAAACTCACCTGTTGTCGATTGGTCTTTATACAAGACGTGCACATCTTTAATCGGGACTGATGTTGTAAAAGCATTAGAAAGTGAAGAACCTAATACTAGCATTAAAATAATTGGAAATGCTAACATAAAAAATAGGGTCCTTACATCTCGAAAGTCTCGCTTAATTTCCATGAAAGCAATATTAAAAATATTCAAGCCAATTGCCTCCTTATTAAATAATTTTCCATGAAATTAATCACGTAAATTTCGACCAGTTAGTGTAAGGAAAACAGTTTCTAAATTAGGAGCATTTTCCTGTAATGAACTGATTTCAATCTTACTGTTAATAAAATGCTGAATGATTTTATTTAAATTATTCACACCATTATCCGATGTAATCGTAATAATATTATCTAAAATATGAACATTCTCTACGCCATTAATTGCTTTAAGCGCTGTAATGTCAATATTTTCATTCGTTTTTACTTCAATTCGAATATCCTTTGTATTCGTTATAATTGATTTAAGCTGTTCTTTCGTTCCTTCAGCAATGATTTTCCCATGGTCAATGATTGATATTCGAGAGCATATTTCTTCCACTTCTTCCATATAGTGGCTTGTATAAATAATTGTACAGCCCATTTCATTTAGCTTACGTACACTATTAAGAATGTAATTTCGAGAATGTGGGTCAATCCCAACTGTTGGTTCATCCATAATAATAAGCTTAGGGCGGTGTGCAATGGCACAAGCAATGTTCAATCTTCTCTTCATTCCACCAGAGAAATTTTTTGGATACTCCTTGAATTTATCTTCAAGCCCCACAAATTGTAATGCTTCTTCTACTCTTTCATTTAATTCCGAACCTCTTAATCCATACAAGCCAGCAAAAAATCTAACATTTTCATATGCAGTTAAATCCTCATAAATGGCTAAGTCCTGTGGCACCATTCCAATATTCATTTTTGCAAATTTACTATTCTTCTTACTGTTTTTACCTAAGATCTCTACTGTACCTTGATTGCTTCGAAGTAATCCTGAAATGATATTAATTGTCGTACTTTTTCCTGCTCCATTTGCGCCAAGAAATCCAAAAATTTCTCCTTCTTCAATAGATAAAGACATATTATCTACTGCAATAAAATCTCCAAATTTTTTCGTTAAATTTTTTATCTCTAAAACTTTCATCCTCTCACCCCGTAATCTAAATGTATGATGCTATTATAAGCAAAAGGGTGAACTAATATCAGTGTATTAGTTCACCCTTTTCACATGAGAATCTTCATGTTTTTATATAGGCAAAATCATGATAGAATACATAGAAATTAATATCCAATGATGCAATTATTGGATTGGAAGCAACGTTGTAACCGAAAAACCGTCATGACCATCAACAATTATTTTTCCGTCTATAGTTGCTGTTCTCTCTTCCATCCCAATGATTCCTAAACCTTTTTTGATTTTCACGTTCCCTTTACCGTTATCTTTTACATTTGTTTTAATCATTTTATTCATCACATAAATTTCAATCGAAACCTCTGAAGCATCTGCATATTTCAACGTATTCGTAAGAGCCTCAACTACATTTTCTTGAATGACTTTCCATTGAATTGGCGTAATCAGATCGAGATTGCCTTTATAGACAAACAATGTTTTCAAATCATGCTTAGCCGAAAATTCATCTATGAATAATTTCATATGATGGATTCCCATTTGTTCAGTTGGAGGCTTCATATTTTTTAAGGTAAGTCTTATGTTTTCAATTCCATCCTTTGAAATATTTATCGCATTTTGAAGCAATTCTAATGCTTTATCTTGATTATTGCTCATTAAATGCTTAGCCGCTTCCATTTGAAAAAGAGCACCTGTCATTGAATGTCCAATTTTATCATGAATTTCTTGGGAAATTCGATTTCGCTCCTCTAATTTAAAGGTGTATTCTGACTGCTCAATAAATTCATTATGGTTATTTAGCCTTTTAGAAAGCTTTTGAATTGTACTTCTCATCTGATCAATTTGATCTTCTTTAAACCGTAACCTAGAGTTATACAAATTAACAATTGAAAAAACCATAAAGCTAAATAATAAAATTAATCCATAAATAGGTTGTATAGAATTATGTAAATAAAAAATTGGAATTAGCGCCAGAAGAAAACCAATCCATTTTTTCGAAGTAAAAAATGAAACAAGCTCAAGAATAGACAGTGGTAGTAGTAAAAGAAATAATGGCTGAATATTGAAGTTCGAATAAACAATTAAACAAATTGATAAAATAAGTAAACATTTTATTAAAGCAGTATTTTTTATTAAATAAAGACTAATATTTAAGCAAAAATAAACAAGTAATGCAAAAAGTACCCAAGAGAAATTAGGAATTTCTTTACGAATACAAATTAAGGCTATATACATGATAACAGAGAGTTTATTTAATATAATCCAACGCTCCATATAGAACTCCTTCGCGTTAGTCTACTTTCCCAGTAATATAGAAAATAGCTATTTGTGTTCGATGCTCAAGGCCCGTTTTCCCGAGAATAGATGTAATATAATTAGCTACTGTTCCTTCAGATATATAAATTTGTTTAGATATTTCCTTATTAGAAAATCCTCTTGCAATTAAAGCCATAACATCTAACTCTCTTTGAGTAAACAAACTTGTATCAATTTTCGTATCAATTGTATTCGTATTACTTGATAAATTAGTTCTAATTTTATCAAGTACTAAATCTTGCATAATTGTATTTCCATGATAAACACTTTTGATTGCTTCACGAATTCGTTCTGGATCATTATTTTTTAATAAATAGCCCTTTGCTCCATTTTTCACAGCGTCAATAATGTACTCATCATCATCAAAAGTCGTTAAAATAAGGGGCTTCGTTTTAGTCTGCTCAGAAATATGCTTCGTAGCCTCTACGCCATTCATATTTGGCATTCGAACATCTAAAAGCGCAACATCTACATGATGATTCTGACAATATTTTACCGCTTCATTCCCATCATCTACAGTTTCTAACACTTCAAACTCTTCGTAAGAACTCAATATTATTTTAAGTCCTTCCCTAATAAATGAATTATCATCAGCAATAATTAGTTTTATTTTCATTTGAATAGAGGGAGAAAATATCTACCTCGTTTTCACATCCTTTATTCCACGAATTATGTTTCCATTATATACCACTTATCATTAATTACCATGAGAAGAAAAAGTTCATCTCATTCAATTCAAAAAATAAACCATCAGACAGAAATATCAAATTTTTTGTACTTTGTCTGGACAATAAAATCCCTTCTTTACAAAAGGGATTCAAATACACATTATGAATTTGTGATAATAACTTTACCATACTCAACTTTATTATTTTCAAAATAATCATGTGCTTCTTGCACTTGATCGTAAGTAAAGGTTTTCGGATTAATAAGAGGTTTTAATTTATTTTCTTCTATAAGATTAGTAATTTTATTTAAAATAACGCCATGTTCTTTACGCCCTTCCTCTGTTTTTTGAGTGAGCATAATAAAAACGACATGTAAGGTTAGAGACTTATTATGTAATAATGTTAAATCATGTGTAGAACGAGCAGCAATTGCTAGAACAGTACCTTTTGGTTTAACAGCAACGAAAGATTTATCCAAGTTCTCATTGCCCACCGTATCAAATACTATGTCAAACCCTTTCCCACCTGTTAAACGATTTACATAATGATCAACTGATTCTTCTTTATAATTAATCACATGATCAGCACCAAGCGATTTTACTAATTCAGCTTTTTCATTAGACGATACAGTTGTAGAGACAATTGCACCAAAGGCTTTTGCTAATTGAATAGCGATATGACCAACACCACCTGTACCACCATGCACTAAAACATGATCACCTTGTTTTACTTTTCCTCTATCAACTAATGCTTCCCAAGCAGTTATTGAAGTTAAAGGTAAACTCGCAGCTTCATCAATTGGTAATTGACTAGAGGCTTTAGCTAAAACAGATTCTTCAACGACAATAAAATCTGAGAGTGCCCCTCCTGAAGCATTGAATCCAAATACAAAGTCTCCGACAGAAAACTTCGTAACACTCTCTCCGACTTCGATCACCTGACCAGAAAAATCACTATGAAGGATCATGGGAAAATTAGGTTGAAATGCATTTTGGACGACACCTTTTCTAATTTTAATGTCAATTGGATTTACACTTGTTGCAGAAACTTTGACTAAAACTTGATTTCCATGTGATTTAGGACGGGAAATTTCCTCTTTCTTGAATTCAGAGCTATCACCATACTGATGTATTAAAATTGCTTTCATAAATACAACACCTTCTTTCGAAATGGAAATATTTTCTGCAATTGTACCATAATTTTAAAGACTAAAAAATTTATTAGTATTGAAATTATTATTAAAATTGCATATTCAACTACCCTAATCCCAATAAAAAACACTGGAACCCTTCCATTTGAATCGGGGCTCCAGTGTTTTTTTATAGGATATTAGTTTAATATAGTTACATTTACTTGTTTTCTTCCAAAATTAATCGCATCTTGTTTATTTGGTATAAAGACATCAATTCGATTTCCTTTGATCCCTCCGCCAGTATCTCCAGCGATTGCTTTTCCATAGCCTTCTACATAAACCTTACTTCCAAGCGGAATAACACTTGGATCAACAGAAATAACTTTTAAATTTGGATTCTTTATTAAGTTAATTCCAGTAGCCGTAATGCCTGAACAACCTTTACATGAAGCTGTATATGCAGTAGCTTCCATTTTAATTACTTTTGAACTTGCTTGCTCTTTTGGTTTTGATACACTTTCTTTTGGTGCAGATGCTCTTTCCTTTGGTGCAGGTGCACTTTCTTTTGGTGCAGATGCAGTCTCTTTTGGAGTAGATGCACTTTCCTTTGGTGCCACTGCAGTCTTTGAAGATGCTGGTTTTGATGGCGTAGTTAAAGTGTTTTCTGCTGAATTACTTGTTTTTGTAATTTCAGATCGAGCAATATTTTTTGCGCCTTCAAAGATTAATAGATTTAAATCAGGGTGAATGATATCCGTATTTAAGTTATTCCATTCTTTAATTTGCGAAACAGTTACACCATGAATTTTCGCAATGCCCCATAAAGTATCGCCTTTTTTAACTAGATAATGTTTCTCCGGAGTAATGGTTAGTACATCACCAGGATGAATAAGATCAGTAGTAAGATTGTTTAACATTTTCGTATTTTCTACAGTAGTATCATTGTTGCGTGATAAATCCCAAAGGGTATCCCCTTTTTTTACTGTGATAGTATCGGCCTGTACTTTAGCACTTACAGTTACTGAGAGTACAGCAGCTGATAAAACGGTTATGTATTTTTTAATCATTTTCTTTTACCCTCCATGTTCCTTTTATTGCTAATTTTCACTAATCGTACCATAGATTTTACTGAAAAAAAGAACAGGGAGATGATAAATCATTTACATTCATGGCATAATTATTACAGTAATATAACTTAAAAACTTCAAGTTTTATCATAAAAAAATCGGATCTTAAGCCCTAATTAAAGCAATAAACCTAGGCTCATCTCACTCTTCAAATTGTTAAAGTAGTATTAAAAATATGACTTAAAAATAATGATTTTGTAATGAATCGATCATAATTTGACCAATTAGTATTTAACAATTACTCTAATTTTTCTACTTGTTAGCAATATCAACAAGAATAAGGATCATAGACTTTATAGTATTAGGTTGAAGAGGAATGTCTTTAAAAACTTCTAATTCCTGTGAAAAGGTTATTTTCATTTTCTATTAGAATTTTTCACTGCATAAATCCAAATACGACTAAACTGGCCCTAATTTGAACCAGTTTAGTCAAAAGTTATTAACCTTATCCTTCTATTAACCTTTTGATTTTAACTGTTGAACGTAGTTTCTTAAAACAAATAAAACACTTTCATTAATTGGGAGATCGATACCAAATCCTTCATCGTTTTCAAGTGATACAAATCCATGAAGAATACTTCTTAATCCTCTAACTGTATGAATTAATTCTATTTCACTTAAATCATAAGGTTTAAGTGTCGTAAAAATTAAGTCCAAAATTTTATTTCCTAATTGAGTATACGCCTCTCCTAAAGTATGTTTTGACGATAGTGTAGCTTTGTATAATCCTGGATGAATTCTAGCAAAGTCTAGATAAGCAAATGCTAACGAATAGATTGCTTCTTCATCTACTTTCCCTTCAATCGAATCGCGAAGCTGCTCAAACAGTTGATTAATACCATGTAGAGCAACATGATTTTTAAGTTCTTCTAAATTTTTCACATGATTATAAATAGATGGAGGTTGAATCGTTAGCTTTTTTGCTAGATAACTAATCGTTAAAGCCTCCCAACCTTCTGTATCAACAATTTCAATCGAGGTTTTTAGTAATTCGTTAAAATTCAAACCTATCCTTGGTGACATTCCGTATCTCCTTCTACTGCTTTTTAATCGCACGGTCAATCGCTTCTTTTGGATGAATTAACATCGTACCATGACCGACTGCTAATAATGTAGGGTTTAATTTACTAATTTTCTTAGCACTATTTAGAGCTGAATCTTTATTCCACGTTGCCATTGATGGAAAAGGAAATAAAATTCTTAATTGACCAGAAATCGCAATTCCTCCTCTTAATGAAAAAGCGTCACCAGCTATAATCGCATTTGTACGTTGATCTAAAAATGCCATTGAACCAGGTGTATGGCCAGGAACTTCAACCGCTATTAAAGACCCAATTGTGTCCCCCTCTTGTAGTAGACGATCAGGAATCGTTTGGATATTTTTAGGAACGCCGCCTTTTATAGGAGTATTTGGCTCATTAGCTTCTAAACTAGTGTCTCCTTTTAATAATTTTGCATCTCTTTTAGAAATGGACACAACGGCATCGGGAAGTAATGCTTTTAGTTGATCAAGTGACCCAACATGGTCACCATGAGCATGGGTTAAAACTATATTCGTAATTTTTTTGCCTATTTGATTTGCAGTATCAATAATTTTCGTCGCACTAAAAGATAGCGCTGTATCAATTAATGTAAGCTCATTTTCTTCTTCAATTAAAAAACAATTTACAGGAAAGAAATTGGGTAAAAAACTCAACTCATAAAGATAATTATTTTTCGTAATCTTCATTTTATCCCCTCCTAATAGTAAAAACTAATACCTTTAGTTTTATAATACTAAAGGTATTAGTTTTTGTGAACAAAAATTCCATTTTTTACATAAAATCGTTAAACTAACTATTTAGATCACAGTGGAACGAGCGAAGTAATCGTTTTTTTAATTTTATTAGTGATTTTTAAAAGGGGTATGGCGATATTCAAGCCAGTTCTACCATTAATTATGCCGGTTCAGGTCATAATTAAGCCGGTTCTACCATTAATCGTGCCAGTTCAGGTCATAATTAAGCCGAGTTCACAAAGTGTTCGTGCTTTTCGAAATACAGCCCGTTATATTTTCACAACACAGAACGGTCTAATCAAATTTATTAACAAAAAAAAGCTGCCCAAAAAGTACTTTGACTTTAGGGACAGCTAATTTAGTGTCTAAACAAATATCCAAAAACTTGATTTCCAGATTGATTATTTTCTACTTAAATCCATCTCTTTATAAGAAACAACTTTTGTTTTATGTTTAACTTTATATCCTAACCAAACAATTAAAAACACAGGAATTCCAATATATGAAACAAGAACACCTTGCCAGTCAATTACATTACCAGTAAATGCTTGCCAGTTCTGCGCCAATACAATAAATAAACAAGCTAAAAATGCTAGGATTGGTCCTAATGGGAACCATTTTGCGCGGTAAGGTAAATCCTTTAAATCTTTTCCTTGAGCAACATAAGCTTTACGGAAACGATAATGAGAAATCGCAATACCTAACCAAGCAAGAAAACCTGATAAACCTGATAAGTTTAATAACCAAGTATATACTTGACCTTCACCGAAAAATGAAGATAAACAAGCTAATGAACCAACTGCAAGTGTTAAATATAAAGCATTTGTAGGAACACCATTTTTATTTACTTTTGTTAAGAATTTAGGAGCTTTTCCTTCTACTGCTAACGTATATAACATACGAGTTGATGCGTATGTTCCACTATTACCTGCAGATAAAACAGATGTTAAAATAACTGCATTCATAACAGAGGCTGCAAATGCAACACCTAATTTTTCAAATACTAAAGTAAATGGACTAACCGCAACGTCGCCTCTAATTAAATCAGGATCTGTATATGGAATTAATAAACCAATTACTATAATAGCTAATACATAAAATAATAGGATACGCCAGAAAATTTGACGAATAGCTTTTGGAACGTTTTTTTCTGGATTTTCTGTCTCACCTGCTGCAACACCGATTAACTCTGTACCTTGGAATGAGAACCCTGCAACTATAAAGATCGATAATACACCTAAAAATCCATTATGAAACGGAGCATCACCTGTAGTAAAGTTTTTAAATCCTCCATCATGTCCACTTATAATTCCAAAAATCATTGCAATACCGACAACTAAGAAGACTACTACAGTTACAACTTTAATTAATGAAAACCAAAACTCTGATTCACCGTAGCCTTTAACTGAAAGTAAATTTAAACCTAAAATAATAACTAAAAAGATTCCGCTCCATAATACAGCTGGAGTATGCGGGAACCAATATTTCATCAGCATTGCTGAAGCTAATAATTCAAAAGCTAATGTAATCGCCCAGTTATACCAATAATTCCAACCCATTGCAAAACCAAAGGCTGGATCAACATAGCGAGATCCATAAGTACTAAACGAACCAGAAACTGGTAAATAAGTCGCCATCTCACCTAAGCTAGTCATTAAGAAATAAACCATAATACCAATTAATCCATAAGCTAAAACAGCTCCACCAGGACCAGCTTCACTAATTGATGTTCCACTAGCTAAAAATAAACCTGTCCCAATTGAACCACCAATTGAAATCATTGTTAAATGTCTTGCTTTTAGTCCTCTTTTTAAAGAACCATCGTGAGTATTCGTTTCTACTCGATCATTTTGAGGGTTTGTTAGTCCCATCTTGTTGCCTCCTCTTCATTCTTGCAATCTTATCTTTACGCGAGAATATGGGACGGTATAAAGTGTTGTATGATGTGTATTTTACTCAGTATTTTCAACAATATGTAAAGCATGGAAAATCTGGTAAAAAAACAAAAAACACGTGAAGCAATGTTCACGTGTTCTAGACTCAAATATATGTGTCAAACAGCATCAACATCTCTTCAATAGCCCTCCACAAGAAAATCTTGTGACAGTCCTACGCTTATTCAGCAATAGGCCCAGTAATAAATTTAAATGGTAAAATTATTACTTCGGCAGTTTCGCCTTTTATTACTTATCACAGGTACCATAAACCTCAAAGTAACGACTAATCAAAACTGCGCCTCTATCCATACGAGATAAAGATCATATTAAATTAAATTTTATAAACTCAATATACAATCTATTAAACTAGTTTGTCAATAGATTTTTCGACAAGAATTGACTAAAAAAACTGGTTAAGGATGAGTAGAATCGAGCGAGTAGTTCAAGAAATTAAAAGTTCCTTGTTCTCTTTCTATGCAATAATGCTCCTGCCTTGTACCCTGTCCTGATGTTTTTGTATAATATTTCTATGTAATGCATAAGGAGGAATTTTTCACATGACAATTTACAAGGCATTAACACTTGCAGGATCTGATAGCAGTGGAGGAGCGGGGTTACAAGCTGATATAAAAACATTTCAGGAGCGTAATGTTTATGGAATGAGTGCGGTTACAACTTTAGTAGCAATGGATCCACATAATCATTGGCATCATCAAGTATTTCCGATTGATATAGATACAATTGCAGCACAATTAGAAACAATCGTAGTTGGTGTTGGTATTCAAGCAATGAAAACAGGTATGCTTGGTTCAACTGAAATAATTGAGTTAGCTGCAAAAACAATAAAAAAACATAATATTGATCGAGTAGTAGTCGATCCAGTTATGATTTGTAAAGGAAATGACGAAGCTCTTCACCCAGAGACAAATGATGCATTAAGAGAAATTTTAGTTCCACTTTCAACAGTTGTAACACCAAATTTATTTGAAGCAGCTCAATTAGCTAAAATGCCGCCAATCTGCACTGTTGAGCAAATGGAGGAAGCAGCACGCAAAATCCATGAATTAGGTGCTAAATATGTATTAGTAAAAGGTGGAAGCAAAATTCAACATGAAAATGCAATAGATGTATTATTTGATGGTGAAAAAATCGAGCATCTTGAATCTGACCGAATCGAAACTACATATACACATGGTGCAGGCTGTACTTACTCTGCAGCGATTTGTGCAGAGCTTGCAAAAGGAGCAGAACCAAGAGAAGCAATCTACACTGCAAAGAAATTCATTACTGAAGCGATTCGTCACTCATTCCCACTAAATCAATACGTTGGCCCAACAAACCACATGGCTTATCGATTACATGGAGAAAGCTAAGAACAGGGATTGAAAAAACTATTAGCAATGATTAGGAGTTTCCTTATCATTGCTTTTTTATAAACAAAAAAACAGGTCCTAGGTTTCCCCTATTTCCTGTATATACTTCCTTTTCACTTGATTATGTTCTTTACTGCCTTAATTAAATCTCTTCCTTTGAAAAAAATGAATCTTTCCCATCTAGCTAATAAACCATTTCCATTTTCTCTATTTGCAATCTTGATCGTGTGCTGCTTATGAAACTCAGCAACTCGTTGATTATGTTCTTTATGCAAATTGTTAAAACGAGTGTGAAGTTGGAGTGCATGTTTATTTTGTCCCATCTAATCCCCTCCTTTTATAATTTCACTTAAATATACCATATTAAATAAATCAGCCACTTTATATTTTTCTAATAATTTCTACATGACTGTCTAATACTTTTCCCTATCAATAAATCGGATGTAGAATTCTACCAAATTTTAAAATTTTTTTATGTATTACATAATAATATATATAGAGAAGGTGTGGGTTTTATGAAAAAAATACTTTCATATTAAGGTTAACATTTACGCTTCTATCAGTAGTTGGTTGCAATAATAATAATGACGAAACGATCCAAGAAATTGCATACAAGTTTAACAAGAAGTAAGCAGACTGCATTAAGTAATAAACATGGAGTCGTTAAAAAAGTGGAATCCATACCTAATCATGCTACGATATTAACTAAAAACTATCATAAAGATAAACTATATCCTGTTACTTTTAATGGAGATCGTCCTGAAGAAAAAATCGTTATTTATATTGTACAGAGACGAACAAAAAAGTCGGAATGAATGGTGAGAATCAATTTTTGTGCTAAATAACCCTAAAGTTTGTGAACTTACTTTCCACGCTCATAAACTTTAGGGGCTTTTTATTTTTCATATGATTTCAATAAAATAAACTAATCATTTAATCCTTTACCATTAAGAATTTGATCAATATATTTTTCCACCCTAGACGTACGAGTTTTGGATTGTTTTGGTTGAGAAAAATAAAATATATAAGCTCTTTGACGTCCTGGCGTCAATGCTTCAAAAGCAGTTTTTAACGCTGGATCCTCATCTAATTTAACTTGAAATTCTTCCGGAACTTCATAATCTGTAGTCTTTTTTAAATCCACTTGTAAACCAGCTTTTTCTACTTCAATTGCTTCTTTAATATAATCTTTCAATACGCTTTCCATTTCAATTATTTCTTGTATATTTGTAAATCGAATCTGACGTGCAGATTGTACATTTTCTGTTTGTTGAATCAAAATGCCATTAGGATCTTTTAACAAGGCACCTTTATGAAACAAAAGCGCACAATATTCTTTAAAGCCATGGATTAAAACAATGTTTTTATTATTAAGTGTATAACAAGGGTGCATCCACTTAAAATCTTCAGTAAGTTCACAGTCGACTACGATTTCTCTCAATTTATAAAACTCTTCTTGCCATTTTTTGGCTCTCATTAAAAATGCTTCAACTTTAGGATGCATATTACTTTTTGTCATTGATAAACACCTCTCAATTAATTAATCACAGAATTTGATTGTTTGAATTATCTCAGTATTGCAGTTATGTACTTAATCAAAAATCACTACGGATTCACAATTTCATTTTCTACTTCCATACCAATTTCTATTAAAATTTGTCCAGCGGTCCATATGCCATAGGAGATGATTTAGGTAACCACAAATCTGGTTCAATCCCTTTCCTAAAACCACCTTCTTCATTTTGATAAGCCTTTTGTTCATTATCACAGCTTCTTTATTACCATTCTCAAAATGGAATTTAAAATTCACTTTCTAAATTTCTACCATTTGTCCATATGTACTCTCTAGCACTATTCAACTTTGTATTGATCAACTAGTTCCCTCCTAATTTAATAATTTTAAGAATTTATTCTTTATCTTAATCGTAAATTCCTTCAAAACAAAAAAAAGAACAGGTCAAAGGTTTCCCTTATCCCTGCTCCCCGTGATTTTAGTATTTATCCCAAGAAACAACTTCATCTAAAGTTAAACGTACTTTTTCGAAGCCCGCTTTAATTCCTTTACCAACTGAAATTAACATAACTGGTTTAAAATTTGTTGGTACTTTGAATGCTTCTACAAACTTCGCTTGGTCAAATCCGCCCATTGGAACTGTATCTAAACCTTTTGCTTTTGCAGCAAGCATAAATTGCATTGAAACCAATCCACCATCAACCATCGCAATTTTTGTTGCAATTTCCTCTGGTAAACTACCGTAGTTTTTCACGATTGATCCTACGTAGAAGTCTTTCACTTCCTGCGTCATCATACCTTTTTCAACTAATTCATCGTAAATGCGGTCAGCATTTTTGTAGGCTTCAGTATCACCTAAAACAGCGATTACTGCAGAAGCATCTACAACTTGTTGCTGGTTATTAGCGATTGGTAATAATTTTTGTTTTGTATCTTGGTCCTTAATAATAAGGAATCTCCAAGGCTGTAAATTTGAAGAAGATGGAGCTTGAATTGCAATTTCTAGTAACTCCTTAATTTCATCATCTGACATTTGAAAGCTTGGATCATAGTGACGAACTGATCTTCTTTCCTGTGCTACTGTATAGAAATCCGTGCTTTCAAGTGCTTTTGGAGATTCATTTCCAAAATCAATTTCGTTTACTTTATTTAAATACTCTTCTTTTTCAGATTTAACTTTAGACATAATTAGTCTCTCCTTCATTAACTGTATTATTTACAAATACAGTATATGACTTTAACTGTATAAAAGTCAACTACAGTTTACCAAAAAATAAAATCGAAACATTATTTGTTTCGATTTTATTTTACCCATTATCCTTAGGTAATAAGTCTGCAACTGTTTTCTTAGAAAGACCTTCTACTAACCAGCTTTCCATCTCATCCTTTAAATTATATAAAGCAGATCGAGTAGATGGCGTAAAACATTCCTTACTATTTACATCTAAGAAGCCTTTCGAATATGGGTCTGATCTCATCGCATCATAAACATCTTTTAAAGTAATTTCATTAGCGCCTCTGGCTAAATAATATCCACCATCTCGACCTTCTTTAGCTGAAATAATTCCTGCTTTAACTAAATTGGCAAGAATTTTCCTTAAAAAGGTAGACTGTGCTTCAAGTTTTTGAGCTAATACTGCGCTTGGACAGATTCCATCTTGCTCCGCCAAAACTAGCAGAGATTGCAGTGCTAGTCCAAACCATTTCGTACTAGAAACCTTATCTTTCAAGAGCTTTCACCTCAATTAATAGTCTAAACTATTTTAAGAAAAAGACAACCTAATATTAATAATTGCTCCTATTTACAAAAAGGAGTAGCCTATGGACTTCCCTTAGTTCGCTATTTTATAAAATTATCTTTTTTGACATTTTATCATCATAAATTTAAACGGAGGTTTATTTTCCAAATTTTTATGTGGTTCAACAATTTCTGAAACCTCGATTAGTCCATATTTTTCAAATTCTTGTTTAATCGAGTCAGAATCGTAAAAAAACATTTTTATCCCTTCCGTTATCTCAAAATGGTCTTTACCTAGTTGTTTTCCCTTTCCAAACATTGGAGCATCTTTTGAAATAGTCGTAAAAACCATAAATCCGCTTGGCTTTAATTGATTATAGCAATCTTTAATAAACTTTTCTCTCTCCTCATGACTCAATAAATGAATAAGTGCGTAACAAAATATACCATCGTAAAGTTTATGATCAAAAGGCATTTCAGTTACAGAACCATGAAATATTTGAAAATCCAACCCGTTTTGCTTTGCTAATTCAATTGCTGTTTTTGATATCTCTATCCCTGTTACATTCATTCCGTTCTCAGTAAAAACCTTTGCATTCCTACCATATCCAATACCAGGTATCAATATATCCTTCATTTTCTTTTCTAGGAAAAAGTCCTTAGTTAAGATTGCGGAGTCCGAAGGTTCAAATCCCCACATCATTTGATTTTCTATAAAACTTGATTCCCAAATTTCTGTCATACTTATCAATCTCCTTTACAAATGCTTTTTTCCTTACTCATGAACCCTTTATGAGTATGTTTTTCATCTTCTTGCTCTTTTCCTTACTTAATATTAACTATGTTATATTTCAACGCTTTGAAAAAAAGAAAGACCAAAGGTCTTTCTTTTTTTCGTTACTATTTAAGAAGCATTGCTCCTAGCAATTTCTTTATCCGATAAGCGTTCATTACCCATTAGGAAAATTGAAATCAGTGCTAATCCCACTGGAACTAGTGTCCAAAGGAATGTGTGAGCAATTGATGTTGAAAATACGTCAGTAATTTTTGCCAATATTGGTGCTGGGATCATTTTGGCAGCTTCAGGAGTAAAGGCTTGATTAATATTAGAGAAATCCTGAGGTGCTCCACTTTTCGCAAATGCATCAGTAATTTTATCTGTAAATACATTTCGTTGAATAACACCAAAAACGGTAATCCCAACTGTCATTCCTAAAGCGCGAAGGAATGCGTTTGTCGAGCTTGCAGAACCACGGTTTTCATTGTCAAAATGATGCATCGCAGACATTCCAAGAACTGAGAAGGACGCTCCTACACCAAGTCCAACGATGACCATATACAGGATAACTTGGAATTTAGTCGTATCTGGAGTTAACGTACCTAAACAAATAATACCTGCTAATAGAAGTACAACTGATCCAAGCATCAAATTACGATAACTAGTTTTATTCGCTAAAGATCCACCTAATGTAGCAGAAATACTTACACTTACCATCATAGGTAATAAAACTAAACCTGAATTCGTAGCTGTTCCACCTTGAACAAACTGGATAAAGATTGGAATGTAAATTGTTGCAGCGATGAATGCCGCTCCATAAAATAACCCAACAAAGTTACTAGCAGCAAATAGTCGGTATTTAAACATATCAAACGAAATAATCGGTTCAGCTGCTTTACGTTCAATAAATAAGAAGACAATTAAGAAAGCTGCGAATCCAGCAAATAAACTTAAAATTTGAACGGATTCCCAAGCATATTCTTTTCCACCAAGCTCTAATGCAAACATTAAACAAACGATACTAATAACAAATGTCGTTGCACCCCACCAGTCGATTTGTTGCTTTGTGTGGTTTTTTGATTCGACATAAAAATAACTGATTAAGCCAAGTGTTAAAAGTCCAAATGGAATGTTAATATAGAAAATATATCTCCAGTCAATATAGTCCGTAATATAAGCGCCGATTAATGGTCCAAGTACGCTTGATAATCCAAAAACGGCACCAAAAATACCGCTCATTTTACCACGTTTTTCAACTGGGAACACATCCCAAATAATTGAAAATGCAATTGGCATTAAAGCACTTCCACCAATCCCTTGAATTGCACGGTAAATACTAAGTTGAACGATAGAAGTCGCTGTTCCACAAAGAACAGAACCTAAAATGAATAATATAATTCCTAACATAAAAAATCTTTTTCTACCGTACATATCAGAAAGTTTACCAAAAATTGGCATACCAGCCATTTCTGTAACCAAGTAAGCCGATGTTACCCAAACGAATTTATCATAACCACCTAAATCCTTTAAAATTGTTGGCATCGCAGTAGAAACTATTGTGTTATCAAGGGAAGCGAAAAATATCCCCAGTAATAACGCAATCATAACAGGAACCAATTTTGTTTCCCTTTTTTGCATGACCATCTCTCCTTTTACTTCTCGATCATTTTATTACTTCATGCTCTGTGTTCAAAATTTATTGCTATAGAGTTTCAATCTAAATCAATCTCTATTAATGTATAAAATAGCATTACTTAATAGACCTAAACCTATTCCAATTCCAAAACCAAGAAATCCTCCAACAATTAGATGTGATGTAAAATAGCCGACACCTAATCCAATTACTAAACCTAAAATTACAAATGCACCATAAAAAAGACCAACAGCTTCCTCGTGTTTCATAATTTATCATCATTCCTTTCATACAATTTAACTTCAAATAAAATAATGAACGATTCCTTATATTACTTTATTTAATTTAAAGTTAATATAACATTGTTTCGTTACTTTAACAATATAAAAGTTTAAATTTAATGTATTAATTTTTCTTAATAACAGTATCTTTTATACAAATACTGCGAATTGTTCACTAAATTTATTGTATGAAAAAGAATATAACATCGTTACGTTTAAAATTATCCATCAAAAAACAAAACATTGTTGTGTTGTCTGAAAGTTCATTAAGGACTTTCATTATTTTAGGCCTTTATGTTCAAAAAAACCTTTTAAAGGAGACGACTCCTTCCTCCGAATAAATTTAAAACAAAGACCAATTGCACTAATTAAGTAAAGCCATGCCGCTAAATGAAACATAAATTGAATGTCAATTGAATCAAATAAGGTACCTACACCAATAATACATATAGCTGTTACAAAAGATGTCCAAAATAAGTAACTTCTATAAAAATCAGACGAAGCATTCATAAACAATTTTTTTTCAGCAATCTTGAATAATGCGGTAAATCCTCCAAATAAAACTTGCCCAATATAGACAATTTTTATATGATCGATAAACGGTAAAGAAAAGAACAATAAACAGCAGAATAATGAATGGAATATCATTAATAAATATGGTGAAACCTGATCAACAAACCGGCCACCAAAGTAGACGACCACACTTAAACTTAATGAAAAAAGTCCATATAATAAACTAAATACATCATATGCATCCCCTATATTCCTTAAGAAGAGGACATAATAAGGAAATACTAAAGAGCTACTGAATCCGATCATACTAAGTAAAGCAATTAAGAATCGATTCATATGATTATTCCCCATAATTTTCATAAAAAGTATTCATAAATACATTATTAGGATCAAATGCTTTCTTCTTATTGAAAAAATCTTGTGTTCTAGGATATGCGGTTACCATTTGTTGCTTTGTCTGATATGGATAATAAGGTAAATAATAAGTTCCTTGATGCTTCAATGTTATATCTGTCCATTTTTGAATTACCTCTTTTGCATATTGAATAGAATCTTGATCTTTACCATGTTGAATCAAAACAACGAAAGCAAACATATCATCTTTCGCATAATTCATGATTGTTTCATTATCTTTTTCGACATAACGAATCGTTATATTTATAAGATTAAAACCATTTTCATATTCTAAATAATCTCGAACATCATCTATATAACTAGTAAATTCATTTACAGGTACAAAAAACTCTTGTAAAACTTGTGTATCTTGACGATCATCGAATTCCATAAATTTACTTTCTGAACGCATGACATTATTGCGAGTTTCATAGTTTCCATTTAATGAATGAATAAAACGATATTGAAAATCCCAAAAAATATTTTTACCGACATCGGATGTTCTTGACATACCTAATGCAAGCTTCGGTAAAAAAGCGGAATGATCCTCTTTTAGCTCATTATTTGAATCTGATAATTTGCGATTGGTTTCCATATAATTAATGGCATAAACTTTATCAAAAAAACGATCTGGTGCTACAGAGATTCTAGCAATGTGCATCCTTGCATCTTTATTTCCCAAAACATTTTTCTTAAAATAATCTGGATACTTTTCATAATCCATTGTTTTTGTTTTTATTTGGTATAATTCATTATCTGTTAGCTGTAGTTCTACCTCTAAAATAATTCCAAATAATCCATAGCCTCCTAATACATAGGGAAATAGCTCTTTATTCTCAGTACGACTTACTTTGATTACTTTCCCTTCAGGAGTTAATAATGTAAACCAGTTAACAGTACTAGCTAATGAGTGATTCCGAATATCTCGACCATGTGCATTCACACTTAAAGAACCACCGACAGAAAATATCTCTTGGGACTGTGTTACCTTCAACGCAAGTTTATAGGGATTAATTGCTTTTTGTATATCTCCCCATGTTGCTCCACTTTGAACAATTACTGTCTTATGTAAAGGATCCACTTTTTCAACTTTATTAAATGTTTTTAAGTCTATCACCACACCATCCTTATAGTATGTATGGCCCCCTTGACTATGGCGCTCACCTGCAATCGAAACTGTCTTACCTTGTTTTTTTGCATCCATGACAATTTTCTTTAATTGTTCCTCTTCTTGTCCGTTAACAACACGATCAATCTTTGTAGGAAGAAGGTGACCAATATCATCAATCATTCCATGCTTTAAGAGAACAGGTTTATTCCAGAGAGTATGTAAAACTGTCATAAAAACTGTCAAGAGGACGATCCCTACAAATATTCTTTTCCCCAAGTTCTTTTCCTCCTAATAATTTAAATCTAAACGTATTAAAAAAAGACGTGATTACAATAATGTATACACGTCTTCTTTTACAGGTAATCAGCAAATCAAAACAAAAACAGTTTTAACTAAACCAACCAATCACTCGATTTACATCTTTTTCATCTAAATGCCTTACTTGATAAGTATGACCAAATTGACTTGAAAGAATAGTAATATAAATAGTTTTTAGTTTTACTCTTTTTTGCAGGAAACTTTGTTCACCTATTAATACTTGGATCCTCTCTTTAGGTAAAACCGCAGTTGTTCTTGAGAAGTAACCGGACTGAAGGACTACTGTGCGGTCTAATAAAGTATAGCCTGCATTTCGATATCCTAATTCTCCAATAAATATACCGATTAATACAATGCCGTATGCCCAAATTTGAATAAATGGTAGCAATACAATACCGGATGCAATTACAAGAAATGTAATAATCATTCTTGAATAATACGTTTTTCTAGCTCTTTTTGGTGCTCTATTTGATATTTCGTCGTAGTTAATAGAAGGAATAAAATTTTTTAAAAATAATTGTACATCCTTCGTTTTAATAAACGGATGAAGAACATGTCTTCCTTGTTCCTGTTTATCTCCCATCCCTACAGCTTCTACATAAATTGTAGAATAGCCAAATAATTGGCGAAGGATGCCTTCCTTAATAACTACACCTTGAATTCGTTTTAACGAAACCGTAAATTCATTTTTTTCTAGTAATCCTCTTGTAATAATGATTCGATTATCAATTCTTTGAACCGTAAAGTTTGCAAATTTTAATATGTATCTTATCGTTGAAAAGATTAACGAAAGTAATAAACTCCCTAAAAATACAATAAAAAACATCATATAGGTAAAGGTTTGTATTTGATTATAAATTGCGATATATATGCTATGTGGAAGTAAATCTTCAATTTGTGAAAATAATGATGCTAAAACGGCAAAAGCTAGTCCAACCTCGAAGGAAGTGATTCCAGCTAAAAAAAGTTTACGCGTTTCAATTGTTAAACTAATATCAACTAATGGTTCTGCTTGTACACTATTTTCCTCAGCTACAACCGGATCTACTTTTTTCTTTTTAGAGTTTAATACTTCATTTTTTAATGAAAGTGCCACTTCTTTAGGGATTGCATTTAATATACCCTCAGCTTTTTTTCCACCAGCTGTTTCAATTCTAACGCTTACCACATTAAAAAGCTGTTGAATAAAACCAGCATTAATTGAAAAAGATTGAATACGATCTTTTTGTATAAATGTATTTTCAATTACAAATAATCCTGAACGAATTCTAAATTCATCTTCAGTTATATAGTATGTAAATCGATACCATTTTATGATTGCTGAAGCAACTGGTAAAACGATTAGAACAATAGCAAACAAATATTGAAACATTGACCCTTTACCACCAGAAACTAAAAGAATAATAAGTGGTATTAGTACGTTTTTTATTTGCTCTAAAAATACGGTAAGTATATAAGCTGGATGTTGTCTTTTAGGCTCAAACATCGTCATCACTTATCCTCGCTAAGTAGATAATTTTATCCCTAAGCTTTTCTGCGACTTGGTGCTCTAAGCCTTCAATTTCATGTGTGGTAGCAGCCGTGGAAATATTCACTGTAGATAAACCGTATCGACGTAGGATTGGTCCTACTTCTGTCGTCACGTGTTGAACTCTGACCATAGGAATAACAATTCGTTTAATAACAAATATTCCTTTTTGAATTTCTAACTCATTTTCGTAAATCTCATATGCGGTATATTTCAATTTAAGCGTAGGTAAAAACAAAGTTAAAAAAATTATTAACGCTATAACGACACCTATAATAATCATTAAAATAAAGAAGGGAAGTGAAAAATGTCTCATAAGAAAATAATAGATAATTGGCAATGCAACTAGAGCGATACTCGTTAATAGTGATGTAATTCTCCATACAGACCTCATTTTAGATGATGGTCTTTGTGATGGATTTGCTCTCATTTAATCACCTTTTCTATCTCATTAATCTATCACTTACTATATCATACCATGAGTCAATCTATTCACAAACCTCCTATTTATCGACAAATTAAAAAAAGGGTAATTTTTTTCAATGAAAATATTGATTATGAAGTACTTAAAAAATAATAGGCTCTGTTAAAAAAGAATGTTGATTTTCCATTCCAGGTACTTCGCTTTCCATGGGGCGTGACTTGAGTCTCCTCGGCAGGCCTCCGGGGTCTCAAGTTTCCCGCATTTCCCATAGGAGTCTTCGCATCTTCCATTTCAATTAGTCTCGAATTTAACTAAAATCAACAATTTATACAGAGC
>NZ_NULG01000043.1 GCF_002577195.1 Bacillus sp. AFS041924
ACTATTTTAATTAGATCCATCAATATAAAGTTTAATAAAAATGGAGGAGTAAGAGGGATTCGAACCCCCGCGGGCTGTTACACCCCTGTCGGTTTTCAAGACCGATCCCTTCAGCCAGACTTGGGTATTACTCCATTATAAGTGGTGGACCTTGTAGGACTCGAACCTACGACCGGACGGTTATGAGCCGTCTGCTCTAACCAGCTGAGCTAAAGGTCCTTAAATAAGTAGCGGCGGAGGGAGTCGAACCCACGACCTCACGGGTATGAACCGTACGCTCTAGCCAGCTGAGCTACACCGCCATAATAAATTTAAGTTTTTCAAGTGGAGCCTAGCGGGATCGAACCGCTGACCTCCTGCGTGCAAGGCAGGCGCTCTCCCAGCTGAGCTAAGGCCCCATTTTTCAAATGGTCGGGAAGACAGGATTTGAACCTGCGACCCCCTGGTCCCAAACCAGGTGCTCTACCAAGCTGAGCCACTTCCCGTTCAGAAATACAGGTGATACAATATGGCGCGCCCGAAAGG
>NZ_NULG01000018.1 GCF_002577195.1 Bacillus sp. AFS041924
TTATATTTCAACACTTTGAAAAAAATCCTAGTGAGCTTATCACTAGGATTTTTTTATTGGATTACGCAGTGGAAGGTATGAATAAGAAATGGAAAAACTCATAAAGGGTTCATGAGGAAGGAAAAAGGGTGGAAACTGAGTTTTATTAACTCATAAGGGGTTCATGAGTAAGAAAAAAGGGAGCAAACTAAGATTAATTAACTCATAAGTGGTTTATGAGGAAGGAAAAAGGGTGGAAACTGAGTTTTATTAACTCATAAGGGGTTCATGAGTAAGAAAAAAGGGAGGAAGCCGAGATTAATTAACTCATAAAGGGGTTCATGAGTAAGAAAAAAGGGAGGAAACTGAAAAAATCTAACTCATAAAAGGTTCAAGGAATTTTGAAATTAAGGGAAAATTAAGGTGGGAGTTTTATAATTATCATTACAGATAAGGTTAACAAGAGTAGTACAAAGTTTAGAAAGAATTAAGTCAATCTATATGTTTATGGGTACAGAAATTTTAATTCAAAGCCCCTGAATCTAATATTCCAAAGTACTGAACCATAAGATTAACCAGTGTATCCACAATTCTTCTACATTCGTTATACACTAAACCTTATTAAGACAAAAAAAAGAAAGGGCTTTTTTCCCTTTCTTTTTAATCATAAATTGTTTTAGAAAAACGGGTTTACTTCTCTTAATAAGTTTTTTTACGGAATTTGCCTTGGCCACCAACTTGTTTGAAGTTTGCAGACATTCTGTCAGACATATCAACAAATTGACTTTTTTTACTTCTACCAAATATTTTTTCGCCGATCGCGTTTGTAAACACACCATTAAGTGCAGTTATTCCGATTACTAGTACTGCAACAATCAATAAATCAGTTATGTAAGCTGCCATTAGATTAGCCTCCTAGGAATGTAAGCGTTACTAATATTGTATTAAAAAATTGATGAAATTTAAAGTTTAATTGACCTTTTTTCGAAATAATTATTTTAGGGTCTTCTAAAGAAATGTTAACTATAGATCTTTGTAACATTTAAGGTGAAAAGTGTACGGAAAGTGTGATCAAATTGGAGTCATAATTAACTTACAAATTGTGAAATATAGTCTTAAAATTAGCCTATAATTTAGTTTTTAAATATACTGAAAATTGTACACCTTTTGTATAGGTTTTTTTAAATTTTTTTACAAATTTGTATATATTTATTTTCCGCAATACTGTATAATGGTGAACATATAGTGGTAGATTAAACTTATTATAATTAACAAATTCTTATAAATTAATACACATAACTATATTACTTTTTTTTAAAAGAATAGTTAGGGGGAGAGCAAAATGGTAATTTTGTATAATTCACCAAGTTGTACGTCTTGTCGAAAAGCAAAAATGTGGCTAGAAGATAATAATATTCCTTATAAAGAAAGAAATATTTTTTCAGAACCATTATCAATTAATGAGATTAAACAAATCTTACGTATGACTGAAAGTGGTACTGATGAAATTATATCAACAAGATCAAAAATTTTCCAAGAATTAAATGTAGACTTAGAAAGTCTTCCTTTACAAGACTTATATGAAATCATTCAGAAATATCCTGGCTTACTTAGAAGACCAATTATTATTGATGAGAAACGTTTACAGGTTGGTTATAACGAAGATGAAATTAGAAGATTTTTGCCGCGTTCAGTTCGCACCTATCAATTACGCGAAGCTCAACGTTTAGTTAATGAGTAATTTTACGATTTGAATTGTGAAAAAAATTACAATTCTTGATTAGGATTCTCAATCATATTGACCAAATACTTAATCATATTATATAAAAAGCTGTAAAAAGTTTAATGAATACTTTTTACAGCTTTTTTTTAACAATTAGGAAGTCCGCTTACGATATCTAATATTATTAAAATAATAACCTATTATAATAGTGAATATTACGCATGATGAACTAACAATTATCTCCATTTCGTTCCGTCCATTAATGTATTGATTGATAAAGGGTTCGTCTATTACCATTTTGCTAGCAGTGATTGAGAGTACTGAAGCACCAACAAAGCTTAATATCGGATATCGTTCTAAAAACCATAATACTATTTTACTTCCCCAAATAATAATTGGAATTGAAATGGAGAGGCCTAAAATAACTAAAGATGGCTTTCCGTTTGATGCCCCAGCTATTGCTAATACGTTATCAATCCCCATAACTAAATCAGCAAACACAATTGTACGAATTGCATGGAAAACTGTATAGTTCTCCTTGATGGAAGAGAGGTTGTCTTCTTCTTGAATGATTAATTTACATGCTATGTACAAAAGTAATATTCCGCCTATTAAATGCAAAAATGGAACCTTTAGGACAAAAATTGCACATATTGTTAATATAATTCGTAAAACAATTGCGGTAATACTACCGAAAATTATCGCTATGTTTCGTTGCTTATATGGTAATTTTCTACATGCTAATGCAATGACTATAGCATTATCTCCACCTAATACAATATCTATAATAACAATCATTAAAAAGGACCATATATATTGAAGATCTATCATGAATTCACCTCTCTTAATAAAAGCATTATATGTTTGTCCTTATAATAATAGGTATATGATGATTTTTAAAAAATAGGTGAATTTTATTTCCAAAATTTTAAAGTGTAACATAAAATATAATTGTAGTTACTATTCGCATTTAATAAATTTTCATGGTAAGATAGATAAAAATTTACTTATAAAGCTAAATTTTAAAGAGTATTTTTCTAATTTACTATTTCAGAATTTTATATTTCACATAAAATTCTTTTACTTTATTTATTCTATTTCGTCTAACTCAATTACTTGTTGTTCATTAAAGGAGGGGGAAAACCATGGAAATAGAAAGAATTAATGAAAATACGTTTAAATTCTCCATATCCTACTTAGACATCGAAGAGAGAGGTTTCTCTAAAGATGAAGTATGGTTAGATCGAGAAAGAAGTGAAGAGCTTTTCTGGGAACTAATTGATGAAGCGCATTTGACTGAGGAATTCATTGCTGGTGGCCCCCTATGGATTCAGGTACAGGCACTAGACAAAGGGTTAGAAGTTGTTGTAACTAAAGCAGTTATTTCTAAAGATGGCAAAAAGGTAGAAGTCAATTTAGGTGAAGGAGAAAAGAATTTAGAAATTCCATTTATCTCTGTAGATGATGAAGATGATTCAGAAGAAGATGATGATGACGATATTTTTGAATCAATGGATGAAGAGGAAACTGAGCTCATTTTATCCTTTAAGAATTTTGAAGATATCATTTCTTTATCTCATTCTGTTAATCAAGAATCATTTGAAACTACACTTTATTCTTTCCAAGATTATTACTATCTTTATGTTAAATTTGAAGAAGATTTACTTGATGAAGTTCAAGTTGAATATTTATCATCAATGTTACTTGAATATGGTCATCGTTCAAAGGTAACTATACATGTTTTAGAGGAATACGGAAAATTGATTTATGAGAAAACAGCATTACCTCATTTTAAATCAATTTTTCCATTACTGTAATAGCCGATGCCTTAGGGATCGGTTTCTTTTCTGTATAAAGGAGAATATTGATGCAATTTCGATTAAAGATTTTAATATTTTTATCAATTGTAGTATGCATTTTATATTTTGCTTCTCCAACTATTAAATTCATTTGGTTAATGAATTTTGCTTTTTTTGAGAAATCTACTATTTTTAGATTAATCAGTGTAATGTTTTCGGTAACTGCTATAGGGGTATCAATTATTATATTCCTAGAGAATAGAAACCCAGCTAGAACGTTAACATGGATTATTCTCTTAGCTATTTTCCCTTTATTTGGTTTTGTTTTTTATTTAATTTTTGGACAAAATTACAAAAAGAAAATGGTCTATCGAAAAAAAGCAATTATTGATCAGCATGCTAATGGTCTGATTAGTGGCTCCGATGATGAAGAAGTGAAAGAATTTATATCTCAAAATCAAAGATTAGAATATTTAATTAATATCGCAGCAAAACAGAGTAATACACCGGTCACAATGAATACTTTTACAAAAGTTCTTACTAATGGCAGTGAAACATTTCCTAGAATTATAGAAGAACTTAAAAAAGCAAAGCATCATATTCATATCGAATTTTATATTGTTAGAAATGACGAGATTGGAAATCAACTGAAAGATATTCTAATTGAAAAGGCACAAAGTGGTGTAAAAGTTCGATTTTTATACGATGCGGTAGGTAGTTGGAAATTATCAAGAAATTTTGTAAAGGACTTACGAAAAGCTGGTGTAGAAATACTACCATTTTCACCTGTAAAAATTCCGGTTATAAATGACACGATTAATTACCGAAACCATCGGAAGATTATTGTAATAGATTCAAATGTAGGTTTCGTGGGCGGATTAAATATTGGAGATGAGTATTTAGGTAAGGACCTGTATTTTGGAAAATGGAGAGATACCCATTTATATCTCAATGGAGAAGGTGTTAGGACACTGCAATTTATTTTTCTCCAAGATTGGTACTATATGACGAATGAGTTAATTGATGACAAAGAATACTTTGAAATCAATCCTAATAACTATTCTTCAAAAGGGGCAATCCAGCTTGTTTCTGGTGGGCCAGATCGAAAACATGAAGTTATAAAAGAATTATTTTTTGCGATGATTACAAGTGCAAGAAAAAGTATTTACATTGCTTCACCATATTTTGTACCTGATGAGGATATATTAACAGCTCTTAAGGTAGCAGCAAATGGCGGGGTAAAAGTAAAAATTTTAATGCCAGATCGCCCAGATAAGAAAATAGTATTTTATGCCTCACGTTCTTATTTTCCAGAGTTGTTAGAGGCAGGGGTCGAAATCTATGAATACAAACAAGGTTTCCTACACAGTAAAATATTAATCGTTGATGGTGAAATCGCATCTGTTGGAACTGCAAATATGGACATGAGAAGTTTTCGTTTAAACTTTGAAGTAACTGCATTTTTATATTTAGAAGAAAGTATTCATCGCTTAGTTAATGATTTTAATAATGATATCCGAGATTCTGAAGCAATTATTTTTAAAGATTTTAAAAAGAGACCGATATTTAAAAGGATATTTGAATCATTATCAAGATTAATGGCACCTTTGTTATAATTAAATCTATTACACTTAACACACAACCTATCTAAGTTGAAATTTCAATTTAGATAGGTTTTTCTATTTGAAAAATCGTTTTTAATATTTTTGAAGGAAACAGGGGGAAGGATAGTGAAGTAATGTGGAAAGGAGGTTGTGGTAAAAATGATTGTTGCAATAAATTCAGAAAGGAAAGTAATTAATTTATTTGAAATTCAAGCTCCAGAAGATTTAATAAAATTAAAGAAAAATGGTCCATACTTTTGCCCAAACTGTAAAAATCAAGTGAGGCTCAAAATTGGATTAAAGAAAGTTACTCATTTTGCACACATCGATTTAACTGAATGTGATAATGAAAGAAAAGAGAGTCTTGAGCATCTAGAAGGTAAGTTTGCTTTGTATCAATTTTTTAAAAAATTAGGTGTAAATGTTGAAGTTGAAAAGTTTATTTCTGAGTTAAACCAAAGGCCCGATTTATTTATTAGATTAAATAATATTCAAATGTGTGTTGAATATCAATGTTCTGTTATTCCGTTAGAAATAATGAGCAAGAGAACTCAATCGTTTAAAAATAAAGGGATGAAGGTTTTATGGATCTTAAATGATAAATTATTAAATCAAAAAAGATGGTCTTCTTTCTACATAAATTCAATTTCAGTCTATTCCTTGATTAAGATTAATCTTTTTTCGCTTCTTTTTTATAATCCTACCTTAAACTCCTTTACGGTTCTTTCCTCATTAATAGCATTTTCTCCCGTCCAATATATTGGTCAAAAACAAGTATTTCCAATTAATAATTTTAGTCTGAAGGAGCTTTTAGTCCAAAATAAAGTTGATAAAAAGGAATTAATAGCTAAATGGAGCCGATTAAAAAAGGATTTTAGACTTTATCAGCATTTGCATACTAAAGGTAATTTAAAAGTTTTTAAACATGATTTATATCATGCAAATATTACTTATTTTCCAGCCGTAATTGGAGTTCCTTTAGAAAGTAACTGCATAATTAAAGAGCATTGCATCATTTGGCAAGGGCAAATTTATTTTAAATTTTTTCATGAAACAGAAATTGGAAAACTCATCAATGTAGATAAAATAAATCAATATGTAAAGATCGAAGTACAGAACGGTAAGTGGCGAGTTAATCAATTTCAAGATAATGAAATAGAAAATTTGGAGAAATGTGTAGAAAAGTATATTGACTTTTTTGTAAAAATTAGAATCGTAAAACGGATTAAAAATGGTAAAATAATGAAGATAGCTAATGCTATTATTCCAACATCATTCCAACAAGCTTTGGATGAAGATTGTCTGACGGCTAATACAGCATTTGATTTGTTGTTTCATGCAAAAACTGATTCAAATGATTATTAATATCAGACTTGGGATGTTATTAATACGAATATAATTTTAGGGGGATCAGACATGCTAGAACAAAAAGCTGTTAAAAAATTACCAACTAGAAGTGAAGTTCAAGAAGAATTAACTTGGAAATTGGAAGATATTTATGAATCAGATGCAAAATGGGAAGCAGAGTACAAAGAAGTACTAAATTTAATCCCATCGTTTTCAGAATTTAAAGGGAAATTGGGAGAGTCTTCTCAAACACTTTTAGATGCCTTAAAAAAACAAGATGAAATTTCGTTCTTATTAGGTAAGTTGTATACATACTCTCATATGCGATACGATCAAGATACAACAAATTCAACATATCAAGCTTTAGATGATCGTGCGAAAAATCTATACACCAAAGCTGGAAGTGCAATGTCATACTTCGTGCCTGAATTATTAACTATTTCAGAAGATACAATGAAAAAATTTATCGAAGAAAACGATGAACTTAAATTGTACAAGCATTCATTAGAAGAAATTTTAAAGCAAAAGCCACATGTTCTTTCAGCAGCAGAAGAAGAAATTATGGCGCAAGCTTCTGAAGTACTATCCTCATCTAGTAATACGTTCGGAATGTTAAATAATGCGGATTTAAAATTTCCAACAATAGAAGACGAGAATGGTGAAGAAGTAGAAATCACTCATGGTCGCTATATTCACTTTTTAGAAAGTGCAGATCGCCGCGTTCGTAAAGATGCATTTGAAGCGGTATATCATACGTATGATGCTTATAAAAACACTTTTGCAAGTACTTTAAGTGGTGCTGTTAAGAAAGATAATTTCAAAGCAAAAGTTAGAAAATACGATAATGCACGTCATGCGGCATTAAGTAATAACGAAATTCCTGAGATTGTTTATGATCAATTAGTTTCTACTGTAAATGATCATTTGAGTTTATTACATCGCTATATCGCTATTCGTAAAAAAGCATTAAAGCTTGATGAAATTCATATGTATGATTTATTTACGCCATTAGTAGAAGAAGTAAAAATGGAAGTTAAGTATGAAGAGGCAAAAGAAATTTTATTAAAGGCATTAAAACCATTAGGTGATGAATATATTGAAATTCTTAAAGAAGCATACGAAAACCGTTGGGTAGATGTTGTTGAAAATAAAGGTAAGCGAAGCGGAGCATATTCTTCTGGTGCATATGGTACGAATCCATATATTCTAATGAACTGGCAGGACAATGTAAATAACCTATTTACTTTAGCTCATGAATTTGGCCATTCAGTGCACAGTTATTATACTCGTAAAAATCAACCGTATGTTTACGGGGATTATTCAATTTTCGTGGCTGAGGTTGCTTCTACATGTAATGAAGCGATTTTAAATGATTATTTACTAAAAAATACAGAGGACCCTAAGCAAAGACTTTACTTATTAAACCACTATTTAGAGACATTTAGAGGTACTGTATTCCGTCAAACGATGTTTGCAGAGTATGAGCACAAGATTCATGAATTAGCTCAAAATGGTGAGGCATTAACGCCAGATTTATTAACAAAAACATATTATGAACTTAACCAAAAATATTTTGGTGATGAGATCGTAATTGATGAGCTAATCGGTTTAGAGTGGAGTAGAATTCCTCATTTCTACTACAACTACTATGTATATCAATACGCTACTGGATTCAGTGCAGCAACAGCACTTTCAAAACAGATTTTAGAAGAAGGTGAACCAGCAGTTGAAAGATACTTAGGATTCTTAAAATCTGGAAGCTCTGATTATCCAATTGAAGTATTGAAAAAGGCTGGAGTGGATATGACTTCTTCACAACCAATCGTTGAAGCATTAAAAGTATTTGAAGAAATGCTTAACGAAATGGAAGAACTTTTATTTAACGAGTAATAACTTTATCAGGCACATATAGGATAAAACCTATATGTGCCTCAGACTGCCCGCCAAACGNNTGCAATCAGTCTGAAAATCATATTTTTGGACTTTGTCCTTCTTATTCCCTGTGAACTTATACCTGTTTTTTATTTGTGTCTAAAATGTGAAATATTACTCAAATGGTTGCCAAACTCTAAAATTAATTGTATTATAAGGGTGTGAATTACTTCACAAACACAAATACCCCTTTGTCGAACGTGAAAATTTCTCCCATCCCCTTGATGTAAAATTACATCAAAAAAAGGACCTAGCGAAAGCTAGGTCTTTTTTTGATGCTTAAACAACGTATTGATAATAAGTGTTATCTTTTTGAACAATTTTCTTAACTTTTCTACGTAAGATTAATTTTTTTAATTCTAACTCCATGCATTGAGAAGATTGCTCATAAATCGTACATAGTTCTCTAATTGTAACGAATGGTTGAAATTTAATAAATTCAGCTAAGTCAGGAAGTTCTCTTTTTTCTAACTCCTCTTTATTAGTCATTAGTTTTAATATTTTTACATAGGTTTGATAACTTTCAAAACCAGAAACTTTCAAACCTTCTTCCTCGATATTTTCATTAAAAAATACAACGCTTGGAATTTCAGTGACATGCATTTCTTTCGTAACTTTAATGTCACATTGCAAAGCTTTAATTGAGTGTGTACTGTTTAAATCTTCAATAAATTCTTTTACATCAATATTTATATCCTTAGCACATTGGATAAGAACTTCTTGTTCTGTAATGTCTAAGTCCATTAAGAAATAATATTCTTGTAACTTCTTTAAATAGTTTACGCCAGCTACCCTACCTTGAAGCTCAGCTGCTTTTAATGCAACTGCAGAGTAATATGGGTAAAGTTCTTTATTATCAATCCATAGATGATCATCGCATAGGATATCAGACCGACTAGCCGTTTTCTCCCAAACGAATGAAAGCTGTGAAGGCCGTTTATCTAATAGTTTTTTAGTAGTGTAGTATCGATTAACTGGAATATAAGTAGATGAAAAATATTGACCGTATTCTAAGTGAAACTTTTTTAACAGTGTACTAAAATCCCAACAATTTCTACAAAGTGGATCTATGAATACATACAATTCAATCGATTTTTTTGTACAATTCTGCTCGGGAAGCGTGATTGATTCATTTTTATATTGTTTGTCATTCATATATTTCACCCTTAATGCAATTCATAAGTCCGTACTATAACAGACTTGAAAATTAATTTGTAAGATATAACACATTTGTTCTCTAATGGTATTGTAGCAACGGATAGTTAATATTTCAAATATGATGCACTATTTTTAGTTAATCTATTAAAATTTTATTAATTTACTTGAGTAAGATGAAAAAATGGGCTGTATTCGATGGAATGATGCTGAGTAGAGGAAATAGGGTCCAGATGAAAAATAGGATTGAGTAATTCGCAAATAACAGGTTCTTCTTTGTAATAAACAGGGTTTGTATAAGGTCCAGGTTACAAATAAGTGTGAGTGAAGCGCAAATAACGGGTTTATCTATGCAAATAAACTCAGAACCGCAAATAAAATTTGAAAATCGCAAATAAAATAGCCAAATCTGCAATTAAAATTTGAGAATCGCAAATAAAAATGGCAATACTGCAATTAAAATTTGAGAATCGCAAATAAAAATGGCAATACTGCAATTAAAACCTTTGTAATCGCAAATAAGATCATGAAATGCCTATACCCGTATAGGTATTATGACATCAAATTTGGTCCAAAGTAGACATTTTCAAATGGTAAACCATCAAAATTTTGAATATGTTTATTCAATCGGTTAAATGGTCGATAGAAATCTGCTTATTTTCGATTAAAAGGTGTGTCAAAATCGATTACAAATAAAATATACCCTCTTAAGACGATCACAAGAAACTGTTTGAAAATTCCCAATATTCAACAAGTTCAGAAATACAAAAATTACATTCAAAAAGGGCTCTCATATGTCAGATTGGCTGACCTAAGAGAATACCCCAAAGTTTTATATGTAAACAAAAAAGCACTCTTTTTTATTTCCCTTGTTTAACATTAAAAAAACGTCTAATTTTATTTAATGTTTCGCGCTCCGGAATTTGATGATTTTCTAACAGATTGATAAACTGCTGCTTACCAATATTCTCATCAAAAACTTCGAATTCTAACTCATAATCCTCGTGATTTAAATATGTACTATGGTCTAAAACTAAGAGTCCACTTTTATAAGGAAATTCTACTCTGTTTGTTGTTAATTCACCGATTAAGGCTAAGTTATTTAAGTTTAATTTTTCTTCTTCGATATATTCTTTAACTTCTCCATCTGGAACAACACATGTTTCGAGCATATTTGATGCTTCAGTTTCATTAATTTTTTGATTAATTTCTAAATGGCCGACAGCTTGGCGAATTTTTAACGTTAAAGTAAATGAAGTCAGCGATTTTTTGCGGATTCTTAATGCGCCACCATGTTCTTTGAATGTGAAATCTGGGGTCTCAAAATAATAATTTGTTTGTGAACGGAACTCCGACTCGTTAATTTGAAAATGGGATTTAAGTTTTTCAAATTCGTTTTTGGTTAATAAGTTTTTAAATTCGATTTCAATTTCTTTAGCCATAATTAACTCCTTATTTTTTAGTTTGTTATGATTGTGCTAGTCGTCTATTTTCTATTTGATATGTTACAATAGAAATGGTCAAATTTGAATAAAATACATACATTAAAAAGGTTGAGGTTTTACGATGAGAAAAATGCTTGAAATAAATGGAATAAATATAAATAATGATGGATTATTTCTATTAATCGATGATGCAAAAATGAATTTAGAACAGTGCTATGAAGTGGGTACAATGATTGCAGATTCAGACAAAAGTTCACTATTGTATATAATAGAAGAAAATGAGGAGTTTGTATATGTTACAGTTCCTTTTGAGTATTGGTCGGAATTAAAAAAAGCAATTGATCAAAATTTAAGCGTATTTTTAAAAGTAGGTGAAGAAAATCTTTCACTAAATAATTGGAATGATGAATTAACCTATTTAATCGAAAATGTTGAAGGTAATTTTAATTACGGAGAAGAGTTCGTTAAGCAGGTACAAAGTGTGTTTATAGAAGAGAAGTAAGTTGGTGGTGATTGGATGAATGGTCAATGGGAAAGTTTTTTAGCACCTTATGAACAAGCGGTAAGTGAGTTGAAAGTAAAGCTAAAAGGGATTAGAAAGCAGTTTGAAGAATCTAATCAGCATTCCCCAATTGAGTTTGTAACTGGGAGAGTAAAACCGATTCACAGCATTGTTAATAAGACGATAAGAAAAGGAATTCCATTAGCGAATTTAGAAACTGAATTACAAGATATTGCAGGCCTTAGAATGATGTGCCAATTTGTAGAGGATATTAAAAATGTAGTAGAACTTCTTCGTAAACGTAAGGATTTTACAATTGTAGAAGAGCGTGATTATATTACGAATAAAAAGAAGAGTGGTTATCGTTCTTATCATGTAGTAGTTGAATATCCAGTTCAAACAATTGAAGGGGAACGTAAAGTTTTAGTTGAAATACAAATTAGAACTCTTGCGATGAATTTTTGGGCAACAATAGAGCATTCTTTAAACTATAAGTATAAGGGACAATATCCAGAAAATATTCTTGAACGATTACAAAGGGCAGCTGAAGCAGCATTTCTCCTAGATGAGGAAATGTCTCTAATTAGAGGCGAGATTCAAGAAGCGCAAGCTGAATTTTCGAATAAAAACGACCAATAAGGGAAGGACGAGAAAATGAATTTCGTAATTATGTCTAAGGGCGACCAAGAGTCCAATGAACTGACGAAACGAATGAGAGATTATTTAGAGAGTTTTAATTTTAAGTTTGATGAAAAAGAACCCGAAATTGTCATATCTGTAGGTGGAGATGGGACGTTACTTCATGCATTTCATAATTACACTCATCTTCTCGATAAAGTATCTTTCGTAGGAGTTCATACTGGACATCTAGGATTTTACGCTGATTGGGTACCAAGTGAAGTAGAAAAGCTTGTTATTGCAATCGCGAAGACTCCATTTCAAGTAGTTGAATATCCATTATTGGAAGTGATTATTCGATACAAGGATGGAAGAAAAGAGATGCAAACATTAGCTCTGAATGAATGTACGATTAAGGGGCTTGAAGGCACTTTAGTGATTGATGTTGAGATAAAAGGTCAGCATTTTGAGACATTTAGAGGTGACGGTCTTTGCATTTCTACACCTTCAGGTAGTACTGCATATAATAAAGCACTTGGTGGTGCAATTATTCATCCATCAATTGAAGCGATTCAAATAGCGGAGATGGCATCAATCAATAATCGAGTTTTTCGTACAATTGGTTCACCTCTTGTTTTACCTAAGCATCATACTTGTTTACTTAAACCAGTAAGAAACGCAAACTTTCAAATTACTTTAGATCATAAAACAATTGTGCATCAAGACGTTAAATCGATTCAATGTCGTGTAGCTCATGAAAAAGTTCGATTTGCACGATTTAGACCATTTCCATTTTGGAAGCGTGTCGTTGATTCTTTTGTTAAAGAATAATGGTGAAGAAAATGAAGCAGTTTAGTTTATCGTGGGAAGTTAAAAAAGAGCATAATGGTATTTTACTTAGAGAGTTTCTTAAATTAAAGGAGCTCTCTAAACGTGCTTTAACAGATATCAAATTTCAGGGTGGAAAAATTACAGTAAACGGGGAAGAAAAAACTGTTCGTACAATTTTAAATGAATTAGATCTTGTACAAATTTATTTTCCAATCGAAAAACCAAGCGAGGAGCTTATAGCTGAACATATTCCGTTTGAAATAGTTTATGAGGATGATGCTGTTGTGGTCATTAATAAACCTTACGGAATACCGAGTATACCTTCTAGAGAGCATCCAAATGGTACACTTGCAAATGGTTTATTATATTATTATCAATCAATTGGTCTTCAATCTACAATCCATATTGTAACTCGATTAGATAAAGATACTTCTGGATTAATGTTAGTTGCCAAAAATCGTTATATACATTATTTATTTTCTAAAAATGAATTAAAAAATGTTCAGAGAAAATACTTGGCGATTGTTCATGGGAAAATGAAAGATTCAAAAGGGATCATTCAAGCTAAGATTGCTAGGAAAAGTGATAGTATAATTGAGAGAATGGTTTCGGAAGAAGGACAAGAAGCAATTACACATTATAAAGTACTTTCAGCGACTAAAGACTATTCAGTTGTTGAACTAGCATTAGAAACAGGCCGAACACATCAAATCCGTGTTCATATGTCTTCTATCGGCCATCCACTAATAGGGGATGACTTATATGGAGGAAATACTATTGCATTAAAAAGACAAGCGCTCCATAGTTATAAATTATCATTTACGCATCCGATTGATCATTCCGAAAAAAATATTGAAATCGCTTTACCAGTTGATTTAAAGGCTTTTTTGGAATCGCAAAATGTCAAGAGATAAATTTGTCTAAATTTTGTATAATTTATTGACAATATATGAATTATAGATTATTTTTAGTATGTAGTGTTTCTACCATGGGGATGGATGAGACTAATATATTAAGCTGATAAGTGGACGCATACTTAATCAGCAAAAAGTAGGTTCCGATCAGAAACCTACTTTTTTTATGTCTTTATACTCTGCTCTCATTTTCTTCATAAAAACTAAATTTTTCCTCAATATAAGGCATAGTAGACTGTACTTGAGTATATTTTCGCTCCGGATACGAAAAGGCAGTTAGTTTACCACCGAAAACAGCACCAGTATCAATATTAATTGTATTATTTAATTCCCTTGGTTCTTTAATGGGAGTATGACCATAAACAATTAGTGCTTTCCCTTTGTATTCTTTTGCCCAATCTTTTCTTACAGGCATTCCGTTTGGAAGCACTTCTCCATTAATATCTCCATACAAAACGAATGTTTTAACATTATTTGAATGCTTACCAATCATATCCTCTCGTATACCAGCGTGACTAACAACTAAATTGCCATTATCTAGAACATGATAAAGTGGAGAGCCTTCGTAGAGTTTTTTAAACGATTCTTGATAATGACTTCTCTGTTTACCACTAAGTGATTGCAATTCAGCAACAGTTGTTTCTAGACCATGTAGAATTTTTACATTACGACCAAGAAAATAACGATAAAGTTTATTACAATGATTCCCAGGTGAATAATGTGCTTTTTTCTGCTTCATGACAAGTGCATAAACTACTTTTATTACTGCCAGGGAATTAGGACCCCGGTCTGTTAAGTCACCAACAAAAACTAACTTGCGATTGTCAGGGTGAACAGGAATATCATGTTCCCAAGAATAACCGAGTTTTTTAGTTAATTTAACAAATTCATCGTAACAACCATGAATATCACCTATAATATCGTATTTCATTCTATCAATCCTTTTAAGAATAATGGAAACTTCCTATAAATCATGAAGTAATAAAGGTAGTATGCCCAAAAATAGTAGAGCAAAAAGAGTTGATCTCTTATACAGTCCTAAAACTAGATATTAAAAGATGTGAAACTAAAAATAGCAGGGGAAGGATCTTCACTAAATCCTTACTCCTGCCTTTTTGTTTTTTGTGCTATATTTGTCAAAACATATACTTATTCGTTCTAGATCTAACATTTAGGATAAATCCAACTGCTAGAAGGTTTGTTGCTAGTGAACTTCCTCCATAGCTTACAAATGGTAGAGTGATCCCTGTAATTGGTAGTAGACCAATTGTCATACCAATATTTTGGAAGATTTGGAAGGTGAACATTCCGACTACACCTGCACAAATATAACTACCAAATTTGTCGTTACTTTCTAAAGCGATATGAATCATTCGATAAATTAATAAGAAGAATAACGAGATTACTACACTTGCTCCTATGAAACCATATTGTTCACATATTACCGTGAAAATAAAGTCTGTATGTGGTTCAGGGAAGTATGCTTCACCTTTATGAAATCCTTTACCGGTAAGCATACCTGATCCAGCAGCCATTAATGCTTGAGTAAGCTGGTAACCTTGAGTTGGGTATTCATATGGTGCTAACCAACCGTAAAATCGGTTTAGTTGGTATTCCTCTAACACATGCGAAGTGAAAAATTCGAAATGATAAAAGTATAGATAAACCATCATTGATCCAAGGCCGATTGTTAATCCAACTAGTCCAAGGATATAGCGCCAACGAATTCCAGAAACTAAGATCATTGATGCGATAATTGCGCACATAACCATTGTATTTCCTAAGTCTGGCTCTTTAGCAATTAATAGTAAAGGTGGTAGGGAAAGACCGAATATTTTACCTAAAAGGATAATATCTTCCCTTTTTCCACGAACTGCGTGCATTTCATTGTGTCTTGAAATAACTGTTCCTAAAATGATGATCATAAAAATTTTCATTAGCTCAGAAGGTTGGAAGTTACCTACACCGGGTATACTGTACCATGCGGTAGCACCTTTAATCGTTTGAGCACCTGGGATATGAAACTCTAATCCAAGAAGTAGGATTAATCCAAATCCATACATATACCAAATTACATTTTTATATCGATCAAAATCAATGATCATAATAAAGCCAATTCCAATTAGACCAATGATATACCATTTAATTTGTTGTCCAGCGAAATTGATGTTTCTTAGATTTGCAGGAAGGCTTGGCATAGCACTAGTAATTGCAAGATAACTTACAGTGGCTATACAAAATAGGATAAATAGTAGTTTAAAATCAATTTGAAAGGGAGATGTACGGTCTTCCTTCATTTCCTCACCTCTCTAGAATATGTTTTATTAGTATGCTTTTAAATAGGCATTATTAATGTACGACAATCATCATTATAGTTTATTTTTGCATTTAAAGGAATTAAAAAACTATAAACTCTTTTTAATTAAACTATTATATTTATATTTTTCACTTTAAAAAAGTATAAATTGGCAGCGAGGCATCGTACTCGACGTGGTAGCCAATTTTAGGATTAAAGTATAAGTGCAACTACGCCTCTGATTTCGCCTAAAAGGTTCGTCAGTCGACGAGTTTTCTTTATGTGGATAAAGCTATATTTAACTTTACTATTTTCAATTCATTGTATTTGTGCTACTATTTTAGTATCTAGTACTAATAACTAATAATAAAGGAGACTAATGATATGATTTCATTAAAAGGAAAAACTTTTGTTGTTATGGGCGTTGCGAATTTCCGTAGTATCGCTTGGGGAATTGCACAATCATTACATAGCGCTGGAGCAAATTTAATTTTTACATACGCAAATGAAAGATTAGAAAAAGGTGTTCGTGAACTATCTGACTCACTAGAAAATCCAAACAATATTCTAGTTCAATGTGATGTAACTAGTGATGAAGATTTAGCTAAATGCTTTGCATCAATTAAAGAGCAAGTAGGCAATATTCATGGTGTAGCACACTGTATCGCTTTTGCTAATAAAGAGGATTTAAAAGGTGAGTTTGTAGACACAAGCCGCGATGGGTATTTATTATCTCAAAACATCAGTGCTTACTCATTAGTAGGTGTAGCACGTGAAGCAAAGCCATTAATGGTTGAAGGTGGAAGCATTGTTACGTTAACTTACTTAGGTGGAGAGCGTGTAATGCAAAACTATAACTTAATGGGTGTATCTAAAGCAGCTTTAGAAGCTTCTGTACGTTATTTAGCAAACGACTTAGGGAAATATAATATTCGCGTTAACTCAATTTCTGCAGGGCCAATCCGTACGCTTTCTGCAAAAGGCGTTGGCGACTTTAATACAATCTTAAAAGAGATTGAAGAAAAAGCTCCATTACGTAGAAATGTTACGCAAGAAGAAGTAGGAGATTCTGCTTTATTCTTATTTAGTGATCTAGCAAGGGGTATTACTGGAGAAAACATTCATGTTGACTCAGGATACCATATAATGGGATAAGATGTTCAAGGATGAATAGAAGCCTCTACAGGGGCTTCTATTTTTTAGGTAATAAATAATCGTGTCCAACAAAAAAAGTACCTTTTTATGATGTTCATAAATGGGTACTTTTTTTAAATGTGGTATTTTAATTTTATCGATTCTTACGGAATAAAAATTGATTTTAAGTGGCGAAGACCTACTAATTTGCTTTCTCCTCTTGATGTAGTCAGCTCAATGAAATTTGAGTCAATGGAACTCAATTTACCTATATATTCATAATGTTCTCCACTGTTCATTACGACTAATTCACCTATCAACTTATTTAATTGAACGTCTAAAGTGCGAGCTAGGGGGATATTAGAAGGATTTACAGGTAATAGGTTTTTACTTAGCATATACGGGGCTTTTTCAGTGAGATATGGTGTTAACCACTTTAAATGTTGTAGTGATATATACATGATTTTATAGATTGGTGAGTAGAACACAAAGTAGTTATTCATGATCGTTGTAATAAACCCATGAAAAGAACGATTATTTGAAAGACTAATTTCAACAAAAATACCTTTAGCAGCTGTTAATACTTTACGTAAAGATAACTCATCTTTTTCGTGTTCTAATTCTTGTAAGGAAGGAACAACGCCATAGGATTCTTCGAGTATACTCTCACTAAGATTGTGAATATGAAGTAGTGGAATATACAGGAAGTTTTCACCATTGAAAACAACTAATAAATCATTTCCAACTTCAATTAAGATCCCATCAACATTACTGTTACCAGATATTTTAATTGTAACTTGTTTGTTGAGAAAATTTTTGAAACTTGCCATGATTTTCTCCTTTCTTAAAAAGATAAATCATTATTATTCAGACATGGTTATTTCTGAAAAAGGATTTTCATTTTTATTAAATTAGGCATATCTATTAGAATGATAGTTTGTCTAAATAAAATCAATCATTTCATGTAAAGATTGGCAAGGTTGTTAGTGCCTGTCTATTTATGAAAGAAAAAAGATTATTAAGGTTGAAAATTTATAGTTGGGTCAGTTAATTCATTACGGCATACTTCCAATAATATTTAGATTACCACTCAAAATTAAGTATAGTTTCAAATTGCTTTATTATTTTTTACAAAATCAGAATGGCATCGAGGTCAAAGTTTTAAAAAAAAGGTCGTTTTATTTGGATAAAACGACCTTTCTAAACATTATTTTCTTCTTCTTAATGTTTGGCTTGTCGTATTACTTCTTTCGTAAACTTCAAATTTTTCTCCGAAACTTACACTTTTGATATGATAAGTAGCAATATACACTAGTTCATCGTTAAAAGAAATTTCTACGTAATCATGATTTGCATCAAGAAGAATACCTTCAACTTTGTCGTGGCCACCACGATTAATTTTTACCCATTGTCTAACTTGAGAGTTTAATAAATCTACAAAGCTCTCGTTTGGTAATAATTCAATCGTATTGTACATTTCATCATAAGAAAGTCTACCTTTAGCAAATGAAGTTACGCTTTTTAAATGAGTGTAAGGGAAGTAAATTACACCTTCAGCCTCTGTAAAAAGAGCAATATGTGTTCCATATGCACCAAGTAATAAACCTTCTTTAGATTCATGACCTCCTCGACCAATTCTAACTCCTTTACCTACGAATACTGAGAATAACTCTTTATTCACTTTTTCATCGCTCCTTGTTTTTTCTGTGCGGTTACAATGTATTTATATGTGCCCTGTCAATTGTTTGTACTAGGATATTTGTCCAATTTATATAAATATGTACAAAATTAGTCAAGTGTTGATAGGCAATTATTTGTTATTTAGTTCAAATCGATAGGTTACGTGATTGAGAAAAAAGTAACATGATAAATATTGTCCGTTCATATAATTTATGAGAGCACACTTACGAGGGAGGAACAACAATGGCAAGAAAAGAGTCTAATGAGGGAGTAAAGCCATTACTATATATTGCGCAGCCTGATTTTCAAGAAGCCAAGTTGAATGTTCAACACTCTTATGTTGTCAAAGTAAAACCGGATCAAAGAACGAAAGAAAACGAATATGTAACTTCAGAATATGAAGAAGTAGACGATCTGGAAGAAGTGGAAGTTGTTGATTTGGATGAGAACGAAGAAAATCTAGAAGAACAACCTGAAATAGATAATGCTTGGATGAAAAAACCATTTAAAGCTATGTCGAATGAAGAAAAGGTATTATTTATGATAAATAAGCCTCATTATATTCCAAAGGTTGAATGCCGAATTCGAACAGACAAGGATTTATATATTGGCTATATTATGGGTTACAACGAAGGAAAGGTTTCAATTAAAGTTTCTTCAAAAATTAATGATGTTGAATTGGATATACAAAGTATTGTAAGTATCCAAATGGTAGGTATTTAGACCGTTAAAAAGGTGGTAGATTGTCATCTACCACCCATAGTTTTTTAGTTTACATTAAACTTACAGATTTGAAACGTGTACGTCACGTAAGCATTGGATTGCACAGAAGCAATCTAAGTCAACAGTTACACAAGTGTTTGATGCTACAAACATTTCAGCGTCTACTAATTCGCAGAAAGTATTTTGGTTGTTGTTTTTGTTGTTATTTGCGTTGCCATTAACTGGTACTAATGCTCTTAATACTGCACAGCAGTCATCATCTACACTTTCAACACGGAAAACAACTGTATCTTGACAATTGTTAATTTGAGCGTTTTTGTTATTATTATTTTGGTTGTCGCCGCCATCACGTTGTTGAGCCATGATTGGCATCATATTATTGTTAAATGCTGGTACTCTAAATAATTCACCGTTTGCTAAATACAATAGGAAAGGGCGAGTATTTGCAAGAGGTACATTAGGGTTAGCACCTAAGAATGGAACGTCACAACCTGTTGGGCAAGTGTTTGTTGCGCAATCTTGTAGATCATTTATGAATTTTACAACGTCACATACACAGTGGTTTCTTTTTTTGTCGTGGTTGTCTTTGCAACTCATCTTTTTCACTCCTTATCACTTTTAGATGGATATTACATTACTATGATATTAAGCAGGCGAAAAACGGTTACTGAAGATTATTGCTTTTTTAGATAAATGGGCTTTGAGGCAGGAAGGACATTAATACAAGAAAAGAAGGAAGCTAAAAAGAACCTGACATTCGAACAGGGATGAATTGAAAGTCATTACAATAGGCAAAGCAAGATGAGTTTATCGTAGCAGTTTAATAGGGAATTGGTAAGTATAAATGAATAGGGAGGAGAAGGGTTAAAAGGGATAGGAGGAACAAAATTTAAGGGATGGAAGCAATCGTTCTGTCTCTTATTTCCCTAAATCCATATCCCATATCCCTGTACTGACAATGGATATAAGTTGGTTGCTGTTAGTCATCTTAATTTTGGCAAGTTTTCGATTGACTCGTTTAGTTGTGCACGATAAAATTACAGCTTTTTTGAGAAGACCTTTTATTGATGAAATAACGCTCGAGGAGAATGGAATGCCAGTTACGTATACAAAGATCAAGGGAAGTGGTCTAAGGTATTTTATTGGTGAGTTATTAAGTTGTACATGGTGCAGTGGGATTTGGTGTACTGCTTTGTTACTATTAATATATGTGTTCTTTCCTCATGTGGGAGAGTTCATTATTCTATTATTAGCAATTGCAGGAGCAGCTGGAGTAATAGAAACAATAGTTAACAGGCTGAATTCGTAATTTTAGGTAGAACGATTAAAATTTCCTTTCATATACTAACATGAATAGACTTATTTAGGAGGGAAGATATGTATAATCAAGGTCAAGGGCAAATGACACCTTTTCAGTGGCAGCAACTCCAACAACAGCAACAGTATCAAATACAGCAACAACAAATGCAACAACAAATGAATCAAGCGAACTATAATCCATATTATCAAGGTGCTCCTACCGGCTATGTTAAAAAATCAGGTTGCGGTTGTAGCGGAAGAACGACTAGACGATAATCCATAAAATAAAAGGTGAGCGTTATTGCTCACCTTAATTTTTTGTACAAAATTTTTCGTTTATTTTTTATTAATAAATCGGCGAATTAATCGAGATGGATTAGCTTTTTTGCCTCTTCGCTTTTGCAAAACAGATAAGTATAATAGATTTCTAGCTCTTGTACAAGCAACATAAAGAAGACGTCTCTCCTCTTCTAGTTGATCTAAGTTCCCATTTTTTAACGATTCTAGAGCATAATCATGTGGAAATCCCCCGTCAACAACTCCAAGGATATAGACGTAATCATACTCTAATCCCTTTGAACGGTGAGCCGTTAAAAGCGAGATATTCCCGTGCGAAGATTGATTTTTTTTCTGTTTATATTCTTTAAACTTAGCAGAAATATGAAATGCGTGTTCTACAAACTCTCTAATTGTTTTAAAATTTTTACTTACGACCTTTAAATCTCTTAAATCATCTGAAGGTCGTTCAATTTTATTCGATTCGTTTCCACGTTTTTTTATATAGTCCATAAATGCTGGACTTTCTTCTATTCGCTCAATCGCTTCTATTGGAGGTGCGTGTTTTAAATAGCGTAATACTTTTATTAGATTTTCAATTTTTTTAATTTGAAATGGTGCTGCACTCTTTATTGTAGTAAAAGCCTCTAAAAACGTTAAATTTTGCAATACACTATTCATTTTAGCATCTTGAAATGCCTGTTGCTTTAGGAAGAAGACAGGTAGTATCTCTTTTAAAGCTGATTGATGGTCCTCATCTCCTATTAATAGTAAGAAAGAGATCATTTTTCGAATGATCGGTCGATCGTAAAATGATTCACCATCTTGATCGATTGTAAAAGGAAGGCTAGTCCCAATTAATCGCTCAAAAACAGCCCTAGATGCAGTATTTGTACGATATAAAATTGCAAATTGTCCTGGATTTGCACCATTTTTAATTTTTTCTTTTATATCGTTAATAATCATCGTTGCTTCTTCTTCTTCATCGTATGGAAAGAAGAAAGAAGGGACTTTATCGTAGTCATATTGCGCATGCATTGATTTTACAAAACGGTTTTTATTAGGTTTTATGACTTCGTTTGCCAATGAAACAATTCCATGAGTAGATCGATAATTTTCACTTAAATGATAAATTTTAGCTCCGTTGAAATGCTCCTTAAAGTCCAAAATGAATCCAGGGTCACTTCCTCTAAATGCATAGATCGACTGATCATCATCACCAACAGCTGTAATATTTACTGTTTGTTGAAAAAGGATTTTTAAGATATTAAATTGGATTTTATTAATATCTTGAAACTCATCGACTAATAAACATTTAAATCGATTCTGATAATGTAAAAGTATTTCATTATTTTCATTTAGCATTTCAAAGCAACCGAGTAACATATCATCAAAATCAAATTGCCCATTTTGCTTTTTTAATGACTCATAGCCTTCATAAAGAGAAGCGACCTGATCTTCCCAAGTATCTTTAGATCTAATTTCATGAGGATAAACACATGAGTTTTTCCATAAACCGATTTGCTGAATAGCCTGGTCATAAGCAAATGATTTTTCATCAATTTCAAGACGTCTTCCAATTTGCTTTAGCATGATTTCTTTTTGGAAATCTGATTTTATTAATCGACTTGAATCCCATTTTGCTCGATCAAATCGTAGGAGCATTTTATAGAATATACTATGAAAGGTACCAATTTCCATCTGCTGGATTGGGTAACCAAGAGCTTTCATTCGGTCTTTCATTTCTGCAGCTGCTTTTGATGTGAACGTAACGAGCATCATTTCATGCGGGAGAATACCGCTATTCATTAAGTGCATAGCTCGAGTTGTTATCACTCGTGTTTTTCCACTCCCAGCTCCAGCGAGCACAAGTAATGGCGAACCAATATGTGTAACAGCGTTCCATTGTTGTGAATCTAATGAAATTTGATTGATCACAAATTCATCTGTCTTTTGCTCATTCGTTCTATATGGTGGAATATTGTAAAAAGGAAGTCTGTTAATAAATTGATTTTCTGTTTTTTCAATTGTGGCTGTATTTGAAATCGAACGATTAGTAGGTAGTTTAATTGAACGATCGTTAGTATTTTCATTAGTTGCAGTGCTTTTTTCAAATCTAGCAGCAATTTCTTGCTCCATCTCTAAGTTATGGTTCAAACATGCTAGATTCTGATCTTTGTTTATATGATAAAAATGAGGAATATCATAAATAGTTAATGTGAAGCTTAAGTTTTGATGGCAATAAGCACATTTAACCTCGCCACGAATACTCGCTTGATATATTTCCTCATATCTTGAACGAGGGAATTCTGGTAAATAGATTGTTTGATTTTGATAGTTTGCAATTTTCATTATTTTCCCCCTTTAAATTAAAGCAGACTCATCTATGTTACCAAAAAGATTTGTGTACGAAAAGTGAATATAGTTAATTGGAAAAAGAATCTTTTTATTCATCTAACTAGGAATGCTTCTAAGAAGGAAGAATGTGGATTTTCGGTGAGTTTTTTGTATGGGGGAAACTGTTCCAAACGTATAAGTTTCTGTTATTTTTCTCCTCATGAAAAAACTATGATTCGATTAGAATCATAGTTTTAATTGTGTTTAATTTAAATTTAATTTCATTTCTGCATGAGGAATTCCAGCTTCAAAAAATATTTCGGATGAGATTTCATAACCTAATTTTTCATAAAAAAGAATGGCAGATTCCTGTGCATGTAGGACTAATTGATTTAATCCTTTTTCTTTTGCAGTTTTATGAATTAAGTACATGATTTCATTTCCTATTTTTTTTCCTCGATAGTTACTTAGAACACAGATTCGTTGAACTTTTCCAGTCGATTCGATTAATCTTAGTCGACCAGCAGCAATCGGTTGTTCTTCATCGTATGAAACAAAATGTATACATTCATCGTCTAGGCCATCAAACTCTAATTCTCTTGATATTTGTTGTTCCTCTACGAAAACTTCTACTCGAACTCTTAGGGCATCTTGTATATCTGCATCTGTTGCTGCGACTATAGTGCGAATGGTCATTATTTTGCACCTAATTTAAATGTTTCATAAACTTCCCAAGCACCGTTTTCTAATTGGTAGACTAGTTTAAAGCTATCTACAACTTCATTGTAACTAAATTGAATCATGCGTAACTGTCCAAGAATATCAGCAAATTCAGCATCTTGTAACTGCTGACCAATTGTAATATGCGGTACGAATGCATAATCTTTTGTTTCAGGGAAAGAACCAGTGTGCATTTTTTCATGAAGCTCTTTTAATGCTTCAACAGGTGTAACTTTTAAATAGATGACATTATTAACTGGTGCAAAAGAACTTACTTTATTAATTTCCAATTCAAATGGTTCAATTTGACTCGCAATTTCATTTAATTGTGAAATAACTTTTGGAAGTTGATCTTCGCTTAATTCAAATCCACTTCTTAATGTAACATGAGGAGAGATTAAAGTATAAGCTGGATCAAAACGTTTTCTATACTCATTTGCCTTTTCTTGAACGAAATTAGATGGGAAAATAACAACGCCACATTTCATAAAAATTACCTCCTGTTTTCGATACTTTGTATTTTAATTTGAAAAAATTAACGAAATAAAAAGAACTAATTTTAATTATACCAAATTTTTTGAAAATCGATAAGTTTTGCGAATTATTTTGCTAAACTAATTTTTAAAACGTATTCTAATTGCTTTTCCCAATTTGTCCAAGTATGGTCTCCTTCATATTCAGCGTAATGTAATTCCACAGGGAAGTTTGCTAAATAATCTTTTAACTCTAAACTACCTTTGACAAAATTAACCCATTGCTTACTTGGAGTGAGGACATTTTCTTCTTGTTTTCCGACAGTTTGTACAATAGAAAGAATCGAATTCAATTTTGCTTGCTTTAAAAATTCCATTACATCTTCGTTAACAAATGGAGATTGCATAATGACTTGTCCAAATGTATTCGGATATGTAAATGCAGCTTGTAATGAAACAGTACCGCCTAATGAATCGCCGATTAATGTTCTGCTATGAGCTAATCCAAGTAAAGGTAAATGATCATCTAAATACGGAAGTAATTCTTCAGCTAAAAAACGAATATAATTTTTTTGGCCGGGTTGAGAAGGATGGTATAGCTTAAAACGCTCCTCTGGCGACGAATAGGGTATACCTACTATAATTGTAGGTTGAATTGAACCTTCTGTTGTTAATTTTTCAACAACTCGATGAACTTTACCTAAATTAAAATAATCTTGTCCATCTTGGGCAATTAATAAGTGATGTTTTATTAACGGAGTGTACATGCTTGAATAGTATATTGTAAATGTAATTTCTTTTTTGATGTGTTCACTATATAGTGTGTGTTCTTCTCTAGTACCATTTGTTTGTATCATAAATGTCTCCTCTTCTTTTCCCTAGGATGATATAATTAGATGTTACTTTATATAAAAAATTTAGAAAAGTAAAATGTATTAAACGCTTACAAAATAAGTCAAAATGAGGTGAAACATGAGTAAAAAACAACCTAATGCAATGATATCATTATTAGTTTTGTCTATTATTGCCATTTCAACTTCAGCTATATTAGCTAAATGGACGAATGCCTCTCCTTCTGTTTTAAGCATGTATCGCCTCTGGTTTACATGTATATGGATGCTTCCGTTTGTATTGAAGCGAAAGAATGAATTAAAAGCTTTAAAAAAATCTCATTATAGGTCATTTGCTTTAGGTGGATTAATGCTAGCGATCCATTTTATTTTATGGTACAGTTCATTAGTTTTTACTTCAGTGGCGAGCTCAACCATTATATTAGCTCTTCAGCCACTAGTAGCAATGATACTTGGTTTCTTTGTCTTTAAAGAGCGTACTTCTATGCAATCTAAAATATGTATGATTATCGCAATTGTTGGTGTATGTTTAATAGGCTTCGGTGATATTGGTTTAAGTATGTCAGCTTTTAAAGGTGATATTCTATCATTTCTAAGTGTAATTGCTGCAGTGCTCTATTTAATGGTTGGACAAACGACTGTAAAAAATACATCTCATTGGGTGTATAGTTTTTGGGTTTTCGCGTTTTCAGCGGCATTCTTAACAGTCTATAATATTGTAACAATGGATAATTTCTTTGATTACCATTCAAAAGATTGGATTATCTTTATTGCATCTGCCATTATTCCATCATTGGCACATATTATAAATAACTATTTATTAAATTACGTAAATGCTACGACTATATCAATGAGTATACTTGGAGAACCAGTTGGTTCATCTATTTTAGCAGTTTTCCTTCTTCACGAAATGTTATCATCATTTCAGATAATCGGAGGCACAATCGTAATTGTAAGTGTATTCTTATATTTATATCAACAACAAAAAGAAGTTTCTTCCATACAAGTAAAAACAGATAATTCCTCATCGGCATGAAGTGGATGTGATTGTAGGAAAGAGGAATAATCATTTAAAAAAACTTTCAAATCAATTTTAGGTTTGAAAGTTTTTTTGTTTTTTAACTAAAAATAGGTAGAATAGATAATAGTATTTAGAAAAAAATTCCATAAATTTTTATCCAGCAAATAAAAGGAGAAAAAGAGCCACCTATGAAAAAAAAGAAGAAAGCAAGAAATCCTCTCCATTACATATTTATTTCCTATATATTCATTGCATTTTTATTTTCATTTTTATACTATCTACCATTTACGCGAATTTCAAATATAAGCTATATCGACTGTTTATTTGTTTCTACTAGTGCGATTAGTGTGACCGGATTAACAACAGTAAACCTAGTTGAGACATTTAATGTATGGGGAAAAATATTATTAATGATTCAAATGGAAATTGGGGCAATCGGAATTGTCGTATTTATTAGCTATGGTTTTATGATCCTTGGTATTCGGATTACCATTTCAAATTTATTAGTCGTATCGAAGGATCAAAATCAAAGTAGTATAAAGTCAATTAAACGATTAAGTTTGTCAGTTTTATTTACAACATTAATTTTTCAATTCATAGGTGGATTATTTTTCTATAGTCAATTTAGGGGTAAATATGACACCGCATCAGAAACTTTATTAGTTACGGCCTTCCATTCAATTGCAAGCTTTACAAATACAGGCTTTGATTTATTTGGAAACAGTTTAATCTCGTTTCAAAAAAATAATTTGGTCCTAATTGTAACTGCAGCATTAATTTTTATAGGTGGGTTAGGATATCCGACTATTATGGAATATATCTATAAATACAATAAGAAAAAATCTTTATTTACAAGGATCAATATGCGTCTGCATTTTTCCTTTATGATTTTAGGAACGATTATTTTTTGGCTTTTAGAAAGAGGGCATGCCTTTTTGCATTTAAATTTCTTAGATCAACTAACAAATTCATTTTTTTTATCAGTTACAAGTCGAAATGGTGGATATGCTCCACTTGATATTGCAGAACTAACATTACCTGCGATATTAATTCTTTTGGTGCTTATGTATATTGGTGGAGCATCCTCAAGTGCAGCAGGAGGTATACGTTTAACAACAGTTTCGGTTTTAGCAGCAAAAATGTTCTCAGTCATTAAATCACGTGAGGATACGATTATATTTAGAACGAGTGTAAAGAAAGAGGTAGTTGATCGTGCATTTGTAATCGCAATGAGTTTTATCATGTTAATCACAGTTGCTACAATCTTTATTTCGATTTTTGAACCGTTTCAATTAGATTTGATTTTACTTGAAGTGATTTCGGCAATTACAAATACTGGATTATCTCTAGGTATTACGACTAATATCCATAGTGTATCAAAAATAATTTTGATTTTACTTATGTTTATCGGAAGAATTGGGATTTTTACGCTGATTTATTTTGTACTTCGAGTAGATAATCATAAATTAAAATATGTTGAAAAAGACTTAGCAGTTGGGTAAGGAGGAGCTTTTATATGCCAAAGCAATACTTAGTAATTGGAGCAGGTCGATTTGGCCGAGGAATTGTTAAAGAGTTTGATCGATTAGGTCATGAGGTTGTTGTATGCGATAAAGATAAAAAGACATTAGAACAATTAGAAGAGTACACAGAATATGCAGTAATTGGCGATTTACGTGAAGAGTCAATTTTAGAGGACTTAAATGTAAGTCAATTTGACGCAGTTTTTGTAGCGATTGGAAGTGATTCATTAGCCTCTATATTAATTACGAGAAGATTGAAAGATAGAAAAGTAAAAAGAATTATTTGTAAAGCGAATAACCGTGAAGTTGGCGGTATTTTAGAAAGTATTGGGGCAGATTTAGTCATTTATCCTGAAGAGGAAGCTGGACATAAAGCAGCAAGAATGGAAGCGATGAGCGGAATAGTCGAATACATTGAAATTACTAAAAACGTTGCAGGCGTTGAAACGGTCATTCCCGAAAAATTAGTTGGTAAAACGTTGAGAGAAATGAGTTTTTCAATGAAATATGGCATAACTGTGGTATTAATCATCCGCGATGGTGAGCCACTAGTATCACATATAGGTGATGTTGTTTTTCAAAGCGGAGATTTAATTTTTATTGTAGGAGAAAAATCAAAAATTGAATTGTTTAAAAAGAAAGTTGGGTAAATTTAATTAGGGCTTAATTACATTCACTTATTTGGAACGTTTAAACGCCGATGCTGAATATACTAATCCTAAATGACTAATCAAGGATTGGTGTTCTTTAATGAGCCAAGTTATGGAGGTTATCGGAGCATGGGTAAATGCGATTGGTACAATTAGTTCAGCAATTAGCAGTACGCCCATGAGAGGATTAAAAGGGGAAAACCGAAAAAGATGGGAAGATATCAGTTTTCATCTGGATTTTGGTGGAAACTCCTTTCAAGCGATCGGAAATATAATAGAGGCTTTCTTAGGTGAACCAAGTATATTAGAAGATTCAGGTGAAATTATCCAAGCTTCAGGTAACGTCACTGTATTATTTAGTTTATTAGCTGCAAAAGAAGAGGAAGAAAAAGCAGAAGAAGAAAAAGATGCAGATAGAGCGATCAAATTGAATATAACAGGGAATGCACAACAAGCTTTTGGCGGATTAATTGCAGCATTGGAAGAAGTTAGTGAAGAAGAATTTGATGTACCTGGGTTTATGGGGAACTTTTTACAATCGATTGGAAATACATTACAAGTCTTGGGTGGATTTGTAGAGTTAGAAATAGAGGACTTAAAAGACTATTTTAAGGAAACTGGGCAAGTAGAAGAACCTAGCGATTTATCAGATGGAATCATATTTGACGTACTTCAAGAATACCAGGGCATTCCGTCACAGACTGAGGCTATTGAACTAACAGATGGAATTATTTTTGATGAAGTACAAGAATATCCTGGAAGATTGCCAAAAGATAATGAGGTTAAACCTTCAAATGAAGATCAAAATGAAAAAATATCGGAACTAACAAATGAATATTCTAATGAAGAATTAATGAATGAAATAGAGACTCTTTTTGGTAGATTGCCAGATTACGAGCCGATTGAAATACTAGATGAAACATATTCAACACAACAAGATGAATTAATACAAAGTGAACAATACGTTCCTAGTGAATTATCAGATGGATCCATATTTAATGTATTACAAAAAGTTGAAGAAGAAGCTGAAACCAACCCATTAGTAAAGCAGTACGAAGAATTAGCTCTACTTTTAAAATATAGTGGAAGTTGGATCCAAGCTGGTGGATCAATCATATCTGCATACTCTGAACAAAAAGAGCTACTAAATGTTATTGCTGAACAAAAAAAGCAAGAGACAGAAGAATTAGAAAAGAAGAATAATCCAAATAGAAATAGACAGAAAAAATCAACAGAAAATAAGTTAGCATCAAATCAACAGAAAAGTATACCTTCGGAATATACAGAATTTAAGAAAAAGAGCTAACAAAAATAAGCGATAATGTGGATGTTAGTTCTAGATACATAGATAGAATGATATAAAAATGCCATTGATAAACCCATTTATTTAAGGAGCTTAAACTAATTTTGAAGTATATTCATCAATAGAAAAGTAGACTAATAAATGGTACTCGTGCATTTCCAATATCATTAAATCACTCAATAGGTAACGATTACAAAATTTTTGATTACATAATAGGCAAAAAGGAAAATATTAATAGTAATGAGTGTGTTATCTTTTAACGCATTTAATTAATGAAAATTAATATTTAACTATAGGAGAGACTTGCCTATGAAAAGTAGAATGATGAAAATCGTAAAAAACTATAAGGTTCAGACTTTTGTATTTGGTGTTGGGGTTTTACTATTGTTCCTAACCATCTTAGTTGGCAGTATATTATTAAGCAATATACCAAGAGATAAAGATTTGAGATGGAAGGATCTAATGCATACAATTAACGAAATAGAAGCTAGGGCAAATAACTGAAGTAAATTACAAAATAGGATCTTGAAATTAGTAGAATAATTTTCGGAATTTATTGCTAAATATTGGTTGAAGAGTACTAGACAAAACAGTATAATAGAGTCAATAGAATAAAGAATAAACGGAGATATTTTAAATGTCACCGTATATTACGATTCCATAGCTCAGCTGGGAGAGCACTACCTTGACAGGGTAGGGGTCGCTGGTTCAAGTCCAGTTGGGATCATACTTATTGGTTTTTCTAGGTTTTTCAAAGATTTAGCAATTTTAGTAAGAAAGTGGTCGCTGTTAGACACTTTTCTTACAATTAAGACCACTAACCTTCTTAAGAAAAAATGAGAAGGAAGTGGTCTTTTTATGTTGTTGAAGTTTGCAATTCAGGATTTTAAGGAAGACAGGGAGTTTCAAAATTTATCAAAACAAACCATAAAAACCTATCACATTATTTTAAGTGAATTTCAAAATTTTTGTGCTGAGAAGGAAATTCTAAATGTAGAAGATGTAACAAACAATGCAGTAAAATCATATCTTCTTTATTGTTTAAAAAGTAGAGGAAACAATCCTGTTACAATTAACACTAAAATTAAGAATCTAAAAGCATTTTTTAATTATGAAGTTATTAATGATGTTATTAGTGAAAAACGTAATCCAATGTTAAAGATAGAAAACTTAAAGACAGATACTAAGATTGATGTATTTTGTGACGATCACATTAAACAGATGTTAGGGTACTATAGAAGACTGAAAGGAAGAGAACATTCTTTTCACGCTTATCGTGACCACACAAAAATACTTACATTACTTGGTAGTGGAATACGTTTAGGTGAAATGTGCAATCTCACATGGGGCGATGTTGACTTGGTTAAAGGTACTATAATTGTTTTTGGAAAGAATCGATCTCAAGCAAGTATTCCTTTGGCAGAAAAGTTGATTAAGGAACTAGCAGAGTACAAAGTTTTTTGCCAACAATATTTTAAAGAACCATCTACACATGTCTTTATTAATAAGAATAACAATCCTATGACAACAGATGCTGTTAAAAATATGTTTAAGCGTTTGAAGGCGATAATGAATTTTAAAGATGTTAGACTTTCTGCTCATACATTTCGTCATACGTTTGCTCATAGGTTTTTAATTAACGGTGGGGATGTATTTACATTACAAAAAATGTTACGTCACAGTAATTTAAAAATGACTGAAAAATATCTAGCTATTTGGGGTACTGCGTTAAAGGAACAAAACGAGAAATATAATCCTCTAAATTCTATAGATTTATAATAGACTATATTTGAGAGTACTAGTTTAGAGTATATATTAAATATTCTTTCACATGCTGAATTGTTAAAGTTTTTAAATACTAAAATGATTTTATAATATAAAACTTACTTAAAGTCAATAGTTATATAGTGTATTTTTTGACTTTATTTGAGTTTTGTGCTATAATAGTATATGTAGTCAAGTTAATTTGACTAATTAACACATAAAACTAATAAATCAAATATAACATTAAAAGAAACAAACCAAACACAAAATTACCTCTTTTTATCATGGGGTTATTTTGTGTTTTTTTGTTTTAAAACAAGTGATCGGAATGAGGTGAAAGATTTAGAGTTTATCGAGCCGTTTTGGTACTTTTTCGGCTAGGCTTTGGAAAACGACAGTTTTCCAAAGGATGGTGGTAAAAAGTACAAAATAATTAATCATCCTAAAGTAAAGGTAATCACCTATAATATTAATTATTTTATTATTACAAGTAATTACCTTTACCTTAAAAATACTTTAAAAGGAATGTAGAAAAAATGAACACACTTATTTTAACCAAAAGAGAAGCAGTAGAAACCTATGGGTCGGAGGATTGCAAGAAGCATTTTGAAAAGTATAGGAAATTCACTAACAAGGATTTAGAAAAATCATTAATAAATGAAATGCGAAGATATTATTATTCCGTTGAAGTCGTCAAACCAGAAAAGGGTCGGGGGTATGTTTATAAACTAAGTGGAAAGAAGGATGGTGTTACAGCTAAAGAGGACGGTAGAATTAATAATGGTGCTTGGAGTATTCCATACACAAAGAACATGGATATTATGGTTGTTTCTGTGTTAGAACAAGGTATAATGGAGGAAACTGCACAACCTCTTTCTAAGTGGGCAGTTAATTTTGGTTTAATAACCCCTAATATGTACGAGTTATTGCAATCAAGATATAATGAGTTAATGAGGTCACAACATTTACAAGATTTGAAAGCAAACAATATTATTTTTGAAGGTGAAGATAGAATATTAGATGATTTTACTTATATGGTGAAGGAAATCAATAACCAGCTAGCAGGAACACTTAACCGAATGCAAAGGGCAGATATTATTGAATATTATCCTGTATACAAAGGTCATGTAATAGAAACAGGTGAAACTATTACCCTAAATGAGAATACTGTCAAACAAATACTAACACTAAAAAGAAACTTGATGGAAAAGCATGATGTAAATGATTGGTACATAAGTCTTTATAAAAATGCACCAAAAACAAAAGTGTATTATCAAGAATGGAATACTGGACTTGCACAAGTCACAGATGAAAAAAGTGAAGTTTTAGGATTGGATTATTATTATAGGGTTTATGCAATCATCTTGAAGGCAAGAAAGAAAAAGGTTATTAAATATCTTGAAAAATACAACAAGGATGTAATTGAGAGATTTAGACAAAATGAAGAGTTATTTCTGAATGACAATGAAAGTAATTATCATAGGGAAAGACATGATTATGTCTTGAGGGAAGCTCAAGAAGAAGAAAATAAATTCTTGGGCAAGAAAACAATAACGTATACATTAGATAAAAGTCTACAAGAAGTCTACGGAACAGAAACCATATCTAAAACGGTTTATAACGAAAGAGATAATTTCACTTTTGATGAAGGATATTACGCATTATACTTTGAAAAATTGTATGCTGAACGAATTAATAAACTTCAAGAGTATTATGGTTATAAATTTAAATAAAACGCACTTAATAACCGTAAAGTGACAACAAACGAGAATATGAGGTCTTGGAATTTTTGATTAACCTTATATAAAACACAAGGGCATATATATAATGCTAATCAAGCATTTCAACACAAAAAAGATAAAAATCCCATTTTTATTGGGGTTTTTATCTTTTTAAAAAGTCTTTCGTTATTTTCTAACTGAAAAACAATCGTGTCATTCCGTTTCATTTTTTGATCAACTTTCTTCAATTTCCCAATCTTCTCTTAATAACATTGACATAGGAAACATTGCATTCTGTAATGCCCTATCTGTTTTGTTATGAAAAAACTTCACTTCTTTTGTTTTTGAATTTAATTGATATTTATTATAATCCTCTTTTTCATGTGACCAAATTTTTATTATTTTGCCTTCTCTAAATGCTGGAAATACTTCTTCGAATTTCATTTGTACTACCTCCTCTAAAGCATTATCAATAAATAATTCTATAAATAGTAGCAGAAACCTCTCTCGTAAAATTAGGGTAATTTTATATCTAATAATATGTATAAATTTAATTTTTATTAAGAAGAGATGAATGTTGGTGAAGAGTAGTGTACTATCCTTCTAAACTACTTAAATATTAAATACGTGTGAATAATTACAAAAAAGTTGTTTAAAGACAAGGTTTTACGTATGAATGAAGAATGAGTTAAAAAACCAATTATGATAAATTTATTGATCGATATGTTAAATAGATTGGTAATAAACGAATTGGCAAGATTACCCAATATAAATGTCAAAGAACAATTCTCACTTTTTAAGACTTTAACCTATCCCTCTTATCTAATACCTCTTTAGCGATTTTTATATGTTCTATATATATATCTTTTATATTTCCAAGCTTAGTATTATGAAATATTTCTACCTTTGTTTGACCTCTATTACAACAAATTTTAAATTCTACACTATCGATTTTATAGTGGAAATAATATAAATCTTGTTTATTAAATGTTTTAAGTTCATATTTTTGGTAACCATTAAGTTTTGTTAATGGTTGATATATTCCTGGTAGATTAGTAATAAGAGTCCAACTCCTTTATCGAATTTCAAAATATTTAAATTTTATAGCCTTAATATATCATATAGGTGTTTCTAAAACGAATGTTTATGATACAAATAAAGAAAACATATAGATATAGCCTAAAACAAGTATCAAAAATCGTATCAAAATCATTGTGTCATTATTTGCTGTAATTAACGTTTTTGATACAATAAAGACACCAAATTGATACTTGAAGGTGATACATATGAAGATAGGATATGCTAGGGTAAGTACTCGCGAGCAATCATTATATATACAATTATACGCTTTATAGAAAATTGGATGTGAAAAGATATATCAAGAAAAAATGAGTGGAATTAAAGATGATAGGCCTCAACTTAATAAATTAATTGAGTATGCAAGAGAATGGGATGTCTTAGTTGTTTATAAACTTAATCGACTTGGGCGTTCTACAAAAAGATTGATTGAGTTGTCAGAAGAACTTGAAAAACGAGGAATTGAACTAGTAAGTCTAAGAGATAGCATAGACACAACTACAGCAGTAGGGAACGCAATGTTTAAAATGATAGCTATTTTAGCTGAAATGGAACGGGATTTAATTTCAGAACGTACTAAAGCAGGATTAGAGAGTGCAAGAGTAAGAGGGAGAAATGGTGGAAGACCCATGAAGGATATTAAGCAGGTAGAGAAGGCAATAAAGCTATATGAAACAGAACAGTATACAGTTAAAGAAAACGAGGAAATGACAAGTGTTTCAAAGGCTACATTATATAGTGAAATAAGAAAGAAGAAGAACAAATAATATGAGTTTAGAGTCTCACTAGATTAGGAGAGCGTTGGTTTTCCGAAAATTATAAAGGTGGGTGCATGGAAAGATGAATAGTTGCTATGGATTAATTTATAAAGCAACAAATGAATGTAACGGTAAAATATATATAGGAATTACTACTAGAAGCTTGGAAGAAAGAATAATTGAGCATAATTCAAAAGCATTGAATGGTTCAAGAAATATTTTTCATATAGTTATATATAAGAACTTACAAAAATTAAATAAAGATAATTTTGATTGGGAAATAATAGATTTTGCACAAAGCAAAGACGATTTATTGCAAAAAGAGGTTTATTGGATTAGGCATTATAATTCTTTCGTAGGTTTTGAAGAGTGCAATGGCTATAATATGACTGTGGGTGGAGAAGGATTTTCAATTGGTGAGGATAATCCTCAATCTCAATTAAATGAAAAAAAAGTAATTAAAATAACAAAGGAACTTATGTATGGAAAAACAATTAAGGAAGTAGCTCTTTCATATGATATAGCAGAACATATTATTGAAACTATTAGTCAAGGTAAAACATATCAATGCTATTATACAAACAATTATAAACAATGGTTAAAGGAAAAGAGGGATAAAGAAATATTTTTCATCGAAAATATTTTGCCGGGAATTTTAAAAGGCCTTATTCGTGGCAAGACTCACTCAGATTTAGCTGAGAAATATCAAACAAATAAAAGTAATATTACGAACATTAGTAGGGGTGTTTCTTATAAGAGATATTTTACCAAAGAATTTTCCATGTGGTTAAGACAGAAAGAAAACGAAAGTAAGGTATTTTTGAGTGAAGTTCTTCCATCAATTATGAATGATATAATATCTGAGTCATATCAACAAAAAGAACTTGCTAAAAAATATAAAGTGAGTATTAAGTCTATTCAAGGTATTCTATATGAAGGTTATTATAAAGAACATTGGTCAGACGAATATAAAAATTGGTTAAAAAACAAAAAAAGGGATGAAGAAATTTTCCTTTTTGAAACTTTACCATTTATTATTAGTGAAATCATGAATGGAAATAAACATAATAAAATAGCCCAAAAATTTGGGGTCAGTTATTCAACAGTTAAAAATATAAGTCAGGGAGTTGCATATAGAGATTACTTCCCTAATGAATATACAAAATGGTTAGAAAATAAAAAGACAGATAGAGAACAATTTGTTGATCTAATACCTAGAATAATAAAGGATATTATGAATAGTTTGGAATTTGAAAAAATAGCTAATAAATATAATTTAGAAATTGGGCAAGTTCAAAGAATAAGCAGAGGGCAAGTGTTTAGAAATCACTATACACAAGAATTTATCAGTTGGTTAGAAGAGAAAGAAAATAATAAGGTAACAGGGATAAGTTATAAAAGAAAAACAGAAAAGTGGGAAGCCTATATTACAATTGACAAGAAGACAAAACATCTTGGGACTTTCCCTTCTAAGAACGATGCAATTGTCGCAAGACTTAAATTTGAAAAGGAATGTTATGGGAATGATGCTCCACAAAGGCACTTGTTTAATAAATTTAAGATTTGATATATTTAAGAAACGTAATTTAGTATGCTTTTTAACTAATAGTATTTCATTTTATATATTACTATAGTGATAATTTACAAAAGGAGAATTAGGGTAAAACGGTTTCCCTCTCTAGTTACAGTGAATCTTTTATTATTGTGTGGGGATGGTTGGCATCATTTTATTCTGTTTAGTTTCTGTTAGATGTTCTAATACACCAATAGCTCTTCTACGACCGTAATATTTGAAATTATTTGACTACTGTGGTCAATGTAATTATATTGAAATAAAAATCTTATGTACAAATTTTGCTATGTTCTTATATGAAATTTGGTAACCCTCTATAAATTGTATAATGGTATAGTGGGGATACTTTCCACCATTATCAGATATTGGAATATCCAAATATATAGTGGCTGTTGTGCCTATGCAATCTGTGTTAGTTTTTGATTGAAAGTCATACTTTTAGGCGTTTTATCAGCATAAAAGGTTTTTTTATGAGAACTCACAAATTATGAACCTTATAAATTTACTAAGAGTTTAGTATCTTAATAAAGATATCTTCATAATCTTTCCAGTTCTTTTCCCCGGTTTTTGTTAAGTTCACCAATATTATTTGTTAGGGATGAGTCATGTGTATGATTTTTAATAGAGTCTAAAAAATTCTTTTCAACATATTTTATTTTTAATACCTTAAACAAGTATTCTATACCTTCCAAACTGTTGCTTGTAATAATAAGGTTTAAGTCTTTATGTTGTTAAACATAGTAACTAATACTTCTTCAGAAAAAATATGTATTTTTATGTCAATGCAATCGAGATAACTCAGATCAAGATTCTTTAAATCTAATAATAGTATCGATCTAGTTTATTATTTCTTTGATTTGTAATTAAAAAGAGATAGTTATCGAATAGAGAAATTAATTATAATATTAACTTATAATTTGTTTATGAGGAGCAGAAACATGTATTCATTAGGTCAAGCTATTACTGGCACAATAATAGAAAAAGTAATAAATGATGGGAAAATGAAAATACAGATCGATATCAACGATCCAAGTAATAAAGCTTTCTTATTTTGGAATAGTGGAGTTAAGGAACAAATGAAATTCCTTAACGTAGGTGATGAAATTGATGGATGGATAGTCAAAATTGAAAACAATGAGATCGGTATCGGTATAACTAAATTTGGAAAATTTCCTCCAAAACCAAAAGTTATAGAAAGATATATAGAAAGTTTATTAGCAATGAAAAAATACTTACAAAAGTATTCTCAAGGTATCTTGAAAATCAAAGACTTAGAACCTGAGAAGATATCTGAGGTAAAAGGATTATTTAATCGTTGTATACGAAGAGACCAATGGGATTGGTATATTGTCTATAAAGGCTTTAATTTTGAAAATGAACATGAGCTGAAAGAATTAGGTTGGATTATCTCAAGTATAAGGAGTAATTTAAAAAGAAAGACAAGTTTAGAAGATATTGAAGATACTAATCAAGAGTGGTTTAGTTTACTGGCTAAGACTGATTTTTTAAAGAAAGTCGATTCACTTATAGATTTCTTAATTAATGAAGGAACAAATTGGGAAATTATTCGCCAACCTATTCCTCTTATAATTAAAAAAGGGTTAAAACAAAATAATCATCAAGACAAGAAACTCATAAGAATAAAGGCACATCTACGAAAAGGATATAAAATATCAATTGAACAACATCAACGGTTACAAGAAATTCTTTTAGAAAATAATTTAGAATTAAATTGTGGAACTATTATTACAAATGAGAATTTTAAAGAGATAGATTGGGATAATTATACAATCGTTTTTCCTTTTACTAAAGACATATTAAGGGAGACAAATTTGGAGCTGAATAAATCCAGAGAAGACTATATCTCGTCTGAATTGGAAACAAACATAAAGCGAGAGCGAGCAAATAATATACATCAATTATTAGTACAGACAATGGCTCAAGTACTTAATAATAATAATTTACTTCCGTTAGAGAATAAATTTATTGATCTTTATACAAATAAAGATGACCTATGGTATATTTTTGAAATGAAATCGATTACTGTTGAGAATGAATCGAGCCAAATTCGTAAAGCTGTATCTCAGTTATATGAATATAGATTTTTACATCAGTTAAGAGAAGCCATGTTATGTATCGTATTAAGTAGTCCCCCTAAAGAAAAGTGGATATTAGACTATCTTATTGAAGATCGTAATATTAATGTATGTTGGTGGGATAAGGATAGATTTAATTATCCTGAGAGAATTAATTCTGAACTTAAGGATTTGTTAGATAAAGTTATTTATGAAAATGTAGAATACTAGATTTCAATATAACTATAAGAGAATTTACGAAAGGAAAGGGAATGAGAGATATTACATCTTTTTTTCAAGATTGAGTACAAGTTAAATGAGTGGATGTACTATATTCCCATTTAATTAGAAAAACACATTCCTTCTTATAAAAGATATTAGATTTGACTGTAAGTAAAAAATTAAAACCCCATACTCTGTGGGGTTTTTTCCTTAATAAAAGAGTAGTTTTATCAAATGAAAGATAATCTCCTTAAAAGGTGTATTATACTCCCACAATATGTTTTATATTTTATTCCGATATTTGATATTAATAACTATAAAAGTAGGTTTAATGCCATGCTTATTATTATGTAAAAATAAGAAATGTTTTGATTATTTAAATAGAAATTTATGGTATTATAGGTAAAAGTAACTAAAACTTATTATACTTGAAGCCAATTAGGAGAAAGGCTTAATAGGTTAATAGCATATATAGGCTTGTTCTACTATTTAACGGTTAAGGAAAGGTGATTTCATTGAAACTGTCTTACTATCTCTATAATGAAAACGTCAGGAACTTTGATCAATTAATTTTAGCTAATAAAGTAAATGAGGAAAATGACTATTTCGAGCTTCTCCCTAGAAATACAGAATTGGATTTTGAATTTAAAGTTTATATTCAAAGAAATAGATCTAAGGAACCTAAGTGGATTACTTTTCTAGATGATGCTTTAGATATTCCTAATCGAGATGAAATTAAGAATACTGTTAATTCCTTTGTTATTTTGGTAAAAGTAATAAAAAATGATTTACCTTATTTCTTTGCAATAACTGGTGGATTTGGATTTACTGCTATTAATAGAAATAACTTAGAGAATAATTTTGGCTTAAAGGTTGCATTAAATACAATTGATTCAAAAGAACTCAAGGCTTTTGATGTAAGAAATATTGACCTAAAGACAAAGCAAAAGAGAGTACATATTAATAAGGGAAGTGAATTAGGTGAATTTGATTTAAACTTTGATCAAGACCTTATTAATTTAGTGTCAGGAAAGTCAAGAGATGAACAAGTAGGTACATCAATAAAAGGGTCTACTTCTTCTTTAAGTCTTAATAGTGATGTTTCATTTTCAGGGCTAGGTGAAAAGTGTAGCCAAATACTGAATTTATTTCTAAGCGATGATTACAAAGAGAACTTTGGTTTTATAGATAATATTAAGATAGTAAAAGATGCAGATATAATTTCCATATTAAATCAGAGATTATTTGAATCACTTAGGAGTCGTGAAACTCACAATCTTTCATTAGCATATCCTGATATGATTGAATATGAAAAGTGTTCAAATTATCATATAAAGCTTGGTTTTAAAAAAGTGGAAACTGAAGAAGTAGTTTTACAAGATCTCTATTCTTTAATAAGTAACATTGAGTTTAACTCACCAGAACAAATCAACAAAATTAAAATTATCGGCTTTGACGATTCAGATACTGCGGTTACTTCTGCAGTTACTTTAAATCATTTCATTATATTTCAAACTGAATATCAAGAAGATACTTATATCTTTTCTTTAAATAACTGGTATAAAATTGATAGTGATTACTTCACAAAAATTCAAACTGAAATTATGGATATACCACTTATTGAAATCGATAACTTTCTAACTAGTATAAAACCCGATGAATCTGAGGGTAGTTATAATGAAAGGCAGAATACAGACTATTTCTTATGTCTAGATAAGCAAAACTACCAAGTTCCAAACTCAAGAAGTAAAATTGAAGTTTGTGACTTACTTTCAAAAGATAAGCACTTTGTCTGTGTGAAAAAGGAAACTCGTTCTGCGACACTAAGTCATCTTTTTGCCCAAGGATCAGTGTCGATGCAATTACTTCGAGAATTGGCTGAGTATCGACAATTCATAGTGAATAAAGCATCAGAGAAATTTCCTCAGGAAGACTTTAATGAACAAAACTTTCCTTATAGTGAATGTACATTAGTTTATGCTATATCCACATCTAAAAGCGATGATATTAGAAATGTCTTGCCTTTTTTTAGTAAAGTTAATTTATTACATCACGTAAGTTTAATTAAAAGACTTGGATTAAAGGTTGGTATGTATAAGATACCTGTAATTAATGAGGACAATGATTCAGGTGAAGAATAAGATAATGGTCACCATGTAGTCACGTATTCTAGGTAATCAATGTTAACTTTAGGATTCTTAAAAACAAATGCTTACTAAATAAACATAACAGCAGTATGTACTTAGCTATCCAATTGTACTAGAGATGAAAAACTGTACTACCTTGAAAGAGTAGGGTTTAAGAAAGTGGTTGTTGTTAGACCCTTTTCTTACAACTAAGATCACTAGCCTTTTTTGAAAAATAAGAAGGAAGTGGTCTTTTAATGTTGTTGAAAATTTCTATTCAAGAATTTAAAGATCTCAAAGAGAAGTTTTATTAAAAAAATAGTATTCCTTCCCCACAATCTCCTTAAATATTTGTCACGTGTGATTCTATTGAAAACCTGTTAATTGACAGGTTTTTTACGTATGCAAAGAGAATAATTTAACATAGGGTTGAAGTAGAAAATCATGGTATTTATATTAGGGAATTTTTACTAATAACTTTTGCAGGGGGTTATGAGGAATGAATAAGAAAATTTTATCTATGGTTATTGCGATTATACTTGTGTTTTGAACACTTGGTTCGTTGGGGTTCTTTTATATACAGTATAAAAAAGATGTAAGGGTAGCTGAAGTTAATGCGAATGAAAGGTATGAAATAGTATTATGGGAGGAATCTCCTGATGATGTTGTGTTAGATGTTATTAATCCTATTAAATAAGATTTTTCAGGAAAACTAATTATCCATTCTGTTATTTTAGGGTTCATTATTTTATCAGAAATAGGAATTTTGTTGGTTTTACCCAAAAAAGATAAAACAATAAATGTAGTAATTAATAGTGAAAATCAAAAAAAATTATGATTTATAAATTAAGTTAGCAAAGGAGGGGTTATTTGGAAGTACATGCGTTAGTGGAATTAGTTGAGATGAAAAATAAAACGCAAATTTTTGTTTATAAAACTACTGTAAATCAAATCCAAGAATATTTTTATTCAAAACCCTATTTAATTCGTGTTGAAGGGATGTTTAAAAGCAAAGGACAAAAGGATTTTATTTTTGCACACTTTACAGCTGAGTTGTTTATAGAAGATGGTAAAGGCACTTGGACTCTTGATTGTTTTGAGGATGATACATTTAACTTTTTTGAATTAAGTCCAAGCAATAAGCCTTCTGAACGTGCAAAATTCCTTCACTACTGTTTAAATAAAAAACAAGTATTAGAACAGCTAGAAAAGGATTTTGGAAAGAGTTCAGCAATATTCAAGTGGATTGAAGATGAATGCCCAATAACATTTCGTGATACCAAATAGAACGCAAAACACTGAATATGAGATGTTGAGAACAACGAAAACTAATCTTTTAAAATAACATTCTCTATTAATATAGGGAATGTTATTAATTTTGTGGATTTACATAGATTAACTAGAAACTTTAGAATAAGATGTTTGTATAGGTATACCTTTTAGGATATTAAAAAAAGTGTGATTAAATAGTTTGTAAAGGTTTATTCGAGTTTTTATAAACGTTTGTAAATGCGTATATACCTTTGTAAACTATTCGGTTATAATTGGATTAAGTTAACTAAGAGGGACTGAAAAATGAATGAGTAAAAAAACTTTTGCATACATAAGAGTGTCAAGTAAAGAACAAAATTTGGAAAGACAACTTAAAGAAATTCATGAAATTGGAGTAGATGAAAGAGATATCTTTATCGATAAAGAGAGTGGAAAGGATTTTAATAGACCAGCATACCAATCACTAAAACACCAATTACGTGAGGGAGATTTATTATATATCAAGTCAATTGACAGGTTTGGTAGGAACTCTAAAGAGATGAGGAAAGAGTGGGAAGAAATCACTCAGGACATTAAGGCAGATATAAAAGTTTTGGATATGCCTTTGCTAGATACAACTCAGCACAAAGACATGTTAGGAACATTTGTCAGTGAATTAGTTCTACAAGTATTATCATTTGTTGCTGAAAGAGAAAGAGAAAACATAAGACAACGACAGTCAGAAGGGATTGCAGTAGCAAAAGCTAATGGAAAACACTTAGGTAGACCAAAATTAGGTTTAAGTACTCTTAATAAAGATCAAAAAAACAAATTAGAGAGTAATTATTCCAAATGGAAGAGGAAAGAAATAAGTGGAGTTGAATTTATGAACTTGCTAGAGTTAAAAAAGAACTCTTTTTATAAAGTAATAAACGAGTACGAACAAGTTTTGTAGGCACTTTTTGGGAATAATTACTTTAGTAGGGGGGGCTTATGACCAAATATCAGTAAATATTTACATTGGTAGAACAGAGCAGTCCCTTCCATGCACTCTTAACTAAAATTAAATATTAATTGATGCTATAAAACACTTACTAATGTAAAGTAAGTGTTTTATTATGTTTGAGAAAGTACTTATAGTAAAGAGAATCAAATTAGATCTAATATGAATTTTAGTTTAGTTATTAAAGACTTTAATTAGAGTTATTTATGATGATATTATAATATTAAGGAAAAAATTTCTATTAAAGTTAATATAAGGAAGAAATAACAGTTTGATAGAGAGATTATTATAACAAGAGATTTAATATTTGCATGTTCACCTTAATTGTTGGAAATCAGTGGTGGGAGGTTAAGTTATGAAAATTAATGAATTTATTAGTGAATTTAATAATCATCCTGTGTTATTTATTGGTACAGGTATGAGTCTTAGATATTTAAAAAATTCATATACTTGGGATGGATTACTTTCTTATATATCTAAAGAACTTAAAGGAAGTGATGAATTTTATCTTGATTTAAAATATAAGTATCAAAATAATGGAGAATATGACTATCCAAAAATCGCAACGGATTTAGAGGCCGAATTTGATATAATATTGCAAAGAGATCGTGATGGGAAATTTAAGGATATAAATGATAAATTTTATGAAAACATTAAAAACGATATTAATATTAGTAGATTTAAATTGTACATAACAGAATTACTTAATGAGTATTCGCTAAAAGAAGATAAGTTAGTAGAAATTAACGAATTAAAGAAAGTGAGAAAAAATATTGGATCAATAATTACTACTAATTATGATTCTTTTATAGAAGAAGTTTTTGAATTTAAACCACTCGTAGGAAATGAGATTTTGTTAAGTAACCCATATGGTTCAGCTTATAAAATCCATGGTTGTGTTAAAGAGGCAGAAAAGATCATAATTACAGAAAAAGACTATCAAAAATTTAATGAGAAATATGAATTAATAAGAGCACAATTACTTTCGTTATTTATTCATAGCCCTATTATATTTTTAGGATATAATTTAGGCGATAAAAATATAAAAAGTATTCTTAAAACAATTTTTACTTATATTGATACATCAACGGATATAGCAGAACAAATAAGAAGAAATTTTTTGTTAGTAGAATATGAAGAGGGTACTAATAATTTAGAAGTAGTTGAACATGATATTGATATTGAAGGTATGGCTACAATTAGAATCAATAAGATTAAGACTGACAATTTTATCGAAATTTATAAGCATTTAGGTGAATTAAGTTTGCCAGTTTCAGCAATGGACATTAGAAAAGTTCAGAATGTAGTAAAAGAAATATATGCTGGTGGAAATATTAAGGTTAGTATTACAGAAGATATAGATAGTTTAAAGAATGGGGAAAAAGTATTGGCTATTGGATCGTTAAAGACGATAAAATATGAGTACCACACTGCTGAAGAAATGATGAATAATTATTTTAGAATTATAGCAGAATCTAACCATCAACTATTGAAATTAGTTGAAAAGCATAGAATACAACGTGGACAATTTTTTCCGATATTTGGATTTATGAAAGTACAGCCTGAAATATCAAATTTAGAATTGCTAAAAAGTATTCAATTAGAAAAAATAAAAACTTTAGAAAGTCTAACTGATTTTGCAGTAAGTCATACTAATATTAAGAGCATACTTGAAGATGAAAATATCTCACGTACTCGTAAAGTTACTGCCATAGTAAAAGGTGTCTTAAATGATAGGATTTCTTTAGAAGACTTAGAAATATACCTGAGAGAATATCCAATTAAGAGAGAAACTGATTATAAAAAATTACTTTGTGTATATGACTATAAAAAATATGCAGAAGTAGAGGCAACTATTGGTTAATAATTTTTGAAAAGAGTGAATGCTTTGTTCACTCTTTTGTTTATAAAGAAACATAGATTAGGATGTTTAGAGATTATCTAATAGAATTGATCCAATGGTGAAAAACATTTCTTGAACTACTTGACTGAGTCTGTTGACCACTTTACAATTACAAATATAAAGATAAGAAGGTTAGTGGTCTGCAAGTCTTTTAACTTTTAAATTTCTTGAAAAACTTAAATTTACATTCGATTCCATAGCTCAGCTGGGAGAGCACTACCTTGACAGGGTAGGGGTCGCTGGTTCAAGTCCAGTTGGGATCATACAAATGAGAAGGCTCAAACCTAAGTGTATCAAGGGTTTGGGCTTTTTTTTGCTTCATTTGAATGTGAGTAAATACCAGGAGTGTTTGAACTCTTGAATGACTTAATCTTTCACAAACAATTTTAGGATTCTCACCCATTTGCATTAATATTGTCACATGATTGTGGTATTTTCATGCGCAATGGTGCAAATAGTATTAGCATGTAGCAGTAAAATCAACTAATCACTTTCTAAAATAACAAAAAAGTAAAAAAAGCTTATTTTTATAAATCAAAGTTGAAAAGATAAAAATGGTATGTTAAATTAAGAATATGAAAATTGACTAAAATACATTTTTGGTCAATTAGTCAAAGGGGGTGTAATACGTTGAGTACAAGTAAAAAGAAAGGTATTTTAGAGGCAGCGACAAGATCTTTTGGAACATTTGGTTATAAAGCTACAACAATGAGTCAAATTGCAAAGCAAGCAAATGTTGGAAAAGGAACGATCTACACATTTTTCAAAAATAAAGAAGAATTATTTGATGAAATCATCGATAATCTAATTTTAGATATGAAAAGTGTAGCGGAAAATGCCATTTGTGATTCTGATTCTTTTATTACCCAAGTTCATAAAGGAATCGAAACAATTACGGAATTTCAAAAAGAACATGATTTAACGATTAAACTTCTTCAAGAACAACGCGAAATTGGAACAATTGAGGTCCATGACGCAATTAAGAGAATTAACAATGTGATTATTCAATATCTTAAGCGTAAGATTGAAGAAGCGAATAATCGAAATGAAATCGTTCAATGTGATGCAGAAATCACTGCTGTAGTCTTATACAGGTTGTATACAACACTAACAATTGAATGGAGCAGAGATCACGAGCCTCTGGATAAGCAACGTATTACCGAACTATTTAATTTCTATATTTTAAATGGATTGTCAAAATGATAATCCATTTTTAAATAAATAAAATTGACCATTTGAACAATATGGTCAATTGTTCAATTCAAGAAGGAGAGAGAGACGTGTTTTCACAATTTGGAAAAGAATTAAGTCATATTGTACGAAACAAAAAGCTTATAATTCCAGTGATTGCAGTATTGTTAGTGCCATTATTGTATAGTGGAATGTTTTTATGGGCTTTTTGGAATCCGTACGGAAGTTTAAAGAAATTACCAGTAGCAGTTGTAAATTTAGATAAAGGAACAACAGTTGATGGAAAGTCTTTAAACATAGGAAAAGATTTTGTTAAGAATCTTAAAACAGATCACAATTTCAAATGGAAGTTTGTTAGCAATGAAAAGGCTTTGAAAGGTTTGAAAAATCAAGAATATTATATGGCAGTTCGTATTCCTGAAAACTTTTCAAAAAACGCTGCTTCTGTTTCTGAAAAAAATCCAAAACATTTAACAATGGAATATATTCCAAATGAAGGATTCAATTTTCTATCAGCACAAATCGGAAATTCTGCATCTGAAAAAGTAAAAGAAAAAATTTCTAATACAATTACTCGAAACTATGTAGAAACGATTTACGATAGTATTGGCGAATTAACTGGTGGAATTGCTCAAGCAAGTGATGGGTCATCAAAATTAGATAAAGGTGTTGGAACTGCTAAGGATGGTTCTGAGAAACTTTCAAATGGACTTAAACTATTAGCAGGTAAATCAGTTGAATTAAAAGAAGGTGTTAGTAAATTAAATGATGGTTCTCAAAAAGAGAAAAATGGTTTAGTAGCATACACAAATGGTGTAGGACAATTATCTCAAGGGATTAACCAACTTCATAATGGTGTAGGACCTCTTTCAAAAGGTGTAAGTGACTTAAATGCTGGAGCGTCTAAGTTAAATACTGGTATGAATTCTCTGTCAAATGGTTTAGATCAATTATATTCAGCAAACGGTCAACTACTTGACGGCTCAAAACAAGTGTTAGGCGGGTTAAATGAATTAAACGGAAATCTTCCTCAATTAAAAGCCGGTACTCAACAATTAGCAGATGGGGCAAATTCATTATCAACTAATTTAACTACATGGCAAAATAAGGCGAATGAGGCGAAAATAGGAGCTAGCCAAGTAGCTGACGGGCTATCTCAATTACAGAAAGAAATAGCACCATTATTATCCTCATTACCTAAGGAACAACAAGATGCTTATAATGCAAAAATCGAAGCGTTAGTTTCAGGTAGTAAGCAGGTTGCAAGTGGAGTAGGTGATTTATCATCTGCAGCAGGGCAACTAGGCCAAGGTGGTAAGCAAGTAGCAGCAGGAGCGACTACTTTAAATGAAAAAAGTAATGAACTTGAAGCAGGTGTAGGTAAATTAACTGCTGGTCAAACAAAATTGACAAATGGATTAACTCAATTTGGTGAAAAACTCGGAGAAGCAAATAATGGTGGAAAACAGCTTGCTACAGGAACTCAAGCATTAGCAAGTGGAACAAATAAACTGTCGGAAAACTCACCAACATTACTGGCTGGTATTAATCAATTAAATGATGGAGCAAATAAATTAAGTAGTAATTCACCAAAATTAGTAGATGGTATGATTCAAATTGCAGGTGGAATAGGTCAAATAAGCGACAATACACCAGCGTTAGAAAATGGTGTGAATCAACTGGCGGATGGATCAAATCAACTGAACAGCGGATTAGGAAAAATTAAGGATGGATCACATGAGTTATCAACAAAATTAGGTGATGCGAAAGAGGAAACAAAAGATGTTGGTGTAAATAATAAACAATTAGATATGTATTCAAATCCAGTTAAATTGAAAAAAGAAAGTATGAATGAAGTTCCTAACTATGGAACAGGTTTCACACCATACTTCCTTTCAATGGGATTATATGTAGGTGGTCTATTGATGTCGGTTGTTTACCCAATGAGAGCTGCTGCATCACGTCCTAAAAATGCTTTTGCTTGGTTTATCGGAAAAACAGGTATTTTAATTGTGGTAGGAATCATACAATCAGTTGTTGCAAGTGTTGCTTTAATAGGTATATTAGGTCTAGAAGTTAAATCTTTACCTTACTATTTATTAATTAGTCTTGTTTCAAGTTTCGCGTTTTTAGCATTAATTCAATTTTTAGTAACTGTTTTTGGAGAACCAGGAAGATTCCTTGCTATTATTGCGTTAATTTTACAGCTAACAACAAGCGCTGGTACATTCCCATTGGAACTAGTTCCGAAATTCTTACAACACTTTAATGCGATTTTACCAATGACATATACTGTTCAAGCATTTAAGGTAGTTATTTCCACTGGAGACTATAGCTTAATGTGGCATAATGTAATGATCTTATTAGGCTTTATTGTCTTATTTAGTGTATTATCTTTAGCATATTTTGCGGTAGCTTTTAAAAAGCAATACGGAAGTGGAATGGATCAAAATACTGTAGAAGCATAATTAATCAAGCGACATGTAGCATTTGCTATGTGTCGTATTTTACGTAGTTGAGGTAAACATTGTTCTATGGCAACAATGTTTACGATTGCTGGATAATAAACGTTTTTCTTCTAGTGGTAAATAATTTTTTCAGTCAATATATCTTGGCATAAAATAGTGAATCCTGAATGAATTATCATTTGTTTAACGTATATATAAATTAAACAATCAGTTTCCTATTACACCAATCACCCTACCTCATGAAAAAAACTTTTCGATTGCACATAAATTGCACTGACATATTAGAAACAATAGAATTAATAGATTTATGATGAATAAAATTTCATCGACTGTTTGATTTACTGGACTCTATTGACCTAAAATATTCATAAATACTGAATTATAATCGTACTCTGTAATTGAAAGGGTAGGGGTCGCTGGTTGGCTTCCAGTTGGGATCATACCTAAACCTCTTGTATATCAAGAGGTTTTTTGTTTTATAACAGAATTTTATTGTTGGCGAAACAGTTTTATGGGGCAGAATTGGGGCAGAAAAACTTTATTGATTTAAAAATTAGTATATTTTCTTATTCAACTAAATGTCAGTTGAATAAGAAAGGAAAAAAATTCATTTGAAAATCTATGGATTTTTAAATGAAAAAGATAAGAAATCCTTTTGTAATGAAGATTTCATCCTATTCGTTGAATTTGAAAAAGAAAATTGGAATTTAAATTAAAGTTTAAAAAGCTAACTAATCTGTTAGCTTTTTATTTGTGTTTTATTTTTAAAATAATCATTTTCCGCTAAATCTTTATTTAATCTTTATCTCATCTTCATCTCATTAGGTTACACTTCTTTCGAAAAAGAATTAATTACTCAATTATAGAAAGAAGTGAGTGCATGAAAATTCGTAATCAATTAAATAACGACGGTAGGGTTGTAGCATTTTTCTTATTACCGAGTTTGATTGGTTTTTCCCTTTTTTATTTAATCCCATTTGTAATGGGTACGATCTATTCATTTAAAGATGGTGCGGTTGGGGGTTCATATGTTGGTCTTTTCAATTATAAAGAACTATTAGCAAGTGCTTCATTTTTAAAGGCAGCATCAAACACCTTTTGGTTTACGACGATTAATGTCCCGCTTGTGATCGGCATTTCTTTACTTCTAGCACTTTGCTTGCATCAAAGTGTACTGTTTAAAAATGTTATTATTAGTTCATTCATCTTACCAATTGTTGTACCAGTCGCATCGATTGTTATGCTATGGCAAATATTATTTGATTGGAACGGTACATTTAATTCATGGTTGGTGAATTTAGGGTTTGCGCAAATCGATTGGATGAAATCAGATTGGTCGATCGCTGTTGTATCAGTTGTTTATTTATGGAAAAACATTGGTTACAACATGATCATATTCTTGGCAGGTCTTCAAAATATACCAAAAGATTACTATGAGATAGCCGACATAGAAGGTGCAGGTCGTTTCTTTAAATTTAGACAGATTACGTTAGTTTACTTAACGCCAACAATGTTTTTTGTACTTTTAATGAGCATTATTAACTCCTTCAAAGTATTCCGTGAAACTTATCTAATCGCCGGAGACTATCCTTTTGATCGAATTTATATGATTCAGCACTATATGAACAATATGTTTGCTTCATTAAATGTTCAGAAACTAACCGCTGCTGCCTCATTAATGGTCATTTGTATTTTAATTTTAGTGTTTGTTTTCTTCGTAATTGAACGTCGTTATCGAAAGTTTATGAGTTAGAAATGAGAGGTGAAGAGGATGAGAAGAAATACTTTAATTCGTAAATGGATATTAACCTTTTTCTTATTGTGTATAGCAGCAATGATGGTTTTTCCAATAGTTTTTACATTATCAAATTCTTTTATGACAGAGAAAGAAATTAGCCAAAGCTATCCATCAGATAGTGAACTTCAACAAGATAACATTGCACAAAAAGTGTCTTTCGTCCATTTGGACTTGATACCTGAAAAGTTCTCGTTTGAACAATATAAAGGATTCTTTGACAAGAAACAATCATTCATTGACAAAGAACAATCAAATATGAAATTTTATGGGAATTCAGTATTAATGGTATTCCCAATCATACTAGGGCAACTGATTGTTGCGTCACTTGCGGCATATGTTTTCGGAAAGCTAAAGTTTAAAGGAAGAGATCCGCTATTTTTGGTGTATATGGTTACCATGTTGATGCCTTTTCAAGTAACACTTGTTCCGAATTATATTATTGCGGATAAGTTAGGGCTTTTAAATAGCTTTGGCGCGATTATCTTTCCTGGCGTTTTTGGTGCATTTGGCGTATTTATGCTCAGACAATTCGTCATGACGATTCCTTATTCAATTGTCGAAGCTGCAAAAATAGATGGGGCAGGTCACTTTAAAATCTTTATAAAGATCATATTACCGTTAATTCGCCCAGGACTTGCAGCGCTAGTCGTTTTATTATTCGCAGATTATTGGAACATGGTTGAACAACCGCTTATTTTTCTAGATGATCCATCAAAATTTCCATTGTCTCTTTATTTATCTCAAATTATAGAAGAAACAAGAGGGATCAGTTTTGCTGCATCCATTCTTTATATGGCACCAATGTTGTTGATTTTTGTATTCACAAAAAAATATTTAATCAAAGGAATTCAGTTATCAGGAGCAAAGGATTAATGGGTACATCACTAATTAATAAAATTCCATGTTGGATAAAATAAAGGTATGGGAGAGCATAGAAAGCGAGCGTGGATAGATCATGCCATACAAAATCTTAATCGTTGAAGATGAAACGATTTTACGTGAAATAGTGAAAGATTATTTAGAAAATGAAGGTCATGAAGTAATTGAGGCCATCGATGGAGTACAAGCATTGGAATTGTTTCAAGAACAAAATTTTCATCTCATTATTCTTGATATTATGTTACCGAAAGTTGATGGGTGGGCGGTTTGTAGAAGAATCAGGAAGACTTCAAATGTTCCAATCATCATGTTAACTGCACGGGTGGATGAAGATGATACACTTCTAGGTTTTGAGTTAGGTGCGGATGACTATGTTACAAAGCCTTATAGTCCACCAATTTTGCTTGCAAGAGTCAAACGGTTACTTGAGAGTAGATATAAAATGAATGAGCAGTCTAAACTTACCTTAACAAGAAATGGTATTTCAGTAGAGTTTGCTACACGGAAAGTCAAAATTGATGGAAATGCTATCAATTTAACCCATACTGAATTTGAAATATTAACTTATTTAATGCAAAACCAGGGGATCGTAATTACAAGGGAACAACTCGTGCAAAAGGTTTGGGGCTATGACTACAATGGTGATGATCGAACAATTAATACACATATCCGTAATTTACGGACGAAATTAGGCAGTAAATCAAAACTGATTTCAACGATTATTCGAACAGGTTATAAGTTTGAGGAAACCGTATGAAATTCGGGATTGTCTTAAAACTGTTTTTATTAACAACAACATTATGTTTGCTAATCACAGGTTCCATTTATATTGGTCAAACAATTTTTTTTAAACAATATTATGCAAATCGAAAAGTAAATGAGCTTAAATCAAGTATCAAAGCATTTGAGAAAAAATATCTAAAAAGCAATGGTAATATTCAAACAATCCAGCAATTAGAGCAAGACTTTTATCGTAATAAAAATACATGGATAACAACATTAGATCAAAATGGGGATATAAAATCATCTAATGATTATTATGCGGAAATTAAGATAGAAGAAAATAAAGTAAATTCAAAACAAGTATTAAAGATACCACTGTATCATTTATTAAAAACCGAAGATGTTTTAAAAAATCCTAATACTATTTCAAAAGGTGATTCTGTTGATCTTTTTACGGTTGAAAAAAATAATAGAATTATACCATTTTACCTATATTCGTTACAGAATAATTCATATTGGGTAAATCATTTTATTATGACTAATCTTGATAAGGAGTTTCAACCAGATAATAAAAAGTATAGTCTGGAAGAGAAAATAGATTTAGCACAAAAATTTAATACTAATTTTCGAATAAAACGATTAAAAGGAATTGTTCAAGATGTACAAATTCCTAATCGAAATGATGTTTCAAGCATTATATATAGTAATAATTTATTTATGGATCGTCTCAATGAATTTCAAACGAGCTTATTGTTTGATGAACAAACTAAGTACGAAACGTTCAAGACACTTGATTATGAACAAAATGGAATTAAGTATAAATTGTTTATTGATCCAATTGAAGAAGATGGTGAAATAAATTATATTTATGCAATGGCTTCTTTACAACCGGTAGATGAAGCAGTTCAAATGGTAAAAGATTATTTTGTTTATATTATTGCATTTGTTTTACTTCTTACAATTCTGGCGTCCATTTATTATTCAATCAAAATTGCGAGACCATTATTAAGAATTAACTATACAACTAGGAAAATTGCACACTTAGATTTTTCAGAACGAATCGAATATCGTTCCAAAGATGAGATTGGTGATTTATCTCAGAATATTAATTTGCTTTCAAATACACTACATTCACATATTACTCAACTACAACAAGATATTGAGAAAGAAAAACAATTAGAAAATACTAGGAAAGAATTCATTTCAGGTGTTTCACATGAACTTAAGACACCTTTAAGTATAATGAAAAGCTGCATTTCGATCCTGAAAGACGGTGTTGCTAGTCATAAGAAGGATTACTATTTTGAAGCGATGGAAAAAGAAGTCGACAAGATGGATCTATTAATTGTCGATATGCTTGAACTTGCAAAGTACGAGTCTGGAACGTATAAAATGCAAATGGAGCCATTTTTTATTGATAAAGTAATTGATCAGACTTGTAGTCAATTATCGGTAGAAATTCAGAAAAAGGAATTGACCATTCATAAAGATTTAACTTCAATCGAAGTTTTAGCAAACCAACATCGAATTGAGCAAGTCATCACGAACTATATGACAAATGCAATCCGTTATACCCCTATTCATCAACATATCTATGTTTCAACGATTATAGAAGATGAACTAGTGAAAGTGTGCGTCGAAAATAAAGGATCCCATATTCCAAATGACCAATTAGATAAGGTCTGGGAACGTTTCTATCGTGGTGATACATCCCGACACCGTTCAGAAGGAAGTACTGGGTTAGGACTTGCCATTACAAAAAATATATTAGATCTACATGACGCGCAGTACGGGGTCATGAATACATCGGATGGCGTATTATTTTACTTTTGCTTAAATAAAAATAAGTGAAAATGCGTTTGGAAAATTTGAAAATACTAGTATTTTTTTGGATCGCTCTAGTCAAAAGGGCGATTTTTTGTTCAAGCTGACGTTCCTAGAATTAACCAACCAACCATCATTATGTTAAAATTTTTATCAATCTTTTAATAAACTTCATTTCATCTTCATTTCATCTTTATTTGAGGAGGGTATTCTTATTTTAAGTTAATAAGAGAAAGGGAGATGAATAAATGAAAAGAATATTGTCTTTAATGATGAGCTTATTCGTACTATTTAGTCTTGTCGCTTGTAGTAGTGGGAAAACACCAAGCGATAAAAACAATAACTCAGAACAAAATCATGCCAATAATAGTAATAATAATGCTAATAGAGAAGATCTGTCGTTAAAACTAAGCAAGGATGTGAAAAAAACAATCACCATCTCAGTCTTAGGGAAACATCCAGACTTTGTATTGGCTGCGAAGGAATACGAAAAAAAACATCCAAATATTACAATCGAACTGAAAAGCTTTGCATCTGGCGGTGGCGGGATATCTCTTCTTCAACTTGAGAAATACGTGGCACAGACGACAACAGAAGTGCTATCTGGAAAAGGCGCGGATTTATTCATCTTAAACGATCAAAGTTTGCCAATCGATCGATACATAGATAAAAACGCCTTTGTTGACCTCAATCATTACATTGAAAAAGATACGTCATTTGATAAAAGTCAATATTACATGAACATTCTTGATCATTCTAAAATAAATGGTGGACTGTACCTTATGCCCACGCGTTTTTCATTAGGTGCTTTAATTGCAAATCAAGAAGCGATTTCAAAAACAGGCATCCAAATAGATGACCAACAGAACTGGACTTGGGATCGTTTTACAGAAATAAGCCAACAGCTAAAAACAAAAGGAACACTGGATACTGTGATGGAAGTTACACCTGAAGGTATCTTAAATCCACTTGTTTTCTCGGATGAAAACTACGATAAACTAGTTGATATAGAGAAAAAGGAAGCCCAATTTGATTCTCCATTATTTATTGATTTACTCAAAAAAGTAAAAAAAATGTATGACGATGATGTTTTATCGGATTATCAGCTCGGTGTGCAGAAAACTACGTACTTTACAAGTTCACCAATCTATTCTGCAAACGATTTTGCGATGCGTTCTGCTATTTACTATCAGAATGGTGCGACCATTTACGATTTTCCGCATTCTTCTAAAAACGAGTCTGGCGTTACCTTTACTGGATATGATCGCTATGCGATGAATACAAATTCCACTGTCAAAATGGAAGCATGGGATTACTTAAAATTTTTACTTTCTTATGAGATTCAAACTCAATCAGTAAGCGGCATGTTCCCTGTGAATATCGCAGCAAATGAGAAGGAATTTACCGATGTAATAGAAGGGAAAGTGGAAAATGGTGATGGAGGAAAGGTCGGCAAAGGCGGAAAAGGTGGAGTTGTAACAGTTTCAGAAGCATCACTTGAACCGTTGAAACAAATGATTTCAGAAGCAAATACACAAGTACGATGGAATGAAAAAATCAGAATAATTATAGAGGAAGAATCAAAAAGCTTTTTTAAGGGTCAAAAATCTTCGGAAAGTGTAGCGATGATTATACAGAACAGAGTAACGACTTATTTAAACGAGTAAAAAGATAAAGAAATTTCTAGGAGACCATTAAAGCGGTCTCTTTTTTATATCCAAAATCTTTAAGTTTATAGAAACGGCAACAGGCGGAATTTTGGTCTTTTTTTCATTTATTATCAATCTTCATTGTTCCTTCATCTCATCTTCATCTCATCTTTACTTGGAACCCTTATCTTGATTGTAAAGATGTTCAAGGAGTGGAGAGTACGGTGAAAAAGAGATGAAAGCACATAAAAGAATGAAAAAAAAGGTGATAAAAAAAGCGATTGTAAGTCTATGTATGACCTTATTAGCATTTTCACTCATTTACTCTTTCAATGGTAAATTGAAAGAATTTGCTGTTGAAAATGTAGCAAAAAGTGCCGAAAGTGATCAGGAACAAATAAAGAACTTCAAAAAGAGTGTCAAACATAACACAGAAGGTAATGCAAACAAAATAAGTGATATGAAGCCAGCAAATGAAAAACTAGATAGGCGAAAAGAAAGTAGTCAAATCGATCATGTTCAAAAGAAGCAAGAAAAAAATGTAAACCAAACAAATGACAAACAACAAAGTACCCAACTTCAGAAAGTCGTCTATCTAACTTTCGATGATGGACCGAGTGAGCTGACTAATCAATTTCTTGATGTATTCAAGACGGAAAAAATTCACGCGACTTTCTTTATGACTGGAAAAAACATGAATGAGTATCAAGAAGAAGTCAAAAGGGCTGTAAACGAAGGAAATTATATAGGCGCACACAGTATGACTCATAACTATCATCGACTGTACAAACAAGGCCAATTTGTGCAAGAGATGAAACAAACTTTATCAATTATTAACATCTTGACCAGTGAAAACACCAGCTTGGTTCGTGCGCCTTATGGCTCTAGACCGGGTTTAAGTTTAAAACTTCGTAATGATTCAGTTAATGCAGGATTGAAAATATGGGATTGGACAGTGGATACAAATGATTGGAAGAACACTGCTAACCCCTCAAAAATTGTAAATGAAGTAAAAAGACAAACAACAAAAAATAGAGAAGTCATTCTATTACATGAAAAGCAAGTCACTTTGGATGCACTTCCTGAAATCATTAGCTATTTAAGGGCAAAAGGATATGCATTTAAGGTATATAACCCAAATGAACACTTTGCATTAAACTTTTGGAATGATCGACGTCTTTGAAATATTAATCTTCATTTCAACTTTATCTAAAGTTGATTTTGTCTTACTAGCAACTATTAGACTATTAAATAACTGAAAGATAAGTATAAAAACCAAGGGGGAAAATTCTATGGATCGAAAGAAAAAAAAGAAGATTAGAAACTTCTTTTTTATTATCATTTCAATTTTGATAGTATTTCTTATCTTTAAACATAAAGATAATGGACTAATAAAAAATGAAGAAAATACAGCTCAAGCATCAACTGAAAATAGAAATAAAGTAAATGCTTCTTCTAAAAAGATATTAACTGGTAAAACAATTGTCATTGATGCAGGTCATGGTGGAGAAGACATAGGTGCAAGTGGACAAAATGGAACGATCGAAAAAGATGTAACATTAGCAATGGTCAAAAATATTCAAAATGAGTTAGAGAAACGAACTGGGGCTAAGGTAATCTTAACCCGTAACGATGACGTGAGAGTATCACTTGCTGATCGAGTGAAAATTGCTGAAGAAAACAATGCAGATTTATTTGTTAGTATTCATTTTGATGCCTTTTTTACCAATGAAGTTGAAGGGATAACAAGTTATTATAATAAAAAATCAGACGAGCCATTAGCAGCATTAATTCATGAACATATTTTTAATAATGGGCTGGATGCACGAGATCGTGGCGTAAGTTTAGGTGACTATTATGTATTAAGAGAAAACCCACGACCAGCAATCTTACTTGAACTTGGATACATTTCAAATTCAACTGATGAAACACGAATGACATCAGAAGAATTTCAAACAAATACAACAAATTCAATAGTTGATGGGTTGATCGAATATTTAAAATAATTATTAAAAACACAATAATATTAAATTCTGGAGACAAAATAAAATGTGTTTCTGAGATGATACAAACTAGATAATGTTAAATAACTAACTGATGCTTATATACAGTATCAACTCTAAAAAGATTGATAGAATGCACCTTTTATCTTTGTTTACTTGAAAGCATTGATAAGTGGTTAAGGACTTGACTTGGAGCCTCTGTGGGCATGATTAGTCTTTAAAGGCTGAAGCAGATATTTCAGTTGGCGTACAAGCCTATCCATACCCACCTCTCCAAATAAAGTCCTATCGTTTTTTACGTTAATAACTATGTCATTCAGCCCAAAACGTTTTTTCGATTTTTCAAAATGTAGGAACGTAATTTAAATCGTAATTTCTATTTTTACTAAGATCTTCTGGCACTTAGCTTAATCTATGCAGATGTTCATGAAATTATATTTTTCCATGTACTTATCTATTATTTTGTTTTCAAAGAGTTAAAGTATTTGTGAAATTCTATGGTTTTTTCTTAAATTTCAAATTTTTAAGGAGAAGGGCAGTCATACATATTATTATAATAGTAATAAGATTTTTTATTAAATGATTTAACTTTTTCTTCTAGCTTCTGAAATTCAATTAATAACTCATTGGCCGATGAAATAAACTGCATTCCTGCAACTGAAGGTATAACATTAGAATTTCCGTGATGCTCAAATAGTTTAATTCCTAATTCATTTTCTAAACCAGTTATCGACTGTCTAATGACAGATTCGCTAACAAAATTCTTTTGAGCTGCAATCAAAAAAGAGCCACTGTTTGCAACTTCAGAGAAATATTTTAATTCAACTATTTTCATATAATCCTCCAATAATATGCCTTTAACAAAAGTACTTTCTAAACTCCATGTTCCTTTCCATTTGACTGAGCAATCTATTATGAAGTTCACTTGCTCAATCAATTACCAAGAAATAAACTAAGTAATTAAGAATATAGTTAATTACTAAACTTATTAATTTAATTGTACATAAGCTTGTATTTTCTGTATATTGGGGGAATTTTTTGTTAGTTCATGTGTATTGCTGAGAGAAAATCTATAAAAATACCACTTTTTTACCGAAAAATGTAATCAAATGTAAAGTTTTCCCATAGCGTTGTGAAAATACGAACTAAATTGAAAAAGATTTAGAAAAAAACTTGGGGGAATTACTTCTATTACGAAACGGAATGGTTGTCTATTTGACAGCGCTAAGTCCAGCTGTACGTCTATATAGCCCAACTAGATAGTTTTTGTTAAACAAAAATGGACTGCTTATCGACAGTCCTTTTTTTTGCGTAATGAAGTTAAGGGATATAAATGGGATTCCTTATTCAACTACCATGGGAGTACGATATAAAATTCGATTCACTGTTGTGAATTTAAGAATTCATGGTTGGCTAATGCATGCGTGTGTGGCCGAGCCTAGGTCGTATCATATAGCGTGTGGGATTCCCGTCGAGAAAGAACTAGCCATTCACTCGTATAGAGTCTTGAAGGATTAAAGGTAACTTTAATCTTTAAGCGTAGAAAGTTTGGTTGATGGCCGAAAGCCAAATAGTTGAAGGGGTAGCGCTTTGAAATGTTAGTAAATCGGTAGGGTTGATGCTTCTGAGCCTATTCTATTAAATCTACCTATTATAATCATTTATTAAACTCGGTAAAAAGTTATTAACTACTGATCCTATTAATCCAAAACAAATAGAGTTTCTTATATATTACTTCCAATTTCATTTATTTTAAACCCACATTCAATAAGCCCAATAGAGGGTTTTTCTTTTTTATTTTGACTAAGGTTTGCCATTCGTAACTATGAGTTTATGTTAAATCTCAAAACCGTTTTTTTTAGAAATTTTTGTTATTTATATCAATTTTTTTAAGAATTTACATTATTTCCCATTATTTTATTATAAATTTCTAACATTCCCCCAAATTCAATCTTAATTTTTTTGTTTACTTTTTCATTTTTCTATTATTTTTCTATAGATTCATACAGAATTGATATAATTCATAAGAAAAAACAAGCGGAAGTTGTCGTTTTGTGTCGTAAATATTCGAGCGGAAAATGAGGTATTCTCCCAAAGTAATGAGACATTCCCCCAAACACGAGGATTGTCAAATAAAGTAGAATTATTTTAACGTTTAAATATTGTGAATATTAATAATTTTTTTAACGTTAACTGTTTAAAATCCTATGTTCAGAAAAAGCAAATGACGAATATTTTCTGATTTTTTACGAAGATAAAATTCGTCAATTGATAAGGGGGAGAATTGAATTGAGGAAAAATAAGTTTTCAAAGACTCTAGCAAAGACAACTTTGGCTACATTATTAATGACTTCTGTCGTTCCTTTTAATGTATTAGCTGATAGCAAGGGTCAAGGAACTATTCAAGGAATTAATCCAAGTAAGGCCCAAACAAGGAACTATAGTTTTACACCTGAGCAATTACAAGCAATGAGTAAAATTAGAACTGAGAGTGAAGTGGAAATTTCACCACAAATCAACGTTAACAGTCCTGAGCAAGTTCGTGTAATTGTACAATTTAAACAAGCTCCAGCTGAAGTAGCAGTCATTCAGCAGCAAATAGCTGGAAACGAGATCTCGTTGAAAGATGCTACCAATAAGGTAAATAATACACATAAAAAGTTTAAAGAGTTTGTTCAAAGGATGGGGCAAAAAAAAGAAGGAGTTAATGCCACCACTCAGTTTAATGCTTCTTCTGAATCTGCGGTTCAGATTACTCATGAATATAAACAGGCTTTTAACGGAGTAGCGATGACACTCCCAGGAACAGATGTGGAGAAACTATTAGATTCTAGTTTAGTAAGCCAAATTTTTGCAGATCATGTTGTAAAAATTGATCCAGTCAAGTCAGAAAATTCCAAAACGAATAATAAAGCAGGTAATGGACAATTAGCAACAACTGCTTCTTCAGAGAAGCTAAGTGTACCTGAGCAAAATACATCTACAAAAGAGTTGAGAGAGAACTATATTCCTCTTCCAGGTATTGATGATTTGCATAAAGATCATATTACGGGTAAGGGAATTAAGGTCGGGGTTATCGATACAGGTATTGATTACAACCATCCAGATTTAACGAATGTATATAAAGGATATCGTAAAAAAGATGGTGAAGATGAAAAAACAATTGATCCGACAGCTGTAAAAGGTTGGGATTTTGTCGATAATGATGCTGATCCAATGGAAACGAATTATGAGGATTGGGTAAATGCTGGAAAACCGACTGATCCAAGTGGTTCATATTATACGTATCATGGTACACACGTATCAGGGACCATTGCAGGTCAAGGGGAAAATAATGTTGATAATCCAGCTATAGGAGTAGCTCCTGATGTTGATTTATATAGTTACCGTGTGTTAGGTCCATGGGGTAGTGGATCTTCAAGCGACATTATTGCAGGAATCGATAAAGCGGTACAAGATGGAATGGACGTTATTAACTTATCATTGGGTGTTGCCGTAAATGACCCGTTAATGCCAGAATCAATTGCTATTAATAATGCTACACTTGCTGGTGTGGCTTGTACAGTATCAGCGGGTAACGCAGGACCTAGTGAGAAAACGTTAGGTTCTCCAGGAACAGCAGCATTTGCTATTACAGTAGGAGCAAGTGACTTCCCGATGGCCATCCCTACAGCATCGGCGACCGTTGGCAGTGAAACGTTCAACAATATGAAGCTGTTAGGTAAAGGTTTTCATGATCATTTAGACACGTTAGAAAACAAATCATATCCGATTGTCTATGTTGGTTTAGGTGGAGAGGACGATTTTAAAGATGCGAATGGTCAAGCAATTGACTTAACAGGAAAAGTAGCCTTAATTCAGCGTGGAACATTTGCGTTTACCGAAAAGGTAATCAATGCTAAAAAAGCTGGAGCAGTTGCTGTAATTGTATATAACAATGTCGAAGGGGAAATAGACCAGTATTTAGCTAATGAAGTTGATTTCATCCCTGCTTTCCGTTTAACGAAAAAGGATGGAGAGCGATTAAAAGCAGCATCAGAAACATCTTCAATTACTTTTAGTAATATTGGTTCTGTTGTGACAGAAGGAAATCATCTCGCGGGCTTCAGCTCAAGAGGACCTGCTACGAAGAACTATGACATAAAACCTGATGTCGTAGCACCTGGTGTATCTGTCTATTCTACTTATCCGGAATTCGTTCATAGTCCAGAAGCCGGAATCGACTATTCGTCAGCATACGCACGTATTTCTGGTACTTCAATGGCATCGCCTCATGTAGCGGGTATTGCTGCTCTTATTTTACAAGCACATCCAGAATATACTCCGTTTGATGTAAAATCGGCGTTAATGAATACATCAGATAAATTATCAGACGACTATTCTGTATATGAAGTAGGGGCAGGATTAGTTGATGTAAAAGAAGCTGTTCATACAAAAGTGTCTGTTAAGGTGATGGACAAGACTCAAAATAGAGATGAAAACGGTAATGTAGTAACGATTGACGAAGAAACAGGATCGATTGCTTATGGTACGGTTTATAAAAAAGAAAACAATTCGAATGAGGATACTCGTAATATCGTTATTAAAAATAAAGGTACGGAACAAAAATCTTTTGATATTAGTTATGAATATTCGAAGGCTAAAAGCGGTGTTCTAGATGCAGTGACCAATAAAGTAGATATAACGACATCTGCTCAGTCGATTACTGTTGAACCGGGACAATCGGTAGATTTAACAGCGAAGATTCGTGTACCAGGAAACGCAAAAACAGGCAGATACGAAGGGTATGTGAATATTGTCAATCATTCAAATCCGCAAGAAAGCTATCGTGTACCGTTTGCTGTTCGTGCTGTAGATAAAGGGATTGATAGTTTTGAAATGGAACTACCAGCTATCAGCAACAAGGTATTTGATCCAGCCCATCCATTTGAGGCAGGTCCTTTTCGAGCTTTGAAATTCAAATTAAATAGCCCGATGGAAAATGTTCGAGCGATTATCTATAACAAAGAAGGTCGTGCACTTGGAAGCACAAGTCCAAGTTTGATCAATGCGACTACGGCACCAATAGACGAAGATCTATTTTTAAACATGAGTGGTTATTACTATCCATTTGTCGGAGAATCAAATGAGGAGAAAACAGCGGATCTTTTTACAAGAGCTGAATTACCAGAAGGCCAATATACACTTAAGTTTAGAGCAGTAGATGCAGAAGGTAAATCATACGAGAAATCGCAATTGTTTGTTATTGACAATACATTACCTAAGCTTACCTTTAAAGATAAAGCTCCAGGTAAAGTGTACGAATTAAAAGATTCAGACTTTACACAAGAAACACTTAATGGAAATGCTCATAACGCATTTTGGATTCATGCCAATTTATACGATAAAGGGACAAATCTATTAGCACCACTTGGTATTACACAGTCTTCGAACACACTTTGGTATTATCAAAATCAAAACGTATACCCTGATGGAGATTTTCCTGTTGAAGCGAACGGAGACGTGAAATTTGGAATTGAGAAGGAAGATATCGAGAACGGACCTGCAACCATTATGTTATTCCCAATGGATATGGCGACAAACGCCAGATTATTAAATGATTTTTATCCTTATGCCTTTGTTAAAGAAGGTACGCCTTATGTCGTTCCAAGTTATGATAAAGATAAAGTGTATTTAAACGATACGTTAACAATGACTTTAAGTTTGAACAATGTTGAGAAATTTATGTCAGGTACGTATGATCTTGCTTTTTATAATCATTTTGAATTTTTAGATGTAAAAGTAAATAAAGAGTTCCAACAATATGCAAAAGCTAACGGATTAACTGTAAATGTAGACGAACCTGTTGTAAAGACGCACCCAGTTTATGATTGGTCTAAAAAAAGTGTTAACGTAGGAGCACATATAAGCGGAAATGGATTCCAAGGATATAGCGGCGACAGCCCGTTTCTTGATGTAACATTTAAGCTAGTAGACGATCATTACTATATTCTTTCAGATAAAATGAACGTAGAAGATAATATGACAGACTTCAATTATACGAAGTTTGGAGAGTCCGAACCAACAAAAATGACTCTGTTCAGCTATATCGATGGTTACGATATTATTCCGAAGCATTCATATGTAGATTCATATATGCACCTTGAACCTTTCATGGGTCAATGGGATAAAGACTTTACGAAAGTAGGAGCAAAAGTATACGCGCAAAGTTCTACTGGAGAGAAATACCCAGGAACAGTTGATCCAAATGGTTATTTCAATGTGAAGGATATTCCCGTATCAAAAGATCCGTACGATATTGTAGTAGAAGCTCCTGGACATCTAAAGAGCATCCAAAGGGTGAATCTAGACAATGAAACCACTTGGGGCGAGAAGATTGGATCATATTTATGGGCTGGTGGTACTCAGCCTGAAGCTGCTGCGGGTGATGTGAATGGTGATGGCGTGATTGATGTGCTAGACGTAAAGCAAGTAGCAAAAAAATATGGTCAGCAAAACAATGAGAATTTTAATATTGAAGATTTAAACCAAGATGGCATTGTCAATGCAACAGATATGAATTTTGTTGTGAAGAATTACTTAAAATCAAACCCAGACGCTACGATTACTCCAAAAGAAGTAGTGGACGGTAAGTACATTACAGATTTCTTAAATGTATTGGGAATTTCAAGTACTGTTAAAACGTTGAAAAATACGTCAATTACGAATCAATCAGCGGCACTTAGCTGGTTAGCTGCTGTCGATGCTACGGAAGTCAAAATTGAGCAATCAAGTGATAATGGTGCCACATGGAGTACCGCGAAAACAGGACAACCAGTTACAGTAGACTCTAACAATACAGTAGTGATTGGATTGTCAGCTAATACTACCTACCAGTTTAGAGTGAATGTAACAGGCGGTTTGAACGAAGGTACTTCAAACGTTGTTAATGTAAAAACATCAACAAATGTAACTTTACCTAAGACGCCAAGTATTAATGTAATTGATGACAATGACACAAAAATTTCTGGAACTGCAGATCCAAATACAACAATTATTGTAAAATACAATGGCAAAGCAATTGCAACAGGTTTAACTAGTTCTTCTGGAACATTTAGTATCAAAATTAAGCAGCAAAAAGCAGGTACAGTATTATCTGTTACTGCTACTGATAAATCAGGTAATGTAAGCGCTGCTTCGACAATTAAAGTTATAGATAAAACAGCTCCTAAGGCACCATCTATCAATGCAATTGATAACAACGATACGAAGATTTCTGGAAACTCAGAGGCAAGTGCAAAAATTGTTGTAAAAAACAATGGTAAAACGATTGCAACAGGTATAGCTAACAATTCAGGAGTATATAGTATAAAGATTAAACAGCAAAAAGCAGGTACAGTATTATCTATTACTGCTACTGATAAATCAGGTAACGTAAGCGCTGCTTCGACTATCAAAGTTTTAGATAAAACAGCACCTAATACACCAAAGATTACTAGCTTTATCGTTAAAAATAGAAATCAAATTCAAATTACTGGTACTGCTGAAGCTAATTCTACAATTGTTGTAAAAATTGGTACGAAAGTAGTTACAAAGGTTAAAGTTTCAAGCAGAGGAACGTTTACAGTAAAATTATCAAAAGTAGGTAAAGGAAAAAATAAAATCTTTTTATATGCAGTTGATAAAGCAGGAAATAAAAGTAAAGTGGTTAATCGTACTGTTACCATTAAATAACGGTTATTTCTACGACCGGTTGATTTACTAGACTTAATTGAACTAAAATATTCATAAATACTGAATTATAATTGTACTCTGTAATTGACAGGGTAGGTGCCGCTGGTTAGCTTCCAGATCAGATCACACAAATTATAAGGCTCAAACCTAAGTGTAACGAGGGTTTGAGTTTTTTTTGCTTTTTTAGTTTTTGTACTGAATTTTATATTGATTAAAGTTTAAATCATTAATTCTTTATTAACTACAATTAAGAATAAACCAAAAATTACGCTTTAATATTAAAATTATTCATTAGTTTTTTCATATTTAAATAATCCATTTTATTAAATACTGCGAATATTTCATAGGTCTTAATGACTGTTTACCCCAATCTCTAGCAACCTAATTTACTTATTTTAATAAAATACTTAAAGAGTTTCTCACATAAACCTATTTTATTCATCAAATTTCGCTATTTGATAATGAGAAAAATGTCTATTTTTGTACCAAAGTGATAAATAATTCCCCCAATTTACAGTGAATGTATGTACAAATACAATATGAATTAAGTTCCCGTTCTAATTCGATAGAATATTAGATTGTCTTGTTGAAAATTTTTAAATGGGAAATTGAAATTTGAAAGGGGAGATTTTTTAACAAAACATAAGGTAGTAGAAATTATGGGTTACATATTATTGTTTAATGAAAGTCTTAGATCTTTAATATTTAGTAACGTTATTTTTGTAGTCAAGATTTAAAAAGAAAAGTAGTCTCAATTTGACTAGCTAAATGGGTCTGTCTCTCTTGCTATATACTTCAACTAAATTTAGAAATAATCCATCAATTTAATCCTCTAATTTTCTTGTAAAGACTACCCGCAATCATTTAATAGTTTGAAAGGGTGGAGAGTTTGAAAAAAAGAAAAGTATTTCCTTACAAGGTAATTTCTACAGTTGGTCTATCGGTATTACTAATTTCATCAACTGTATTAGCTGAAGGGGTTAGTAATAATTCATCAAATGAAAAAGTAACTCGTAATATAAGCGATTACATAAAAAAAGGATTATTATCTGAACAGAGTGAAAATCGATCAGGTGACAAAAATCATGCTGGAGATAAAAACTTATACGATTTAGACAAAGAACAAATTAAAAAGTTTAAACCCGACGAGAAAGTAAGAATCATAGTTGAGGTTGATAGTCCAGTAGATGCATCAGCCATGTCTGAAAAAACGAAAGAAAAAGAGTTTAAGATAAAGCAAGATAAAGTCATTAATAATCTTAATAAAACAAAAAAGAAGATCCATATTAAACATCGTTTCTATACAGGTTTCAACGGATTTAGTACTGAAACAGAATATAAAAATGTGAATGAAATCAAATCGATTCAAGGTGTAAAAAATATTCATATTGCTAAAGTGTTCCAACCTTCTATGGCTGCAAGTAAAGAATTAGTACAAGCTCAAAAAGTTTGGGAATCATATGGATACCAAGGAGAGGGATTAGTAGTTGGAGTAATCGACTCAGGTATTGACTGGACACATAAGGATTTGACGATAACTGACAAAGGAAAACAACAAGAAAAGTGGACAAAAGAAAAGATTCAAGGGAAATTTGCAGAAACAAATGTGAATGAAATTTGGTATAGCGACAAAGTTCCAACTGGATATGATTGGGCGGATGATGACACAGATGTTATTCCTGGCGAATATGGCAATCCACATGGTACACACGTATCAGGAACTATCGGTGCAAATGGTGATGAAACGATTGACGGAGTAAAAGGGATTGCACCAGGCGTACAATTGTTAGCAGAAAAAGTATTTTCGGATTATGGTGGCGGAGCATATGAGGATGACCTTATTGCAGGAATCCAACACGCAGTAACAATGGGTGCAGATGTTATTAATATGAGCTTAGGAAGTGATTCAGGGTGGGTTGGCGAAGAGGATGATCCAGTCCAAAAGGCGATTCGTCAAGCAACTGAACAGGGTACGTTGGTAGTTGTTGCAGGAGGAAATGCCGCTTATAGTACAAAAAATTATCTATTAGAAAGATCTTTACAACCATTTGCTGAGAACCCAGATATCGGAACAGTAGGGTCACCTAGTGTCAGTCCTTTTGCTTTATCTGTGGCATCTTATGAGAATTCAAAAATGCATATGGATTCTATGAAATCAACTACAGGTGAAATTTTTCCATATAAAAATCAAGCTGATAAGAAGCTTATTGACGTTTTAGAAAAAGGGAAAAATTACGAATTTGTTTACGTTGGTGAAGGAAGAGCTGCTGATTACGTAGGAAAAGACGTAAAAGGGAAAATCGTTGTAACAAAGCCAATTCCATCAATAGGCTATAGAGGGAATGTTACTTTCCAAGATGAAGCAGAAAGAAAAGGGGCAGTTGCACTGATTCAAGTACCACCGGCAGATTTGCCAGACTATCCTAATGTCGACTTTTCACCGTATTTTTTAACTTCAGTTACTACTTCTAAAGCTATTGGTGATGATTTAATTTCTAAATTATCTAAAGGGCAAAAAATAAGTATGCAACTCTCAAGTGGAGTATATGTCGATAATCAAGATAAAAACAAAATGTCTTCATTCTCGTCTTATGGTGCACCATATACTTTAGATTTTAAACCTGAAATTACTGCTCCTGGCGGAAATATTTATTCAACAGTACCGGGAAATCAATATGATGTTTATAGTGGTACATCAATGGCAACACCACATGTAGCAGGAGGAGCAGCACTTTTATTACAGTCATTATATAATAAAGGGTTAAGCCATTCTGAGGAAACTGTACTAAAATCAAAAATTGCTTTAATGAATACTTCGAATATTATTATGGATTCTAACACGAATAATACATTACCATATTCTCCACGAATTCAAGGATCTGGTTTAATGCAAATTCAAAATGCAATTACGACCCCGGCTATTATTACACGAAAAGGGACACCACTTGAACAAGCTGGAGCT
>NZ_NULG01000044.1 GCF_002577195.1 Bacillus sp. AFS041924
TCTAGTTTTCAAGGTACAAAATAAAAATGGTGGAGCCTAGCGGGATCGAACCGCTGACCTCCTGCGTGCAAGGCAGGCGCTCTCCCAGCTGAGCTAAGGCCCCAGACATAAAAAAAAGAAAAGATATGGTGGGCCTAAATGGACTCGAACCATCGACCTCACGCTTATCAGGCGTGCGCTCTAACCAGCTGAGCTATAGGCCCATATCTATAAGTAGAAGGATAATCCTTCAAAACTAAACAAAACAAT
>NZ_NULG01000045.1 GCF_002577195.1 Bacillus sp. AFS041924
AAAGGTAAAACTTACTATTATAAAATCCGTTCTTATAAAATGGTTGGGTCACAAAAAATTTATGGTGAGTGGACAAGCGTAATGTCTATCAAACTATAAAATTTAAGCAATAAAGTCAAAAAGGGTGGTTACGAAAATGGATTAATCACCCTTTTTGAAAATATAACGATTAGATCAACTTTTTCTAATAAAAACTTTCCCTTAAAATATTAAAAGACAGGAATACAAATTTGTCGTATTCTTGTCTTATTTTTTTGTTGCGCATGTAAATACTAAATATGTTAATAATATGAAATAATTGGTTTTTTTTTATTGTTACTATAAAATTGAAATCAGTACAAAAGTAATAGTTTTAGTTACTTAAGGAGAAATAATAAAAATGAATTTCGAACAAATGGAACATATCGTTGTAGCAGCAAAGGAAATGTCAATTACGAAAGCTGCTGAAAAATTATTTATATCTCCTTCAGGGATGAGTCAATCAATAACTCAGCTAGAAAATGAACTTGGAATTAAAATTTTTAATCGTTCTAAGCAAGGGGTTACACCAACTTTTGAAGGGAAAATAGTCATTTCAAAGGCAATTACTTTGTTAAGCACGATTAATGAGCTTAATAAAGAAATTTATGATATAAAAAATAAAAGTGAATCGCATTTGAAAATCTTAACAGCACCTACTTTTACATATCTACTTCAAGAAACTATGGTACAGTTTAATGAGGAACAAGATGAAGTTTCATTTGAAGTAGTTGAAGAAAATCCAGCTAATATGATTCAAAATTTCATTAAACAAGATTATGATTTTGGACTAATTCCTGCTACACATGAAGAATTAAAAAAAGAAAAATTCATTGAATTTGAACATTTACATAATGGCCATTTTTGTATTGCAGTAGGTAGGAAATCACCTTTTTATTCTTATGATTCTGTATCGCCAAGTGATTTAGTTAATGCAAAAATTGTAATGTACAAAAACTCGGATTATAAAAGATTACTAAAATTTACAAAAATGAATCCTAAAAATGTGGTTTTACAAACAAATAGAAGTAGCTTACTGTTTGAGTTAGTAAAAGAAAGTCAAGCCATACTTTATTTACATGAATTTTCAATCAAAAATCGTCCAATGGTAATAAACGGTGATATAAAAATAATTCCGATGAAGGAAGAAGAAATTTTCAATCTTGATTTTTACCTGATCCATTTACAATCAAAACCATTGTCACCTTTGGCAAAAGAATTTATTGAGAAATTAAAAAAACAGTTAAAAAATAGTATTTAAAAAAGATAGTAATGGCAGAGTAAATCTGACAACCACTATCTTTTTTTCTTATTCATCAAACTGCGACTCTTTTCCTATTGCACCTGTACTTAATATTGTTACGATCACTTTAGGTTTAATTTTTATTTTAGGAAATTCTTTTTCCAAATTTATCTTTCTCCATTTTTCTGGATAATGTTCTTTTAAATTTCGACCGATCCCTAGTACATCACTATTAGCTAGTTGAATTTCTTTTATAACTTCCCCGGCTCTTTTATTTATATCTTTACTAATATTTGACCGCATCTCTTCTTCTTTTAACATCTTAATTGTTGTAAGACCGTTTATTCTAGCATTTACTTTGATTTTTAAATTAACTTCAATCTTATTTTTAGAAGTTGAAATTGATAATTCTTTCTTAGGTCGAATTAACTCATAAGAGATTGTATTGTATGGTGCTTCATATTTTTTAGGAAGCTTCGAAATAAAATGGCCAGTATTTCCATATTTCCCCATCATCATAAGAAGTACTGGAGAATAGTCAGAAGATATGAAATGACCGGTATAGCTAGCTTTATGCATTAGGCCCGCACCAACAACCTCTACTCGATCATCTGGTGTAACATCTACAACTGGTAATGTAAAATCAATCCCGTCTTCTGAAGCACAAGTAAAAATATGAAAGAGCTCCATCTTTTGTGCTATTGAAGTTGAATCAGCATTATCAATTGTATCCTTTAATATAAATGATAACGGTTTAGTTCCAAGTGTTTTTAATTCCAAAACTTTTTTTGCGGGCTGTTTATTTGTTATCGCGACTGCCACATTTAGATTTGAAAATGTTCTACGTCTAAAAGTATTTAATAGATGAATAAATTTTGATTTTGAGAAATCTTCACCTAATAATAAAATTCTAGTTTTGGACGTAGTTATATCACCAGGTAAAAATGATTGTATATCCATCCCAGCTTCGGAAACTGAGTCCTTAATAGATTTTACAGATTCATTTTGGAAATCGAAGACGCCTGCTCCTTTTCCTATAAGATCCAAAATTAGAGCATTAACCTCAATTTTCTTATCTTGATCTAAATCTATACTTATCCCATTTACTAATGTTTTATCTGTAATTGTTCTCGAATCCCAACAACCTGTAACTAATAAAAGAAAAGTAATTAAACAAAAAACGATTAACGATTTACGAATCAATTTAGTAGCCCCCTAACTTTATTAATTAGGAACAATAGAAACGGGATAATGATTATAAAGATAGGGTCTAAATAAGATCCAAAATTGAAGATTGTTTCTCTTGTTATCACACGGAAAGAGACTATCGGATAGAAAGCAAATATTAATATAATGATGAAAAATAGTATACTCTTCCTATTTTTCACAAGTAAAGATAAACGTTTATGTACATCTTCACTAACGATATAAATATAGTTAACTACTGTTGCGCAAATAACAATTGTCCAAAAGCTTAAAAACACCGTATCTAGACTTTCGATCATCTTGGATTGATAGGTTTTAAAAATATAAAGAATTGGATCTATAATATAACTATTTTCTTTATTACTTAATCTAATATAGGACGTGAAAATTATAAAGGTATATAGAATTGTCGTAAAGAAATTTGCGAAAGTTAGAGTGAGTAATTTCTTTTTTGTATTTTGAAAGCTTGGTGATAAAAATAAAAAGATTTCGAAACCTAACATTTCAAGAACTGATGAATACGCACCAGAGCCGATCTTTTTAATTGGAGATTGACCAATTGGTAGTATTCTACCGATATGAACATTATCATAAGCGGATAGTAGGAATAGGATAAAGATAAGAAAAATAAATGTACAAAGTACATATGTTCTAGCTATTGTCAGGATGTCATTTTTCGCAATGACATATGCTGTAATTAAAAATAATATGAGAATAAGCCAGGACGGACTTTTTGGAAAAATCCAGATTGTGATGATATCAGAAAATCTCATCGAGACTACGAGTACAACATATAAAAAATAGATGAAATAGCATATATTTATACATGTTCCAATGAATGGATTGGTTATTATTTTTGTATAGTCTGTAAAACTTTTGTTTGGAAATTTTTTATATAAACTAAAATATAGAAATATTAATATTTGTACGATTATTCCACCTATAAGAGTCGAAATCCATCCATCATGACCTGCAATTTTGTAAATGTTATTAGGAAAGCTAGTTATGGCGACACCGAATTGGGTAAATATAATTAAATAAAATAGATGCTTATTATTAATCATGTAGATTTCTCCTTTTTATTTTTTAGAAGAAGAAATTCGGAGAAACCTGGATTTTCGACATATCGATAACTAAAAGCTCTAATTTTTGATAAGTGTGCTAATATCATAAAAACACCTAAACTAATTCCAATAAATCCAAATATTGAGGAAAGGACTAAAAGTGGTATTCCCATGATTCGTGCTGCAATCGACATTTCCTTTGATGGAAGTGAAAATGATGCAACAGCAGTGACAGCAATTACAACAACCATAGAATTTGAGATTAAATTTGTTTGTACAATAGCTGTACCTATGACAATCGCTCCAACAGTACCGATTGTTGAGCCAATCGGATTCGGTAGTCTTAAAGCTGCTTCCTTCAGCAGTTCTAATATAATAATCATCGAAATGGCTTCGATAAATGGTGGAAGTGGGATATTTTCGATTGATAGTTTTAAAGTATAAAAAATAGTGACAGGTAATATATTCGAATGATACGTTGTAATCGCAATATAAGTTGAAGGTAATAATACGGAAATCCAAAAAGCGAATATCCTTAAACAATAAAAAAACAACCCAAAAAACGATCGGAAATTAAAATCATCAGCACTTCGAAAATAGCCATAAATATCATAAGGAAATAATAATGCACTAGGATCATTATCAAGCATAATCGCAGGTTTTCCTGATAATAAATGACGAATTGTACGATCTGGTCTTTCAGTGAACAATACTTGGGGAAAAGGTGAAGAAGGATACTCTTCAATAATATTTTGGATATGTACTGTCTCAATCATTTGCTGAGGTTCAACTTTTCCATTTGTATTAAGCTCTATTATTTTCTTTTCAATTGTTTCAATCATTGACTTAGGAGTCATATCGTTTAAATAAAAAATGGAAAGAGAAACAGGATATTTTTTACCAACTGTCATGTTTTTGATGACTAATTCTTTTGTACGTAATCGTTTTCGAATTAAAGTTGTATTAATTTTAAGACTCTCAACAAAACTGTCATGCGGACCTAATGTTATCGTTTCAGAAACCGTTTCTGATATGGAACGATCGCTATTATTACTAGGCGCAGAATAAGATTTTGCCTTACTTAAATTGTTGTCATTAAAAACAATGACGTTACCAGAAAGAATAGCCTGCAGACATTCATCAAGTGTATATGCATCATCGGAATCTAATATTGTTGTGATAATTCGATCTGAATTATCTGTTGAAATTATTCGTTCTAAAATATGGGTTTGAATAACTTCTGAATCGACCATAGTATCTAAATAACATAAATGAAGAGTTACTTCCCCAACTGAATATTTTTTATATTTAAAATCTGAACTTGATTGAAATTCCCTTTTTACTTCTTCTAACATGGAGGTTTTTTCTTTTACTTCCATATAACCAACTCCTTAAAAACTCCTCAAAGAATATAAGTATTATTCCCTGATGTGAATTGGATATGTATGGAAATTGGACCTAAAATTAACAAACTAATTAAATGTAGACTTTCAGGTGAATGGAAATATGTTAAAAAATTAATCGCAACTTTTCTTATTGGATTATATAGATTAAATGCCCGATTCTTCCTCTGGCATTTTTTTCATTATATAAACATAAATTTGTAAAGTATCTCATATAAAAGAAATCTTGAATTTCTAAAGTCTATAATTCATTATGAAATTTTTTTACGAAAGGGGTTGAGAACTCACCATGCAGATAATTGGAAAAGGAATACCCCGCAAAGAATCTTTCGAAAAAGTTACAGGCTATGCTAAATATACAGACGACTTTGAGACGAACGATATGCTACATGCTCAATTAGTAACTAGCCCTTACGCGAGTGCAATGATTAAAAGTATAGATGCTACTGAGGCATTAAACGTACAAGGTGTAAGAAAAATAATATTCGGTGAAAATCTTCCTTTAGTTGGAGAAGGAATACTTGACCGTTATCCAATCGCTTTTGATCGTGTTCGATTTTTTGGTGAAGTAGTGGCAATCGTTGTAGCAGATACTGAGTATGAAGCAGCTCAAGCTGCTAATATAGTAAAAGTACAATATGAACTACTTCCAGTTGTAAACTCTCCGACAGAAGCGCTTAAACAGGATGCACCACTTATACATCCAAAACTAGGGGAATATGAAGTTACAGAAGGGGTTTATCCTGAGCCAGGAACAAATATTGCCACTAGGATTAAAATTCGAAAAGGGGATTTTAATAAAGGCTGGAGAGAAAGTGAAGTAATGGTTGATGAGAATTTTGCATTTAGACCATCTAATCATTCTGCAATGGAGACAAGATGTTCCTTTGCTCAAATTCATCATGATGGCACAATTGAGATTACAACTTCTTCACAATGTCCATTTATGGTTAAGGATTTAATTGGAGAGTATTTTGGAATAAAACCTGGAAAGGTCATTGTGAACACTCCATTTGTTGGTGGAGGATATGGTGGGAAAGGGGCTGTCCAGTTAGAACTCTTAGCCTTTATTGCTTCACGGGCTGTAAATGGTAGATTAGTAAAAATATATAACACTCGAGAAAATGATATGCTTTCATCACCAGGTCATATCGGACTTGAAGCGAATGTAAAACTAGGTTGTACCAAAGACGGAATGCTCAAGGTGGCAGAACTTCAATATTTATGGGATGGCGGGGCTTATGCAGATAAATCAATCGATTTAACTAGGGCTGGTGCAGTTGATTGTACTGGACCTTATAATATTGAAAATATTTGGTGTGATTCTTTATGTATGTATACGAACCACCCTTATCCGGCACCTTTTAGAGGGTTTAGCCATTCGGAAGTACATTTTGCATTTGAAAGAGCGATGGATATCCTTGCTAGAAAATTGAATATGGACCCGATCGAATTAAGAGAAAGAAACGCTATTAAACCAGGTGATACTACTCCTACTCAAGTTGTATTAAATTCTAGTACTGTTGCTAATCTACCAAAATGTATTGAAAAAATGAAAGAATTAATCAATTGGCAGGAAGGTCAAGTTGTTAACTTAGGCAATCATAAATTACGGGTTAAGGGAATTAGTTGTTCTTGGAAAACTTCTACTATTACACCAAATGCTAGCTCAGGTGTAATCTTGATCTACAACGCAGATGGTAGTATTAATTTAATTTCTGGTGTTGTAGAAATTGGTCAAGGTACAAAAACGATTCTTGCTCAAATGTTAGCAGAAATCCTCAGAATGGATGTAGATGACATTCATGTTCAAATGAATATCAATACATTAAATACGCCAGAGCATTGGAAAACCGTTGCAAGTAGAGGAACGTTTATGGCTGGTAGGGCATTATTAGCAGCAGCCGAAGATTTAATGAAACAATTGAAAGATTTAGCTTCATTTATATTGCGTGCTCCGGTTGAGGATTTAGAAGTTGGTTATGGAAAAGTGTTTTTAAGAAGTGAGCCGACTAAAAATATACCGATTAAAGAAATTGCTTACGGATATACATTTCCAAATGGAAATTCGATCGGTGGACAAATAATGGGTAGGGGACACTATATTTTAACAGGCTTAACTCATATAAATCGAGAAACTGGTGCAGGAAAACCAGGACCAGAGTGGTCGGTATGTGCACATGGTGTAGAAGTTGAAGTCAATACGAAAACATATGAATATAGGATTCTTAAAGCAGTTACTGCTGTAGATATTGGCAAAGTACTTAACGTTAAAACTGCAACGGGGCAAGTTAAAGGTGCAATGAGTATGGGATTATCATTTGCAGGAAGGGAAACTTTTACTTTTGATAAGCAGGGAAAAATTCTAAATCCTCAATTAAGAACTTACCGACCAATTCGATTTGGAGAGAATCCTAAATATGAAGTAGCGTTTGTTGAAACTCCACAAATTGATGCCGTATTTGGTGCAAGAGGAGTAGGAGAGCACGGGTTACTAGGAATGCCAGCTGCTCTTGGAAATTGCCTTTCTACCGCGTTATCTACAAATATCAATAATTTACCAATTATCCCAGAACTATTATGGAAAGTAAAAGAAGGTGGGTTATAGATTGTTATCTTCTAATATAGAATACTACAAACCAATGACGATTAAAGAAGCATTGGAGACTTTTTATTTTTTAAAAGCCAAAAACAAAAGACCAATTTATTATGCAGGTGGTACTGAAATCATAACACTTGGCCGTTTAAATTTAGTCGAAACAGATGCCCTCATTGATATTAAAGAACTAAAGGAGTGCCAATTATTTGAGTTTAATGAGGATTATTTAATATCAGGTGCGGTACTTTCACTTACAGAAATAGAAGAAAAAAACCTCTTTCCTTTACTCTCAAAAGCGTCTATGGAAATAGCTGACCGAACTGCTAGAAATAAAATAACTTTAGGTGGAAATATATGTGGCCAAATCTTTTACCGAGAAGCGGTTTTACCATTTCTACTTTGCGATAGCCAAGTAATTGTTGCAGGATACAATGGTGTAGAGGCTTTTCCAATCGAACAAATCTTCAATCAAAGCTTACAACTCCAAGATGGACAACTTCTTATTCAACTTTTAACAGAAAAGAAATATATAAACTTACCATTTATGTGCATAAAAAAACGTCAGCAATGGGATACGGGCTATCCATTACTAACCATTGCTTCAATTAAATCAGATAATCAATTACGCTTTGCTTTTAGTGGACTATGTCCTTTTCCGTTCCGTTCAAAGCAAATGGAAACTGAACTAAATAATATGGACTTGAATGTAAAAGAGAGAATACAAAAAGCACTTCAATTCATCCCCGGAGAAATACTTGATGATGTTGAAGGCTCAAAAGAGTACAGATTATTTGTATTAAGAAATACACTTGGAGAGATTATTTCTGAAATGGAGGTAAGGTAATGGACCAGTCTCCCATCAAAAAATTAAGTGTTTCTTTAGAGGTTAATGATGAAATACGACAAGTGGAGATTCGTCCAGTAGACACTCTCCTTTATGTGCTACGAACAAAGCTCGGTTTTTCTGGTGCAAAGCCGGGTTGCCTAAATGGAGATTGCGGAGCTTGTTCGGTTGTTGTTAATGATAATGTATATAAATCATGTATTATGCTTGCCATTGAGGCAATTGGACAAAAAATAACGACAATTGAAGGCTTAAAAGATTCACCTATTCAAAAAGCTTTCGTTGAAAATTTTGCGTTTCAATGTGGTTACTGTACTCCAGGATTCATCATGAATTGTCATTCTCTTTTAATGAAACAACCAAATCCAACGTTTGAAACAATAAAAGAATGGTTATCTTCTAATATTTGTAGATGCACATGCTATGAAGAAATCGAAGAAGCTGTTTTATCAGTGATCGAAAATAGAGAAAAACCAATGAATAATGAATCAGAAAAAGATGAATAAGGATCTACTTAACTTTTGAGCTGAGTCACTAGATTTCCATTGTGTAAAGTAGAAAATAAACGAAATGACTGAAATTGCCATAAGAAAAACTTGGGTATCAGTCGGTCTTATCGTTGGGATATCTGTTAAAGCCATAATCACCATTCCTTTATTTACTAAAGATTCGCGGATCGATATCAAAGTGTTTCGATACAATTTTTTTACAAAAGAAATACGTTTTTTTTAGAAAAGGAAGAGTCGGTTCGCTAACTGGTGCACCAAAAATAGGACCACTGACATTGAGTGAGAATCTACCAGGACCTATAACAGAGCTTACAACTCGAACTTCATCAATTAATAATAAAATAGCAATTATGATATCGATTACATCAATGAGAGTATTTGTTAATTGATCTCCATAATCACTTTCTATCCGTTCTCTACCTAATAAGGGTCCACTTAGAGAAAGACTAAATTCACCAGACGTTACAAAAACACCTATTAACGTAATTTGACCAGTTAATAATAGTGCAGCAGTAGCGACATTTAAATCTCTTTGAAGAGTAGCGATAATACGAAGATCTTCTTTAATTTTATAGTCATTCATTGAATCACACCCTCATGCCTATAGTATTGATTCAGTGCCCAAGTGTGAATTGAAAAAAGCAGGAAAGAGCAGGAGAGAAATGTCATAAAAAATTCGATAAAAAGATGCAGCTTTGTCTAGCTGCATCTTTATTTTTAGTTATAAAATTGGTAAAATGTAAAGTGGTGCTTGTCAAGATTAAGAATTTGTTAAATGAAAACTCATAAATAAAGATCTTATTAAATAAAAATGAAAAGAGAAGCAACAGTTATGAACCACTTCCTTTTGGGATGTGGTTATGTTTTTATCATAAAAAATTAAGATTTCCATACTACTCAAGCATAATAATAACTAAGTAAGGGGGTTATGGAATGGAGGTCAAAAAATTTTTTCAAAGCAGCACGTTTAGACGTCTCGCGATGATGCTTTGTATTGTTCTTGTTTTAATCTTAATTCGAAAAATAATAAATTTAGTCTTATTAATTTTCATTTTTACTTATTTAATGGACCGAATACATAAATTTATTATTAATCGATTGAATAAGATTTTGCCAGTTAATCGTTTAGTTGTTGTTTACTCTTTGTATGTTGTCATTGTGGCGGCGTTAGTTTTTGGAATCTATAATTATTTACCTGTAATTACATCTCAAGTTGTCCAATTATTAGTACAAATTAAAACATTCTATATGAATCCACCAGATGAGAAATTCATAAATTATATCGTTACTGCAATTAAAAAGGTTGAAATATCTGGGTATACTGAGCAAGGATTAGATTTTTTATATAAGTATGCATCTAATATAAGTCAATGGGGTATTGAAGTACTAATCGCCCTAGTTCTGAGTTTCTTTTTTCTACTTGAAAAACCTCGGATTATTGCATTTACAAGAAAATTTGAGAATAGTAAAATATCACTTTTTTATTATGAAATGGCCTATTTTGGTGAAAGATTTTCGCGTTCTTTTGGGAAAGTAATTGAGGCTCAGTTCTTAATTGCGCTTGTGAATTGTTTCCTATCTGTCATCGCATTAAAATTTATGGGATTTCCACAGTTAATCGGATTAGGATTTTTGATATTTTTACTAGGACTAATTCCGGTAGCTGGAATGTTTATCTCGTTAATTCCACTTTGTACAATTGCTTATACAATAGGTGGGATGACACATATTATGTATGTGATCTTGATGATTTTAGTTTTACATGCTCTCGAAAGCTATTTTTTAAATCCGAAGCTGATTTCTGCTAAGACGAATTTACCAGTTTTTTATACATTTTTAATTCTAGTGTTTTCTGAACGTTTTTTTGGCGTATGGGGTCTAATTATTGGAATACCAGTTTTCATCTTTTTATTGGATGTATTAGACGTAACAGATCATGAAACGAAAAAAGTAGAGCCAATTGAATAAATAAAAAGATGATATCGTAACGGCGGTATCATCTTTTTTATTTATCCTACATATTCATTCATTTCTGTTTTAATAAATTTAATGAACTTCTTTTCAATTGGGGATAATGATTTCTTTTTTAAACGTAATAGACCGAGAGTTACATCCAATGGTTCATAATTTAGTATATCAACTTCAACAATCTTACCTTCTAATAAAGCTGGATTATTTTTTAAAACGAAATTTGGTGCAAGACTAACTGCCAAATCACTAGATACCGTTCGAATAATTTCTTCAGAGTGGTTAGATGAAAATAATATATTCATATTTCCGTATTTAAGTTGAAGGTTTTTAATAAACCATTTAATATAATCGCCGTTGTAGAGGATAAAATTTTGTTGTAGTAATTCCTCAGGTGTTATCCTTTTAGTCACTGCAAACGGTGAGTCTTTGCTTACATATACCTTCATTTTACCTACTTGAATGATATCGCAAATTAATTCATCTTTTTCCTTTAAAAATTCTCCATACAGACAAATAATACCAATATCAATTTTGTTTTTAAGGACGTTTTCCATCGTTCGAACTGTTATATTTTCAACGATTTCAATATTTATATTTGAATGTTTGTTTTTAAACTCCATTAAAGGTGTTAACAAATAATGAACAAAAGCTGGTATGGTTGAAACACTTACTTCACTTTTTTGATCAACAATACTTTTTCTTGCTTCTTCTCTTAATTCATCAAATTTTAAAAGTATTTCTTCCGCTTTTTTTATAATATTTGAACCTTCTTTTGTTAATGTAGTGCCTATACGTGTCCGGTTGAAAATCTTTAAACCAAGATCTTCTTCGATTTTTGAAATCGCCTGACTTATGCCAGATTGAGTCGCGTGTAGATTTTCTGCAGCTGATGAAATGGATCCCGTTTTAGCAACCTCAACGAGAAATTCTAATTTTTGTAAATGCATATTCGTCACCACCTAATATTAACCTTCCAACTATTTTAATTATGTGAATTAACTATATTTCCTCTAAATATTTCTATTCGAATTTTTGATACTAGTATTAGAAAATGTGAAACACTGTCTGAAATTTATTATGTTTTCTTGAATTATGGCTCATATTGTGGGTTGTCATGATCACAATTGGCCCTAATTAGACTAAATCAACGAAATTAATCACTATATCAACAGGTTTTATTGATTTATCAACGGAATTAATTAATATATCAACGGAGTTCACATCTTTATCAATATTGTTCAATTAGTGTTCGTGGTTTTCGATATGAGACTGTTACATTTTAACCAATATTAGCCATTCAAAATGCGGTACGAATGTTTTATGAACGAAAATCGCGACCTATACACCAAAGTCAAAAAGCGTTCGTATTACTCGATTTGAATCTTCTTTTTCTCAACCTCTCCATAGAGCTATAATTTACTTCGACATAAATTGGAAACCACCGGACAAACTAAACAAAAAAACGTTTAAGGTGATCTCTATTGACTAACACAGAACAAACTACTTTATTAGTAAGTTTAGAAAAGAATATTCATTATTTAAAAGAGAAATTTAATAATTCTACTGATTTGAAAATTAGACCAATAACGGTAAATGATGAAGTTATTCGTGATGCTGCAGTATTATATATTGATGGAATAACGAATACACAAATTATTCAAGATAATATTCTTGTACCATTGCTCAGAATTATTAAATTTGAAAGTATTGATGCTGTTATCACCCGTCACCTTTCAATAGCTGATGTTATGAAGGTGACTGATTATGAAAATATTTTGTCTGGACTATCGAAAGGAAAGACACTGATTTTAGTCGATGGTTATGATGAAGGAATTTTAGCAGATACTGCTGATTGGCAAATGCGGTCAATCAATGAACCTGATACTCAAAGATCACTGAAGGGCTCGTTAATAGGATTTAATGAACAATTAAAAGTTAATATCAATCTTCTCCGTAATATCATACCGTCAAATAAGTTAAGTATTGAAAATCTACAGGTAGGAAACGAAGTAAAAACAGATGTATCGATTATTTATATGGACGGATTTGTTGATCAAAACATATTAGAAGAAACAAGGACAAGAATTAAAAATATCGATGTTACTTATTTATTAGAAGCTAGAGTAATCGAAGACGCTTTAGAAGGGAAAAAAACTTTTTTTCCAACAGTTTTTACGTGTGAACGACCAGATGTCACTGTTTCAGCATTATATGAGGGCCGCGTTGCGATCTTAGTGAATGGTATTCCTTATTCTATTCTTGTACCTTCGCTTTTTCTTCATTATTTTCATCAACCAGATGAATACAATACTAAATCAGGTCGATTTGGATTCAGGTTTTTACGGTTTTTTAGCTGGTTATTTTCAATTGTTTTATTGGGGTTTTATGAAACAGTGGTCCGTTTTCATCATGAGTGGGTACCACATAAATTTGCCAAGTTGTTTTTCACAAAGTCAGATACTTTGCTACCCACTATAGTTGAGATTTTATTTGTAATGATTATTTTTCAGTTACTTACAGAAGCTTCTTTAAGGATTCCTAAATCGACTGTAATTATCGTTTCACTTATAGGGGCTATTGTAGTTGGACAAACTTCAGTCACTGCAAAACTGATTCACTCAGTGACACTAATAATAGTAGGAATTAATTTCCTTTCTAGTATTGCGATAGCTGCAGGTGGGTTATATGGATCGGTTATGACGTTACGATTAGTTTTTTTATCTTTAGGGTTCTTCTTTGGATTAAAAGGTATCGTAATTGGCTTAGTTATTTTGATAGCTTATATGTCGAGAGTTCGATCATTAGGTGTTCCGTATTTAGCTCCGTTTATTCCCTTTAATCCAAAAGAAATGAAAGATGCTTTTTTCAGAGGAGATTTAAGGAAAATAATTAATAGTAGACATTCCTATCCTCACCGGGAAAATAATAAATAGAAGATAAAAAGAGCGACGTGTTTTTTATTTACGTTGCTCTTCGCCCAGTATCAAAAAAAAAATTATCGAATTAAATTTCACTGACAAACAAGATTTCAAAGATGCCAATAAAGGCTTCGTAGAATCACTAAAACAAAATCAAATAAAAAATTTAATAGGTACTGTCATTTGGGAAAGTCCTTCTCCTTTAACTGTAAACCCCAAGCCTATGGAGATTTGATCACTTCGATCTTTGGGAAATATCGGTACTCCATAAGAATTCAAATAAAAAAGCTTCTTAATTGTTAAAAGAAGCTTTTTTATTTTTTTAATTCTAAAAATTTAGAAAATTACAGAATCCGTTTTATTCATTTTATTGTATAAAACCTGTTTAATCTAAAAGATGGATAATGCAGTTTTTCATTAAGAAAAAAGTCGTCGCTTTTAGTTTAAATCTTACTCACTTTTTTATTAGTTTCGTTCATTTTAATCAATTAAAACCTAATTTGAATGTGACTTTCAATATCATACTATAACAAAACTTTATCATTAAAATAGTATTAATTCACTTTATAGTATGTGAAAAGGTAGACAAAAAATCAGATTTAATATATATTTATCATTTCAAATAAATATACGAATTTTATAATTTTAACTATTCTTGAATAACTCTAAATTATCTAAACAATAAAAAAATTATCTTCAGTTTTTCATCAAATTATGGTAATTTAAATTATGCGCCTCTCAATGAGGAAAGAAAAAATATGAAAACGTTATCAATGTTGAGGATATGAGTTTTATTACCCTTATAAGATTAGAAGGTAGGATTTTCAACTTTACACCGCGCACCTTCCATGATTAGTATTAAAATAGGTAATTTAGACTGTGTTTTGCATAATGTTGTCATAGCAAGATTTACAACAAAAGAATAGATTAATACTCGGGTTTTTTAAAATTTATGTAGTCTTTTTCGTATTAGGAGAAATTTCAATTTATATAAAAAGAGGTGTATTCATGCAAAATACAAGCCGTAAAAATGATTTTACTGTTCAAAGTAACGCGCCTAAAAAAGAGCAATTGGAGAGAAAACTAAAGACTAGACATTTAACAATGATCGCAATGGGTGGTACGATTGGTACTGGATTATTTTTAGCGAGTGGAGCAACAATTCATGATGCAGGTCCAGGTGGAGCGCTTGCTGCTTATTTAATTGCTGGTATTATGGTTTATTTCCTAATGACAAGTTTAGCTGAAATGGCAACGTTAATTCCGATTTCTGGTTCATTTAGCACATATACTTCAAGATTTGTCGATCCAGCACTTGGTTTCGCTGTTGGTTGGAACTATTGGTATAACAATGCGATCATTTTAGCATTAGAGTTATCAGCTTCCGCATTAATTATGAAATATTGGTTCCCACACACACCAGGTATTATTTGGAGTGCTATATTCCTTATATTAATTTTTGGATTAAATGTATTATCTGTAAAAGGATATGGAGAATCTGAGTTTTGGTTTTCAATTATTAAAGTAGCTACAATTATTATTTTTATTGTAGTTGGATTATTAATGATTTTCGGTATTATGAGTGGTCATACTGGCGGATTTGAAAATTTCACTAAGGGAGAAGCACCGTTTAAAGGTGGTTTCATGTCAATATTTAGTGTATTTATGATTGTAGGTTTTGCTTTCCAAGGAACTGAAATGGTTGGGGTAACCGCAGGGGAAAGTGAAAACCCGGAAAAAAATATCCCGAAAGCAATCAAACAAATCTTCTGGCGTATTTTATTATTCTATGTACTTGCGATTTTCGTAATCGGCTGTTTAATAAGCTATACAGATCCTAACTTAATAGGTGCAGATCTTGATAAAATTGCGATTAGTCCATTCACATTAGTATTCAAACATGCAGGACTTGCGTTTGCTGCAGCGGCAATGAATACAGTTATTTTAACTTCAGTTTTATCAGCGGGTAATTCAAGTTTATACGTTGGTTCTCGTGTTTTATATGTATTAGCTGAAGAAGGTAAAGCTCCGAACTTCTTAAGAAAAGTAAACAAAGGTGGAGTTCCTGTAAGTGCATTAGTCGCTACGACTTTGATCGGTATGCTATGTTTCCTAACTTCATTATTTGGTGATGGAACAGTATATTCATGGTTATTAAATGCTGCAGGTTTAGCTGGGTATATTTCTTGGTTAGGTATTTCAGTTACACATTATCGTTTCCGTAAGGCGTATCTTGCGCAAGGTAGAAAGTTAAAGGATCTACCTTATTTAGCAAAATGGTTCCCACTTGGTCCAATTTTAGCGACAATCTTATGTTTAGTTGCAATGCTTGGAACGAATTATACAGCATTTATCGGGGACAAAATTGACTGGTACGGTATAGCAGTTTCCTATATTGGACTACCATTATTTATCCTTGGTTATCTTGGCTATAAAGTAACGAAGAAAACGAAAATGGTCAAATTGGAAGAGGCAGACTTCAGTAGAGAATTATAATCGCATATTAGAAATACTAAAAGCTCAATCTAAAATGATTGAGCTTTTTTTGCGTATTTTTTTTCAGTATTTTGGAAAATTAATAAAGTCAGAATGGAATTTTATGTTCGAAAGGAGACCGTTTTTATGAACAATTTAACAGAACTGGAATTAGAAAATCTTCGTCATATTATCGGAGGGCATAGTACAATCGCTAATAAATTAGAATCATATGCCGGAAATTGCTCTGATCCTGAATTAAGAGCATTATTGCAAAGAGATGCTCAATCAGCATTGCAATCTAGACAACAGCTTTTAAATTTTTTAGGATAAGGGGGCTATTATTATGTTTCAAGATAAAGATATGGTCAATGATTATTTAGCAGGGCTTAACGCTAGTTTAGCTGCTTATGCTGGTTATATTAACGAGTCTAACAATAACGAATTAAGACAAACTTTAATTCAATTACGCAATCAAGATGAAGCACGTCAGCGTACTTTGTACAATTATGCGCTTCAAAAAGGATTTTACAAGCCTGCTGCACCTGCATCAGAAGAAATCATACAGCAATTCAAGTCTGAATTGACTTCAAATCAGTAATAATAATAAAAAAGGCATTCGAGTCATCGAACGCCTTTTTTATTATTCATTTTTAAAGCCGTACCAAAAATTTCTCCATATATTTGAAATTCTTGGCTTCATCTTTTCAGCTCCATAATAAGATAGTTCAATAAAGATCCCATCAATTAAACAGTAAAAAGACATGACAAAATCTTCTACATTACCTACACGAATTTCCTCATTTTTAATCCCTTTATCGATCACTGATCTTAAAATTGTTGACATTGCTTCTTCAGATTCCATGAACTGAGTATGTAATTGTTCTTTTAAAGATTCAGGTGAAAAAAAGACTGCTCGATTTAGGAAAGTAGACTGTTCTTCAAACTCAATATAATATTCAAATGTTAAGTTAAGAATTTGATAAAGCTGTTCCTTTGCAGATAATCCACGAATTTCTCCCATTAGCTCTTCGACTTTTTTCACATGGAGCCATAAAATATTTTCATAAATGGTAAGAAAGATTTCTTCTTTACTTTTAAAATGATTATAAATTGATGGCTTTTGAATGCCAACTGCTTTTGCTATTTCAGTTAAACTTGTACCTTCATAGCCATTTTTGGAAAATAAGGCAAGTGCAGCTGCGATAATCTTATCCTTTGTCATTTTCATCCTCCGAAACTAACTGTTGTTAGCTAGATTATAAACTGGAATCACTGTTAAGTCTAAATATTGTTGAGATTTAATGCAAAAAAGCTCTGCATCAAGCTGACAGAGCTCTTGTTTTTCTAATTTTGAGAATATGCCTTTTGCTTAGAGTAAACAATTCTTCCATCACAAATCGTCATTAGAACGGAAGCATCTTTAATTTCTTCAGGATGAATCTCGAATAGATTTCGGTCTAATACAACAAGATCGGCAAGTTTTCCTTCTTCAATTGTACCAAGTTCATGCTCCCGAAATGTTCCAAAAGCAGGTCCAAAAGTATAGGATTTTAATGCATCAGAGTGAAATCCATTCTTTTGGATTATGGTATCGCAATTAAACAACAAATGGAGTGATTCCTACCGCATACAGTATTTCACTTGAATCATGTTATTACTTATTTTAGTAGGTTTTCTTTTTTAATTTGCAATGTAGCTAAACTAGCAAATTCATGAACAAGTGTTGCAGCTAAAAGTGATGTAATTTGAGTTGGGTCATATGATGGAAGTACTTCAACGATATCAAAGCCAATAAAATTGAAGTCAGTTAATGAACGAATCATCTTTAATGTCTCCATACTATTGTATCCGCCTACTTCTAAAGTTCCAGTTCCAGGGGCACAAGAAGGATCGACAAAATCAATATCAAAAGTTAAGAAACAAGGTGTATCACCAATTACTTCTTTCATTTCTTTTAAAATATCTTCAAAACCACGAGAATACATATCAGGTGTAGTAATAACGTTGTATCCAAGTTCATGGCTAGCATCGATATCTCCTGGATGATTCAACGTTCCTCGGATTCCTAATTGGAAAACTTTGTTAGGAATTAGAAGCCCTTCTTCATGAGCTCGAATAAAAGGAGAGCCGTGCCAATATTTTTCATCGTAATATGTATCCCATGTATCTGTATGCGAATCAAAATGTATCATCGCAACTGGACCATGCTTTTTAGCCGCGGCACGAAGGTTTGCTAATGTAATCGAGTGGTCGCCACCTAACCCAATTGGAATGATGTTGTTACTCATTAATTCAAACATTGCGTCCTCAATCAGTTTATAACTTCGATGAATATTATGAGGAATAACTGATACATCTCCAATATCAATTGCATTACTTTCGTCAAAAGGATATACCTTATGAATTGGGTGATACGGAAATAGAGTCATAGAAGCTTGTCGGATCGCTTGAGGAGCAAAACGTGCACCAACTCGGAATGAAGCAGCCGTATCAAAAGGCATACCAACAATTGCTAATTTTGCATTCTCTCTTGCAGAAGGTAATCTCATAAACGTTCCAGTTGTACAAAACTCAGGTTTTACATCAGGCGAAAGTGGATATTTCATAAAAATCATCTCCTAATTGATTATTAACTACCGGTAGTTAGTTTAATATGATTATAGTTCGTCAAATCTGAATAGTCAAACTATTTAGCGATTAATTTTTTAAGTGTCTGTTTATTATAATGCCAAAACCTTGAATTCACGGGATATACTGACCATTTCTGTAAATAATAAAATTGTTAAACAATAAATATAGGAGGGGTATTATGCCAAAAAATCAACAAGGGAAGCAGAATATAGGTTCAAATATGCAATCAGGAACTAATCCACAAAAAGTGAAGCAACAAATTCAAACTGATGTAGCAAATGGACAGGGAGCAATGACTTCCCGCGAGGCAGGCGCAATGCGAGATTAAAAAACCACTTTTTAGTGGTTTTTTTAGTGAGGTTGAAAAAAACATAGTCAATATTTAAAAACGGAGGGAAAAAGATCAATACAATTACATACACCAGAAAGGTTAATGAGTAAAGCGAGAAGATGAAGATAAGATACTCATAAGGGGTTCATGAGTAAGGAAAAAAGCAAAAATAAGAAAATTAGTAACTCATAAGAGGTTCATGAGTAAGGAAAAAAGCAAAAATAAGAAAAATATTAACTCATAAGGGGTTCATGAGTAAGGAAAAAAGCAAAAATAAGAAAAATATTAACTCATAAGGGGTCCATGAGTAAGGAAAAAAGCAAAAAAAAGAAATTACCTTACTCATAAGGAGTTCATGAGTAAATAAAAAGGCAAAAATATAAAAAATTGTTCCTCATTGGTATACGTTTTTGTAAAAGAAATTGATTGGAACGAACGAGTGCTTGACTCTTATGGGAGAGGCGGGAAGGCAAAGACCCCGCAGGCGCGCCGTGGAGGTTAGTTGTAGAATACATTCGCAATTAATAGGATTAAAGCTGATATAACAAAAAAGGCAATAATAAAATAACCTATAAATCGAATTGCTTTTGGCTTGTTATTTAAGTCATAACTATTCTTTTTCAATGGTGTAACACCTTCAATTTTTTGTAAATCTTCTATCGGTGAAAATACATTATGATCATCCACATACGCCTTGCTTTCAGCTGATTCTGTTTCATGAGTACTTTTCATAAAATTACACCTCTAATCTTAAGTTTTTTTAATGTTTTTAATTACTAAATTCCACGTAATTTAAATGAACCCTTTTTTATAATAAGCAGCTAGCTCATATTAGTAGTAGGTTTTTAATCAAATTCTAATAATAAGTTCTAACTTCCTTATTTAAAAAAGGATAGATGACAAGTAATCTAGAATAAATAAAGTACTATGACAAATTTTAGAGATGGAGTGAGGAAAATAAATAAATGGTAGATTAACTGTAGTTTAAATAATCGGAAAATTCTGTGTTTTTTCTAGATTCATATGCATCTACGATCACTATTCATTGATTTATTGAAAAAGTAGTTACTAGGGTCAACTGAATAATACTAAATTATTTTAAACGGGGGTACGAAAATGAGTTTTGGAAATGTTTTATCGTTAAACGCAAAAAGACACCCAGATAAATTAGCATTAGTCTATCAAGACCGTACATACACTTACATGGAATTCAATAAAATTGTTAATCGTTTTGCATGGGGGTTACAGAAACTAGGTTTAAAAAAGGGTGAAAAGTTAGCACTCATGATGGCAAATTCTGACTTGTTTGCGATTAGTTATTGTGCTGCTGTGAAAATAGGAGCGGTTGTAGTACCAATCAACTTCCGTCTTGTTTCACGTGAAGTTAAGTATATTTTAGAGCAGTCAGATAGTGTCATGGTTGTATGTGATTCAGAACAAGAAAAAGTTGTTTTAGATGCATCAAAATCCTCAACAAAAGTAAGAAATGTTATTACTGCTCCAGCAACGAATTCTTCAAATTGTTTAAACTTCTATGAAGTAATGTCATCAATTGATGAAGATCCACAGGTCGAGATTTCCGGAGATGACGACTTTCATTTATTATATACTTCAGGAACAACCGGGCAACCAAAAGGTGCGCTTTTTGACTATAAGCGAATAGAAAAGTTAATAAATGGATTGAGTGCGGTAATGGGGCAGAGCTGCCAGGATCGGCTTTTACATGTTGCTCCGTTATTTCATTGTGCTCAGCTCGTAATCTTTCTTTTACCTGGACTTTACTTAGGGATGACAAACGTTATCCATCGAGATTTTAACCCAGTTAATGTTTTAAAGGATATTGAAAAATATAAAATTACATTATTTTTTGGCGTTCCTACAATATATAACTACTTACAGCAAGTTCCAAATGCTGACCAATTTAACTTATCTTCAGTAAAAAGATGTGCATACGGTGCGGCTCCGATGCCACCTGAAATTCTAATGAAAAGCATGAAATTATTTAATACAAATCAATTCTTCAGTTTATGTGGTTTAACGGAAGGAGGCCCTACAGGTGTTTATCTTACTCCAGAGGACCATGAGCAACATTTAGGAAAAACTGGAAAGACACCGTTACTTTATACAGTTATTAAAGTAGTCAATAAACAAGATAAAGAAGTTTTACCAGGTGAAGTGGGTGAATTGATCTTAAAAGGTGAAACAATAATGAAGGAATATTATAAAAAACCGAAAGAAACAGCAGAAACAATTAAAGACGGATGGTTATATACAGGGGATTTAGCTGTAGTCGACGAGGATGGATATATCACGTTAGTTGATCGTAGTAAAGATATGCTTATCTCTGGTGGAGAAAATATTTATTCAGTCGAAATTGAAAACGTTTTATATGAACATAACTCTATTTTAGAAGCTGCAGTGATCGGTACACCTGATTCTAAATGGGGAGAGGTCGTAACAGCAATTGTCGTATTAAAACCGAATCATCGTTTATCAAACGAGGAGATTCAAGCATTTTGCCGTGAAAGAATGGCGGGATATAAGATTCCAAGAGTTGTTGATTTTATTGATCAACTTCCCCGAAATGCATCAGGGAAAGTTCAAAAGTTTATCTTACGAGAAATGTATTGTAGTGCTAAATCGAATTAGAAAACTATAAATAAGGGCTCAAACTTTTAAGAGAAAGTTTGAGCTTTTTTATGTGGCTCTAATAAAGGCCAGTTGTGTAAAGTGATGTAATCGTTTTTGCAATTTCTTCGATCGAGTCGTGCTGTTCATTTCGAACAATCTCCCATAAGTACATCTCATTTGTAAAAAACCATGCTCTTGCTACTACCTCGTGGTTTAGTTCTTTTCTTGCTAAGCCTCTTTCTTGTGCATACGCAACATCTATTGATATGCGATGAATAAACTTTTCACGAATCGTTTTCCATTTGTCTGATATGATGTCGGAAACTCCAATAGCTTGTTCAAAAATTTGCATCATATTTCGCTCATCTTCTGCCATTTTTAGAAAGGAAGTAGCTTGTTTATAAATAATTGATTCAGCGGATCCTTTCGTTTCTGGAAAAAAGTGAGTTTCAGCAATTTCATAAAATTTTTCCATAACGCTCTCCATTAACACAATCAAAAGTTCTTCTTTACCTTTAAAGTGAACATAAGCCGTTCCATATCCAATATCAGCTTTTTTTATCATTTGTGTAATAGTAGCCTTTTGAAAGCCTTCTTCAAGAAAAACTTCTTTTGCAGCTTCTAGAAGTTTTTGTCTTGTCATTAATGAACGTAATTGACGCTTAGATTCTACTTTGTCATTACTCATACTGCGATCCTCCAAGATAGATTACTTCTAGCATATAGGTAAATTTAAAAAAATGGAAGAAATGTGAGAAAAAACTGAACTTTATTAGTCAGTAATTATCACCTCTAATATTTGAATCATTTTTATTATCTGAAAATATGACATCGTGTCATTGACATTATGTCAGTTATTTTGATATGATTTTTTCATAAATAGATTTAAATAGTAGATTGATAGAGGAGGAGCAAAATGGATACGAAAGTTATAGAAAATACATTAGATTACGCAAAAAAAATGGACAATGTGGATTCACTTAGAAAGTTTAGAGATGAATTTTACTTAAAACCTGGTTCTATCTATATGGATGGTAATTCATTAGGACTTCTTTCTAAAAGGGCTGAGCGCACTTTACTGGAATCTTTAGATGATTGGAAGAATTACGGAATAGATGGTTGGACAAAGGGAAATCATCCTTGGTTTTTCATGGCCGAGAAATTAGGAGAAAAATTGGCTCCATTAGTAGGTGGTTCTTCTGATGAAGTAATTGTAACCGGTTCCACAACAGTTAACTTACATCAGTTAGTTGCTACATTTTTTCAACCAAATGGTAATCGAAAAAAGATTTTAGCAGATGAGCTTACATTCCCATCCGATATTTATGCTCTTCAAAGTCAACTTCGTATTCACGGATTAGATCCTGAACATGACCTAATTTGTGTAAAAAGTAGAGATGGACGCTATTTAGAAGAGGAAGATATTATTAATGCAATGACAGATGAAATCGCTTTGATTATTTTACCGACTGTATTATATCGCAGTGGTCAAATTTTAGATATGAAGCGTTTAACTGAAGAAGCTCATAAACGAGGAATTTTAATTGGTTTTGATGGCTGTCATTCAGTTGGATCAATTCCACATTCATTTAGTGAGTGGGATGTTGATTTTGCATATTGGTGTAATTATAAGCACTTAAATGGTGGACCTGGTGGAGTAGGTGGCTTATTTGTAAATCGTAAACATTTTGGAGTATTTCCTGGACTTGCAGGGTGGTTTAGTTCAAGAAAAGACAAGCAATTTGATATGGAGCACACTCTTACACCTGCCGAAACGGCTGGAGCCTATCAAATCGGTACACCACATGTATTAAGCTGTGCTCCATTAATGGGATCTTTGGAGATTTTTACTGAAGCTGGAATTGATGCGATTCGAGAAAAATCACTTCGTATTAATCAATTTTTAATGGATTGTATTGAACAAGAATTACCAGACATGGGATTTTTCATTGGATCTCCTAAAGAGGATGCACGCCGAGGAGGACATGTTAGTCTAGAGCATGAAGAAGCAGCACGTATTTGTAAGTCGTTGAAAGAAAACGGTATTATCCCTGACTTTAGAGCACCGAATATTATTCGTCTTGCACCAGTAGCACTTTACACTTCTTACGTGGAAGTTTGGGAAGTTGTTCAAACGCTTAAGAAGATCATGATTGAAAAGCAATATGAAAAATTTAAAAACGAACGTGAAGTTGTGGCATAAGATCAGTTGGCTATCTATGGGGACAAGGGGATGAGATCATGAAGAAATCCACCACTAATTATAAAATTGAAAATGAGCAAGAAAAAGGCTTAAAAAGGGAATTAAAAACAAGTCAACTTACGATGATTGCAATGGGGTGCGCAATTGGAACTGGGTTATTCCTTGGTAGCGGACTGGCTATAAAAACTGCGGGTCCAAGCGTATTACTAAGTTATGCGGTAGGTGCATTCATCGTTTTACTATTAATGGGATGCTTAGCTGAGATGACTGTTGCACATCCTACAAGTGGTTCGTTTGGAACAATTGCCGAAAAATATATTCATCCTATGGCTGGGTATCTTGTCAGATATTCATATTGGGTGGCACAAGTTCTTGCTGTTGGAGTAGAAGTAAGTGCAATTGCAGTCTATATGAAATATTGGTTTCCAACAGTACCTGGAATTGTTTGGATTACTTTTTTTGCAGCAGTTTTAATCTATATAAATGCTACAAGTGTTAATACATTTGCAACTTTTGAGTACTGGTTTTCAATGATTAAAGTAAGTGCAATTGTCGGTTTTATCCTACTAGGATCGTATGTTTTATTTGGGGCATCTAACCACGGGAATATTGGTGTAGAGAACCTTACAAATGACGGTGGATTTATGGCATTTGGTTGGTGGGGCATGTGGGTAGCCGTTTTCATTTCATTATTTAGTTTTCTAGGAACAGAAATGATAGCGGTTACAGCAGGTGAAGCAAAAGAACCAGATATTGCTGTTCCAAAAGCCCTAAAAGCAACGGTTTTCCGTTTATCGATTTTTTATGTATTAACGATTGGAATTATGTTGATTATCGTTCCATGGAAATCGGCAGGGGTAGATGAAAGTCCATTCGTAAAAGTTATGGAAATATTAAATATACCTTTTGCATCAGGCTTTATGAACTTTATTATTTTAACAGCAGCTTTGTCTGCAATGAATAGTCAATTGTACGCCTCAACTCGTATGGTGTATTCACTTTCAAAAAGTAATCATGCACCAAAAATTTTAGGAAAAGTAAGTAAAAAAGGGGTTCCTGTAAGTGCACTTTCGGTTTCAACGATCGGTATAATCGTTGCGGGAATCGTAAATGCAGTATTACCAGATTCATCATATGCATTTATGATGGGAATCTCAATGTTTGGGGCTATGTTTACTTGGATGACAATCTTTATTTCGCATCTATTTTTTAGAAGGAAATGGGAGATGTCAGGCGGTCGAAAATTACCAATAAAAATGATTGGTTTTCCTTATTTTACAATTCTAGGAGCAATTTTATTGTTAGGATTAACGATCACTTCATGGTTTACAGGTTTTAAAATTATGCTTCAGTTCGGAATACCATGGTTAATTGTATTATCTGTCGCATATTTATTTATTAATAAAAATCAGGATCATAAAATACAGCGAAATGATACTGATACTGTATTTAAAACAGGGGATAGATAATTTTTGAGGTTTGGTATATAAATGATAGGGGATGTCTCATAAGTCTAAACACTTGTGAGACATTTTTTTATTTAAATAAGTCAGAGTAGAAAGAAATAGAGGGGCAGAATCTCATAAAATACGAACAAATTATGGACTTTATTCATAAAACGGTGGTTAAATGTATTAATTCATTTATGGCAGCTGTTATCGTTTGAATGAGTATGAACTTAATTTTGAAAAATGCGAACATAAATTGAACAATATTGATAAAGTTGTTAACACCGTTGATATAATGCTAGAACTCGTTGATATAATGCCAATACCGGTTGATAAATTCGAGAATTAAACGAAATTAGTCCTCAATGACATTAAATTAGTATATATTTTTAAATGATGGTAATTTCTATTTATAATGTGGTTAAAGGGTAGAAGAAAATAGTCCAATATTCATTGAATAAACTAGAATGGAGTTGAAGAGTCATTATTAATAAAGTAGAACTTCAAAATTTATCAATTGCTTATAAGGATCAAGGTAAGGGGAAGACAATCGTTTTAATTCATGGTTTTATGGGGAGTCATGCATATTGGGAAAAAGTAGTTCCAAAGTTGGCAGAGGATTATCGAGTAATAGCAATCGATTTACCAGGACATGGTGACTCTACCTCTATAAAAGAAGAGCATTCAATTGAAGATTATGCAGATGTATTGAAAGAGCTACTTGATCAATTAAACATTAGCCAAGTAACGATGTTTGGACACTCGTTAGGAGGCTATATTACACTTGCGTTTGCAAAAAGATACTCTAACTATTTAAATGGTTTTTCTTTAATACACTCTACTGCATATCCAGATAGTGAAGAGGCAAAAAAGGGTAGAGTAGCAACTATTGAGAAAGTTAATAACGAAGGAGTAAAAAATATTGTTGATGGATTAATACCTAAACTTTTCTCTCCAAAAAATGTACAAAATAATATTTCAGAAATAGAATTAGCAAAGAAAATCGGTTATAAAACTTCAGTCGATGGCACAGTTAAAGCACTTATAAGCATGAAGGACAGACCTGATCGAAATCACATACTTAATGATACAAATTTACCTGTACTTTTATTGGCTGGAAAAGATGATCAAATCATACCGCCAGAAAAAACTTTTTCAGTCAAAAAAGAAAATATTAAAACTACTACTTTAAACAGTGCGGGGCATATGAGCATGTATGAGTCACCTGAGGAGCTAGTTAACGAAATGAAGGATTATTTAAGTTCGTTTTAATGGCAGAAAATTTGATCTATGGAATTTAAAAGATTTAATAAGGCTTTGATTCAAGTAATAGATCTTGATGAAAAAGTCTTTTTTTGTTCAATCAATTTTTAATAAACGTGGTAAATTAAGGTATAGTCCTGTTAAGATTAATTATATAAATTACATAATGAAATAGTAAATAAAACATAATCCGTGAGTATTTGGAGGTGTATGAATGTATCGTATTGGACTGATCGGGCCAGAGTGGTCTTTAGAACGAATTTTAAGTTTTTCTAAAGAATATGAAAAGGAGTTTGTATTTTTACCGTTTGCATATGATGATCCGGTGGAAACGAAAGAAATTGTAAAGAAGCATGATCGAGATGTTGATGTTTGGCTTTTTTCAGGACAATTACCTTATAATATTGCAACAAAAATCATTCATTCCAATGATAAGCTGTTGTATATTCCACATACAGAATCTACTGTTTATAAAAGTCTGTTAAATATTATGTATCTTACAGATAAATTAATTACGCAATTAAGCGTTGATATGCCCATGTATTCGAATCTATTAGAAGATGCTTTAGTGCAGTTGAATAAGCCATTTGATCATCTTTATATAAAAAAGTTTGATGAAGAAGCTATTCATTTCGAGGAAATATTACAATTTCACCTTGAATTATGGGAAGCAAATAAAACTGAAGGTGTTTTGACTAATTTTCCATCTGTTTTTCAGGAATTAAAAAAACGTGAAGTTCCAGTCGAATGGATCTCAACTAGTAGAGTTGATATTCAGCAAACTTTAAAACTTCTAACGGAGAAAGTAAAAGGCCTTTATTTTAAAGATTCTCAAATTGGAGTAGAGTTGGTTGAAATAGAAAATTTCGAGGGTATTATAAAAAAAGCTAAATCTCCTTATCATTTACAGCATATCGAGCTTCGTATAAAGGATGTACTTCTAACACTATGTGAACAATTAAATGGTTCTCTAATTGAAAAGGGATATGGGAAATATTTGATTTATAGTTCTAGAGGTGCAATTGAACGGGAGATTAATATGTTAGAGAATACGATGGAGCAGTTATCGCTAGAAGCAGATTCTAAGGTTTCTGTAGGTATTGGATATGGTGAAACCGTTTTTTCTGCAGAGAAAAATGCGATTGAATCAATTCAACAGTCTAAAGAGACGAAAAATCGTAAAATAATAATTGTCCAAGAGAATGGCGAAATTATCGAATCAATTGGAAGTGAAGAAGAAATCTCATATGCTTATAGAACAAATGACCAAGAACTTTTGCAAAAGCTTAAATTAGGGAATATTAGTGTAAAGACATTTCATAAAATTGAAAACCTTATTAAGAGAATGGATTGGAATGATTTTACAACAAAGAATTTAGCTGAGCAGCTTAATATGACAGAACGAAATGCTAGACGCATTGTAGCAGATTTATGTGAAGTAGAATTACTAGAATGCATTGGTGAGGAATCTTTATCATACCGTGGGAGACCAAGTAAAATATATCGTTTCAAATAAACATTTCAAATTGAAGTGTTTATTTTTTTGGATTAAATATTATTAATATTTAGAATTATTAATAAAAAGTGTTGTAGAAATCGCTTTCAAGTAATAAAATCAACATATAAGGAAAAAGACCTTAAATATTCCTTAAATATATTTTGATGATTCGTGGAGGTGCTTCAATGAAGTATGATCTTTTATCTGAATTAAACTTAGATGCATTAGTAGGTTCGATTAACAATGAAGTAATTGGATGGAGAAGGTATTTACACGAAAATCCGGAACTATCCTTCCAGGAAGAAAGGACTGCTCAATTCGTGTATGACAAGCTAAATTCATTTGGAGGTTTAGAAATTTCTAGACCAACTAAAACTAGTATTGTTGCTAGATTAATAGGAAGTCATTCAGGGAAAGTACTTGCAATTCGAGCAGATATGGATGCACTTCCAATACAGGAAGAAAATGAAATTGAATTTAGTTCTAAAAAGGATGGCATAATGCATGCATGTGGGCATGATGGGCACACTGCGATGCTATTAGGAACTGCGAAACTCCTTTGTAGTTTTAAAGAAAAGATAAAAGGTGAGATTCGATTTATTTTCCAACATGCTGAAGAATTACCACCTGGTGGTGCAATTGAGATGGTAAATGCAGGAGTGCTTGATGGAGTTGATTTGATTATCGGAGCACATTTAACGAGTAATTTGGAAACCGGAAAAATTGGTTTAAATTATGGCCCTATTATGGCAGGTGCAGATATGTTTAAACTAACAATCTTTGGTGAAGGTGGCCATGCATCTCAGCCGAATCAAACAATTGATCCAATTCTGATTGGAACTGAAGTTGTTACAAACTTACAGCATATCGTATCAAGGAAGATTGATCCAATCGATACTGCGGTCATATCAGTTACACAATTTAATGGAGGTACAGCAGTAAACGTTATCCCAAATTTTGTTACAATTGGTGGTTCAGTTCGGAGCTTTAAACCTGAAATTCGAAATAATATACCAAAGTTGATCGAACAAATTGTAAAGGGTATCACCGATGCTCATGGTGCAAAATACGAGATTGAATACCATTACGGATACTCACCGGTCATTAATGATGAGGTAGTAACTAGTTTAATAGATAAAACTGTTTGTGAACTATTTGGAGAAGAAAATCGTGAATTAATTAAACCAATAATGGGAAGTGAGGATTTTTCAGCATTCCTTCTTGAAGCTCCTGGGAGTTACTTTTTTGTAGGTGCAAGAAATGAGTCAAAAGGAATAGTGTATCCACACCATCATCCGAAATTTAATATCGATGAGAGAGCTTTGAAAGATGGAATAAAGATATTTGTTCAAGGAGCTATTAACATTTTAAATCATTAAAATTAAGGAGAGTAGAGTATGAAAAAAATCTATTTACTTGGTTTTATCCCGATTATTGGTTTTGTAATAGGAGCGTTGTTTTCGAATAAGGTTACTCCTTACGTACTTGGTATGCCTTTTTTCCATTTCTCAATTGTACTATGGTCATTTCTTACTACTGCATTTTTAGGTTTAATTTATCTTTTTGATCCTGCGAATAAAGAGGAGGAATTGTAATGAATACTGGAACATTATTTATATTCTTATTTTTCGCTGTTTCTATCATTATTGGCATATGGTCAAAAAAAGGTAAAGAAATGAACTTAGAACAATGGTCTGTTGGTGGCCGCGGAATGGGAACGCTTTTCATCTTCTTATTATCAGCCGGCGAAATGTATACAACCTTTACCTTTTTAGGTGCAAGTGGCTCAGCATATGGTGAAGGTGGTTCAATTTTTAGTATCGTTTCATATGGATGTATTGCATCAATCATATCTTACTGGGCTTTTCCCGAAATTTGGAAATACTCCAAAAAGCATAAACTAATTTCTCAGTCAGATTTTATGGCAAAGAAATATGACAGCCCGATTCTAGGGGTACTTGTTGCTATAGTTGGAATCGTCGCTTTATTTTGTTACTTAGTTTTGCAATTTAAAGGATTAGGCTATATCGTTGAGATAACATCTTATGGAGTAATATCTTCAAAAATGGCTATTTTATTTGGCGCGATAGGTGTTACTATATTCGTCATGCTATCTGGTATTCATGGTTCTGCTTGGACATCTGTTTTAAAGGATATTTTAATTCTTGCCATCATTCTATTTTTAGGTATCTATTTACCGATTCATTTTTATGGCGGTATTAAGCCAATGTATCAGGCTATTGAACAAGCAAAGCCTAACTTTACGATTCTACCAGAATATGGTATGAATTTAACTTGGTATATTTCAACTATTATTTTAAGTGGAATTGGAATGTATATGTGGCCACATTCATTCCCGCCAATTTTTGCAGCGAAAAATGCAAAGGTTTTAAGAAAGAACGCAATCATCATGCCATTGTATCAGTTAATATTACTATTTGCTTTTTTCGTAGGCTTTGCAGCAATCTTACAAATTAAAGGGATACAAGGTAGTGATAGTGACAAAATATTATTACTTCTTTCCAAAAAGACTTTTGATCCTTGGTTTGTAGGTTTAATAGGGGGTACAGGGGTATTAGCTGCTTTAGTACCTGCTTCTATGATTCTAATGGTAATATCCACGTTATTTGTTAAAAATATTTATCAAGTAGTGGTTCCTTCTAATTCTGAAATACATATGACCAAACGAATAAAATTAATTGTTCCTTTTATTACGCTAGTAGGTTTATATTTTACATTTAAAGGTGGTAGTTCTCTATTTAGTATTGCAATTGTGGCATATAATTTTATAACACAGCTTGCTCCACCATTTTTCTTAAGTTTAATGAAAAAGAACTTTGTAACCAAACATGGCGCTATTACTGGAATTATTTTTGGTGGGGTTATTGTTTCAATTTTTGATTTAGGCGAAAAGACATTTGCTCAAGCTTTTCCACATCTTCCACAACTAGTGAAAGACTTAAATGTAGGCATTATTGCACTAATTATTAATGCGATTGTTATGGTGGTTGTTAGTCTTATTACAAATAATAGCATGTCAACAAATAAGAAGATTGATCGCTTAGTTGAACAATAAGTCAGAAAAAAACGTCGGTTCTAAAAGATCCGACGTTTCTATTATTCTATTAAGTTGGTTATTGAATGTCTAAATCCTTCAAAATATTCTCCAAAGTTTCACCCTTAACTATCTTTTTACCTTTTGGAACATCTTTGACATCAGGATTTGGAGTTAAATAATTCTTTTGAACAAAGCTCATATCCTTCGTGTCAACAATTCCATCGAAATTGATATCTGCTGCACGCTTGTTCGTACCCCAATATGTTTTAATATAATCTGCATCTAAGACATCAATTACATTATCGTTATTAACATCCCCACCCATAACTAGTGCATACAAAATATAAGATAAGCGACCAACAGTATCGCCATTCGTAATGTCATATAAATCATTAACTGTCACATGTCGGTCGAAATGGCCTGGGATTTTGACGGTTAAATCATACTCTTCATTTGAAGCAGGAAGATTTTTAACAAAGTAGCGTGCACTGCTGTTAAATTCTCCTGTATAAGTTTTACCACTTTTTGAAACTAATTTTAATGTCATGCCAGCTTTCGAAAAATCTTTATTGTAGTCTAACCATATACCATCTAAGAATCCATCAGCAAGGATTCCACCTTCAAGCTGAGAGTATGTTGGAACGACATTGATCCCTTGACCAAATCCTTGAATTGTTGCAGGTGCTTGATTTAAAGAAAAAGCTGTAGATTTTGTAATGTCAATAGTTTGAATCCACTTAATATAGTTAGTAGGTTTTTCCTTTACTTTAAATTTAATATCGATTAAAGGTATAGAAGTTTGGATTGGTTGTATTGAATCACCTGTTAATTGAGTATTTATGGTGATTTTACTTGTAGTTTGTTCGATTATTTTAAGATCAGTATTTAAGCCATGTGACTTAGCATAAGCAGTGAAATCTTTATTTACCGATACATTTGTGATGTCATATGTCGTAGAAGGGAATGTTAATGTAAATTCTCCACCTGTTAAATCTTTAATATTATGTGTACTAAGTGATAGCGTTACATTTTCACCATACTTCACATCATTTTTGTTAGCTACTAGTTTCGCATATGGAAGTCCTTTTTTAACAAGCGTGTATGAGAAATTAGGATGATCTTGCATACCGTTTTGTGCATAGTCACGTGCGTCTAGTGTGAACTTTGTTACATCTTTACCATCTAAAAGACTAGTCTTAAATTCAAAGTCTCCATTTTTTTCAATTGCTAAAGGTGTTGAAGAGTATTTTGTTTTATTTATTAAGTTAACCATGTTAGAAGACTGATCCCATTTAAATCCGTTTTGATTCATAATATCTACTTGTTGGTCATATATGTTACCTTTTACAGTCATACCATCTCCAGTTACTTCATATACGCCACCCGGATGTTGCATTTTTACGACTGGGTTTGTATTTTCGATGTAAAATGTATCAGACTTTTTAAATGTTTTACCTGCTCTGTTAGTAGCAATTAATTCAATTTCATATTTTCCTGGAGGTGCAAGCCTTTTTGAGTAAGATATTGGATGATCCTTATGACCTGTAAATGCGCTATATAATCCATTAAATCCGTATTCAGTGAAAAAAAGAGTATCCTCCGTGAAAAGTCCTTCGTATGCATCAACTAGGCCAAGTGCTTGTCCAGTTTTCGCATCTTTTAACACAAAATCTACTGTTTCCATTGAACTATTAAGTGAAAATTCAATTCCAGTTCCATAAGGGAAACTATTATTTAAGTCACGTCGTGTTGTGAAGGCGTCCTCAAAGGCATTAATTGTATTGATGCCTTCTTGTAAATGCTTGAATCCAAATGGTAATTGGTAAACTTCGTCAGGATTACTATTATTTGATATATAAATATAACCTTCGTAGTTACCAAATTCTGCAGTAGCAGGAATATGAATTGTTGGTTTGATTTTTATCGTTTTGTTCGCATTAATAGTAACCGTATTAGGAACATCTAGCGTAATATTGTTAGCTAAAGCATCTTTAGCTCCTTTTACATTTTGATTAAACTTAACTTGGACAGTAAATGTTTTCTTTTTGTTACTAGTATTTGAAATAGAAACTACTCGAGAGTCAGTTTTTGCTTTGTCTACAGTAACTTGTGGTCCAAAGCTTAATGCTCCTGTAACATCAGGTATTGATACATCTTTACCATCTTTTGTGCTGATCGTTTTATCTAGTACTTTAATATGTACGTCAGAGTGAACTGCTTCATATACATCAATTCTTCCTGCACCAACTTCAAATACACTGTACTCCTTTTGTAATCTATCTGCTGTATTCATTAATGCAGCTTTTACATCTTCTGGTTTATATTCTGGATGCTCTTGTAAAAGTAGAGCTGTGGCTCCAGCAACGTGAGGAGTAGCCATCGATGTTCCAGATGCACTCAAATATGCATTCGTATAGTCAGTAAGATGTTCTGGTCCGTTTTCATAAGCTGGTACGCTTGAGAAAACAGCAACTCCTGGTGCAGTAACTTCTGGTTTAATATCATATAGTCTGTTTGAAGGACCACGTGAACTAAAATCAGCCAATGTATCTCCGTTAGTTTTCATTTCACCGATTGAGTTTAAAGTAAATGTCGTATTACCTTGATTTACTTTTTCTACAACTTTTATTCCTTGGTCATTTGTAAGAGTAAATGAAGGGATAAAGTCAAAGCCGTTTCCAAGGTAATGAGGAATTTGGCCTTCTGTTGGATTATTATTATAAATTAATACTGCTTTTGCTCCGTGTTTCTTTGCAAGCATTACTTTTTCATTTAAGCTAAGTACTCCACGCTCAATTAATGCAATTTTTCCATTTACATCTTTGCCATTATAATCGTTTTCTCTATTTCCTAAGCCGACAAAAACGATTGGCAGTGATAGGTTTTTCAAAGTATTTAAGTCATCATCATAGCTCTTTGCGAGAAGTTTTAAATTTGACAATGAAAGATTTTCATTTGAACTAACCGTACCAGTAGCAGTTGGGATCGTCATCGAAAAATCACTCGCGCCAACTGTTATTGCTAGCGGGGAAGTACCAGGTGAACCAAGTGAATACAAATCACTTCCAGAGTTACCAGCTGCGATAACAGCAGTCGTTCCAGCTAAAGCAGCATTATTTATTGCGATTGCATTTGGATCTAGAGGATCATTATAATTTGATCCTAATGATAGATTAATAACATCCATCCCATCTGCTACAGCTTTTTCGATTCCAGCAATTATATTACTTGTGTAACCCGAACCGTATGGACCAAGCACTTTATATGCATATAGGTCAACTCCAGGTGCTACTCCCGTAACTGCATAATCGGTTTTATTTTTACCTTGACCAGCAATCGTTCCAGAGACATGAGTCCCATGAGAAGTATAGTAAGTAGATCCACCTAATGGATTGATTTCAGGTTCTCCGGATTTTTTCCAATCGTCGTATGTTGTTTCCATTGGGTCGGTGTCGTTATTTACGAAATCATATCCGCCTCTATAAACACCTTTTAAATCAGGATGATGATAATCAATTCCTGTATCGAGTACAGCAACTTTAACACCTTTTCCAGTAATCCCTTCTTCATGAAGTTTTGTTGCACCGATATTATCAGCACTATCTACTGCAGGAGAATGACCACTTGACCCAGATGTTTGAATATCTGTAGGAGATGGATCTATTTTGATGACTTTATCTTCAAATACCGCTTTTACTTCATCCATGGCAAGAATAGTATGTACTTCATTAGCTGGAACAGTCATTGCTACTCCATTAAATGCTTGGCGATACTCTTTACGAATTTGAATAGTTGAAATGGCTTTTTTTGCTTGTCCGATTTTATTTTTAAACTGTTGATGCGACTTTTCTACTTTATTTTTAGCATCCTCTAGAGAGACAGCAATACCGTTTTCTTCGTTTTTCTGTACATCCGTTTTAGCCGGATCCTGTGCAAATTGAACGATGATGCCAACAGGTTTATTACTAGTCGTATCGAGCTTAGGTGATAAATATTTATCTTGTTCTGCTGTTTCAACATTGCTATGAACTCGATTGCGATCCTCTTTTGTTAAATGTTTTAAATATTGCTCAACGTTTGATACACCACTCTGAGAAGTAGAATCAACCGAAGCAAAAGTGTGACTAGAAAATAGCAAACTAGCTGCTATAAAACTAGTAGAAACAACCTTGAGTGGCATGACTAAATTACTCTTCAAATACAATACACCCTTTCAAATTAATCTTAAGGAATTAACCTTATATTCTGATTATTAGGAATATTTAACAATCAGTCAATTGGGTTATTTTTACCTTATTAAATCAACGTTTTTACCGCTCAAGAATTAAACTCTCTCTAATTTCTTAAAAAAATTATTCAAAAACATCAGTAAATATAATAAAAAAATGTATTTTGAGTTTTTAAACGTTTCCTAAATATTGATTGAAATAAGAAATTTTTAACATTAAATGATACTTCAAACTTAAAAATGGTAATAAATAGCATAATTTATCACTGTGCGGATTTAATTACTAGAGAGTTGAATTTGTAATTGGAGAAACAAAAAAACGAAAAATGGCATATCGTTAAGCCGAAATAAAGGATGAAATAAAAAAGCAATATTTTATCAAGTTTCACAAAACCAACTTTATTATAAGAAAGTGCCAATGTTAAATAGTGTAAATCATATCCTTGTAATAATGTAAGTACGTAAATGATCAAGAAACAAAAAAATGATAACAAAATAAAGATAAATAGTTCTTTCATTCGTAAAACTCCTTTTTATGAGTATTATGAGGAATTTGATGTAATTTTACTCAGATAAAATTGCTTAGCGAATAAGAACCTATGTTAAAAATCCTAAAGTGATACATTCAACTCTTTAGGATTTTTTTTGGAAGTCGAAGTATTAAATTATGTTAAGAAAGTATTGATAAACTATAACTTTATAATTTTTAAGTGAAGAAAACGATAAGAATACTAATCATTATATTTCTTAAAACGAGTAGAAATTTGTATTTAAACGGGATTTAATAAAGTAAACTGTAGAGAATGAAATTTATTAGTTTACTCTCAGTAAAATAAATAACCATTCATCTAACTAAAAAAATCTAACTGAATGAAATTTAAGTGAAAGTCATTTGAACTCAGGAATAAAATTACTTTTAAATTTATTTAGTAGATTAGCCGTTTCTAAACAAGTACATATTCATAGATTAAAAAGTGGATAAGTATTATTTGGGAGGTATCTTTTTGGACGCTTTTTTTAGTGATTTAGTAAAAAAAGTAATTGCAAATTACCCTTTAGAAGTTAAACAAAAATCTTTAGAATTCATTGATGAAAAAAAAGCTGAGTGGCCCATTGATACAAATATCGGCGAAGTTTTTTTGAAGAAAGTTATAATTAATGAAATATATATTGAATTTATGATATATGTAGTCGACTATCTAAGAGATAATGGCGTATTTACACCTGAGGTATTAACAACAAAAATGGGTGAAGGTTTTGTTAAATATAAAGATGATTATTTTATGTTATTTGAAGCAGTTAATGGTAGAATTCCAGATTTTGAGAGTGAGGAAGATCTTAACATCATTATGAACGGGATTGCAACATTTCATAAGGCTTCAAAAGGAATGGAAATCACGCATGAACAATTTTCAACATTACAAACAGATTGGAAAAATGATTTAAAAAATAAATTTCTAAAATTAACAAAATGGAAAGACGAAAAAGCTAAAGCTAAACATCAAAATGAAGTCGATAAACTGTTTTTAAAGAATATAAATCAAATTTTAATGCAATGTGAGAAAGCTCTTACCATAATCGAAAACTATTCAATTGCTGAATTAGGAGAAGAAAAAGAGAGCGACAAAACAATTTCCTATCAGAAATTTGATGAAAGAAATCTTACAATAGGAGAAGACGCCAATTTATATTTCCTTGATATGAGTTCATTAAAATTAGAATTACCAGTTCATGATCTAAGAAGAATTTTAAATATGGTAATGAATAAAGAAAAAACTTGGAATGTAAAATTAATGATGAAAATGATTATCGCATATCAAGAAGTAAACCCGTTAACATGTTTGCAGCTCCGGTTTCTTAAAGCTGATCTATTGTTTCCTCATTTATTTTATGTGGTATTTTCGGAATATTATCATAACGATGGGATAATTACTATTAATGCAAGTCAATTTTCACAAATGAAAAAAGTAATTACATTAGAATTAAGTAAAGAAAAAGCAATTTCATCCTTATTTGGACAAAAAAATGAAGCAATTAAAGATTAATTCCGCTATAGATTCATTAAAAAAGCTCAAATCCTTATAATTGATGGATTCGAGCTATTTTTATTTATTTTTTTTCTTTCCAATCATACCATAATCTCTAATTATAATATTAACATCGTAATTTATTTTGGCTTTACTAAATAGCTCATCCCAATTTTTACTCATTTTTTTCCACTTTTTTGGATTTTGAATTCTTACTTCATTGCCGAAACCGGCAACATCTGATTTAAATTCAGTTTGTAGCTTTTTTGTTACATTTTCAACTATGTTTGTTACTACCTTTTCGGTTGCTTTTTCAATTTTTTTAACATTTTTCTCTTCAAATGCAGAATTTAGTTTAGGGTTCCAATATTCTGCTATTCTACCTTCTGATTCAATTTTCACGTCAAAAGAGATTTTGTCACCTTTTATATGAGGTGTCACTTTACTTGTTATCGATTCAATTTGAAACCAAGTCGGTCCATCTGACTTTTTAGTGTATGCCTTTACAGATCCACCTTTGCCCTGAGCAGTAATCCAATTAATGCCGGCTACTTCTTGTGTATCAAGAGTGCCTATCATTTTATTTACCTTACCGTTAAAAATGGCACCGCCTGAAAACTTAGCACCTTTATCAGTTTTTTCTAATAATTGGAGGAGGAAGCTAGAACCAGAGTTCATTAATCCACCGATTTTTATTAAAGGTGTTTTATTGACTAATTCTAAAGTTGATGATTCGTTAGCAATTTCAACGATTCGTAATGCAGGGATGATATTTGGTTCATTCGTTTCCAGTGCTTCACTAGCTTTGCCTTTTGCTATAAAAAGTAGCGTACTTCCACGGATATCAAGATCTCGGAAATATAAATCAGTAAGCTCACGTAGGTTTACTTCTCTAGCAAGTTCTTCACTAATGATAACACTTTTTTGATGGGCTCCAAAAATGAATCCTTCTCTACTTAAAGTCGTTTCCCATCCAGATGGTTCTAACGAAATGCCTTCCCCAACCACATTTATATAAGGCTTTGCAGTATTAACCCCACCTGATTTTGTGGTCATTGCCTCGGGGACAACATATTGTAGAGTCGACTTTAATTTACCGTTTTCATCTTTATCTATAGAAGAACCTACTATAATGTTTAAGTCCTCGATTGGTCTACTACTCCAGCAACCTGATAATAATCCTAGAATAATTATATTAATAATTGAATTTATTACGATTCGTTTTAGCCTACATTTTCTCATTTAATTTTTTCCTCACAAATGCTATCACTAGTAGGAGTATTGGGACAATACCAAATAAATAAAATGCAGTATTTCCGATTAAATCGGCCATTTTAAAAGTTTCATTTATATCTCTTGGAATCATAGCGATAATGTAAATAAATGGAAGCGTGCCAAACAGAAAAGGTTGAATTCTTTTTTTATTAAAAACTTGAGCCATACCTAGAGTACAAATATAAAATGCAATGATATAAGTGGCAAAAATTTGCATGATCCAAATAACTAGAAGTAATGAGTCAAATCTTTCTACAATTAGACCTTGTATATCATAGCTGCGAATATAAGTAAGTACGGGCCAAGTTTGCAATAAAACACCATCTACTGAGAAAGCTCCGACTACTGCAACAACAGTAATCGAATAAAAAACAAATGGTATACCTATGCCAAACATAATTGATTTTGATACTTTCGTTTTATCCTTCATAAACATAAAAATAAATAAAATCACTTCAAAACCTGAAAATGAAAGGGATGTTGTTTTAAGCCCATTCAGGACAGGCTTGATCCCATTTCCAAGGACTGGCCGTAGATTGTCTATATTAATGATTCCTATACCTAAAAAAATAACTAATAAAAAGAAAAATACTGTGATTGGAAAAATAATTTCTAACATTCGAGCAATTGGGTTGATCCCCCCTAGAACTATATATAAACCAATCCACAAGAACGGAATTAAAATAGCCCAAGAAGGAGTACCTTGTAGTAAGAACAATCTAGTAGTTTCTGACATTACCCGAACCTCTAAAGCTGATAGACAAGTATAATAAATGATCATTATGATACCTAATGGAATTCCTAGCCATTTACCAATAATTTTTTGAGTAAATTGAAAATATGTTTCATTCGGATATTGTTTACACAGCATAACTAGTAAAAAGACTAAGAGTAAAATTAACAATCCGGATATGATGACAGAAATCCAACCATCTGGCGTTTTTACTTTGTCGGTAATCGTTCTTGGTAAGATTAAAATACCTGCACCAAAAATAAAATTGACCATTAGCATGACAGTTTGATTCGTTGAAATACGATCAATAGGTTCTGAATTCATCAGTACGCCTCCTTTCTTATACTATTTCATCCTTCTTGTTCTTTTTGGCTGCGTACTTTTTGGTCTATTTTTCATCATAAATGATGGAGCTCTTAAGATGAAATCTTTCCAATCGCTAAATCTAATTGGAGCAGCAGGACTTAGATAAGGGACTCCAAAGCTTTTAAGTTTAACTAAATGACTACATAGTAAAAGGAAAAATAAAATGACTCCATATAATCCAAATATACTTGCAAAAATCATGGAAACAAAACGAAGCATACGCAGCGCAATTCCTACATTATATTGCGGTAGAGTAAAGGAGGCAATTGCTGTTACTGCTACTACAATAACCATAATTGTACTTACAATACCTGCTTCAACTGCTGCCTGACCAATAATTAACCCACCAACTATTCCTAAAGATTGTCCAATCGGTTTTGGTAAACGAAGTCCGGCTTCCCTTAATACTTCAATCGAGACTTCCATAATAAGTGCTTCAATTAATGGAGGAAATGGTACGCCACCTCTAGTAGCTGCTATATGAAATACTAGCTTAGTTGGAATTAAACCTTGATGAAAAGAAATAAAAGCAATGTATAAGGATGGAGCAAATAAAGCAATAAAACATGACAGATATCGTAATAATCGGACTAAGGTTGCAGCATACCATCTCTCATAATAATCTTCTGGAGATTGTATTAACATTTGAAAAGTTACAGGGGCGATCAGCGCAAACGGTGAACCATCTAATAAAATGGCAACTCGACCTTCCATTAAAGCACTAATAACCCGGTCAGGACGTTCGGTACTTTGAATCTGAGGAAAAGGACTTAAGTAATTATCTTCTATTAACTGTTCGATATAACCAGAATCGGGAGCGCTATCAATTTCAATTCTTTTAATTCTTTTTTTTACTTCTTCAATCAGTTTAGAATCCGCAATACCTGAAATATAAGCTATGACTAATTCTTTTTTTGAAACTTCACCAATCTCAATTCCAATCATAGTTAAATCTGGATTTTTACCAGAGCGTCTTAATAAGGCGGTATTATCTGCTAAATTTTCAACAAAGCCAAGTCTTGGACCACGAACTAGTGCCTCGGATTCAGGTTCATTTATATCTCTTGATTTTGTAAGTGCTTCACCTATTAAAAAGCACTCAGGAATACCATCTACTAACAAAGCAATTGAGCCAAATAGAATATCTGATTTTAATTTTTTATAAGTAGTGACACCTTCAATCGTACAAACAGTGAGTGTTCGCTCTTTAATAAATCTTTTAATATCAATTTCACTCAGAGAGTCCCCATTTTTTATTTGATTCGTGGCAATGGTAGTAAGTCCCGTCATTAATTCGCCCATTATATGCCTTTGAATTAAGTCTGCATTAGATAAGCCATCAATAAAAATGATTGCAAGTTGAATATCTGTATCACCTAATAGAAATTCTCTAAACTTTACATCAGAATTATGTCCGATTTCATTAAAAAGCCAACCTAAATTTACTTGGAGATTACTGGACAAATACTCATTATTATTTTGTGTTTCATTAATTAGAGATTCCTGATTCATTTTGGATCTCCACTGTTTCATCTAAATCACTCTTTCTCCATAAGATGAACCCATTTAAAAAACTTCCATAAACCTAAAGGAACGATAAAAGTAACAAAAGCTTGGATAAAAATTGGATATTCAGGAATTAGTGAAATAATCTTTTTGAACATTTAATCATCCCCAATATGTAATTTAGAAAAATATAAAGGTATTATTTCCCACAATAGGAAAAGAATGCAGATGGACGTAAAAATAGCAGGATCTTTAAAACTTATGAGGAAAGTCTTTTAAATTATTTTTCCTTACTATGCTTTATAAATTAATTAATTTTAATTAAATAATTGAATATTTCCTATTTTAAAAAAATGGCAAAATAGTATAATTAACCTAATAGACCTGTGCGATAATACCTAATTGTTTATTTTTTTATCTAGACAAAAGGTTGGGAGCGATGAAATAAAAAGATTATTACCAAGTATGGAAAGGAAAGCTTATGAATCAGATACTTCTATATGATTTTCTTACATTAATGAATGACAAAAATTGGAATAAAGCTGATTTAGCTAAATATTCTGGAATCCATATTAGTGATATTAGTAGAGTATTTAATAATAAAAAGCCACTTTCTTTGCATTATTTAGATGCAATTACAAAAGCGTTCGGTTTGGAAGAAGGGCATTTTTACTCGAGCTATACGCAATTATGCTTTAATCAGAATCGATATTTAGATAAACGAAGAAGTGTAGCGTTTATTTATAAATGTGCAATAAATGGATTTAATAAAGAGCTAGATTTTATCGTTTCAGAAATGTTAGAAGAAAAATCTAAAACGATTCGTACAAAAAATTTGCAGAATTTATATGAAATTGCTGAAAAGTTATTTGCTGAAGGAAAAGAGCAAGAGGCTTTGCCTTTGTATGAAATCATTATTCATCATATGCCAGATCAAACAGCAGAGGAAGTCGCTATAAGCTATTTTAGAAAGTACTATTTAAATAGATTAACAAAAGATGGGCCTTCTACACTTGTCCATGTACTTGAATATGTGAGCTATATGCCAGACGATTTTCAGGAATTAACAATTTTATGGATTACAGCTACTTACTATATGTTAAAACAGTGGGACAAAGTACTTCATTATGCTAAACGATTAGAAAAAATGGCAAAGAATGAAAAACATTTTGGTTATGCGTTAGTATATCAAGGATTTGCTTTAAACAGGTTAAGTAATTCAATCGATGAAGTACTTGAAATTATAGCAGAATATGGTAAGCTAAATGACTTTTTTGCAGAAGCTGCAATCGGTAATCGTTATGTTACATTACTTGATTTTGGCGAGTTACACTATGTTGATGAATACTACAATTGGATTAAAGACCGTGTTGATTTATATGTCGGCATCCCGAGAATTATCGAATCCTATGTAAAATTAGGCAGATTAGAAGATGCTGCAGAATTGATCAAAATTCATGAAAATTTGATTATTGAAATGGCCAATAGTTCTAATTTGTATAAACAGCAATTGTATTTGGACTTCGGCTATGCACAATCACTTTTAAAATGTGAAAAGAAGAATTATATTGAAGGTTTAACAGATTTAATTAGTGTGGCTAGAAGAGTTAAAAATGCAGGTATTATAGAGAAATTTAAACTATGCTTATTAGCAATATGGCATTATAGAGATTTTTTAACTGATCAATTAAATGAAGAATATATTCATATGTTAAGTGATGATAAAAGTCAAATGAGTAATATGTACGTTATGAGCCCATAAATTTGGCTTATTTTTTGGATTCCAGTTACCATTCTCTGTAGATTTAGAAAGTGATTCACTTCGAAAATACGAATAAACCACAAGGAAATTGTGATCCTTGTGGTTATTTTCATTTCTAGTCTACTAGTTTGATCCTCTAGTTAATCTTTTTATATTCCTTAAACCATTCTACGAATTTAGCAATGCCTTCTTCAATTGAAGTAGTCGGGCTATATTGAATGTCTTGTACGAGCTGATCAATATCTGCATATGTTTCAAGTACCTCTCCTGAAATCATTGGCAATAATCGAATATTTGCTTTTATACCAAGTTTCTCTTCTAAAACCTCAATAAAATAGTTTAATTTTACTGGGCTATGGTTACCGATATTATAAAGCTTATAGTATGAGGAAGATTCATTTGGTGGTCCATTTTTAATGATTCTTACAATTGATTCAACTACATCATCAATATAAGTAAAATCACGTTTCATATTTCCATAATTATAAACATCTATTGGTTTTCCGTTTATAATTGAGTTCGCGAATTTATAAAGTGCCATATCTGGTCTACCCCATGGTCCATAGACAGTAAAAAAACGTAATCCGGTAGTAGGTAGATTAAACGTATGACTGTAAGAATGTGCCATTAATTCATTCGATTTTTTTGTAGCTGCATATAAACTAATTGGTTCGTCAACCCGATCATTAATTGAAGAGGGAGTTGTTTTATTGTTACCGTAAACCGAGCTTGAAGAGGCGTATATGAGGTGTTTAATTTGATGATTTTTACAGCACTCTAATATATTGGCAAAACCTACAAGGTTTGATTGAATATATGAACTTGGATTTTCTAAGCTATATCGAACTCCAGCCTGTGCTGCTAGATTAATAACGATATCGAAGTCATTTTGTTCAAAGAGTTCATTTAATAGGTCCATCTTATCAATCGAACCATGTGAAAAACTAAAGTTCTTATATTTTTTTAAAAGATCCAATCTATCATATTTTAGACTTTGATCATAGTAATCATTTATATTATCAATGCCTACAATTAGGAAGCCTTCTTCTAATAGTCGGCGACTTAAATGGAATCCAATGAATCCAGCACATCCAGTAATCAAGATGCGCTTAGCATCAGTTTTATGAATGATAAAAACCTCCTTACCTAACAAGAGTTGCAATATCATATGTCACTTTAAACGACAAAGTTCGAATTCAAGAAGAAATATGTATATAACTAGATAATGAAAATCTTTTTACTAGAATAAACAAATACCCTCACAATACTTGTACTAAATCATATTATTACAATAGGTCTTAACTCACTTAGAGCATAAAAGTATAGTTAATAACGTATTACATTTCATTTAATTTGAAATGTGAATTTTTTTATGGGCTCTAAAAAGTAGGAGGGAGAAATTGAATAATATAATAATTGAGCCATGGATTGTCGATGAGCTTATTCACGATGAGTTCTATGTGCCTGAATATATTGAAAAAATTGGGCTTGAAGTACTGAAGTCTTATGATCTTCAAGTAAATAGCATGCAAGTCATTACAACAAAAGCCGACAAAGGTGGTGCGATTTGGAAAATTGAGACGAACGATGGACCAAAAAGCTTTAAGCTTTTACACAGAAGACCTACGAGAAGCATGTTTAGCTTAGGTGCTCAAAAGTATTTAGTTGAAGTGCAACAGGCTAGAGTTCCAGGCATCGTTCGAACTAGAGACGGTGAAGAGTATGTAGAAGCTGGCGGGAAGTTATGGTTCGTTGCAGAATGGATTGAACAATTGGCGCCAGTTTCGAAAGATTTAGAAGGTGCTAAGCTACTTTGTAACGCACTTGGAGAGTTTCATCGTTTAAGTAAAGGCTACGTACCACCGATTCAAGCTGAGGTTGCATCAAGATTGCACAAATGGCCAAAAAGTTATGAAAAAGTATATAACAAAATGAATTGGTTCAGAACAATTGCATTAGCTTATGAGGAAATGCCTGCAAGTCAAGATTTATTAAATGTAGTTGATACATTTCAAGAGCAGGCAAGAAAAAGCATGGAAGACTTAAATAATTCAAATTACTTTAATATGGTAAATGAAGGAAACGCAAGCTGGGGCTTGGTTCATCAGGATTACGGTTGGTCAAATGGTCAAATGGGTCCAAATGGTATGTGGGTCATTGATTTAGATGGAGTTGCGTATGATTTGCCTATTCGAGATCTTAGAAAACTTATTTCTGGCACAATGTCTGATTTATTCGGTTGGGATGTTACATGGGTAAGGGAAATGATCAACGCATATCACGAAGCAAATCCAATTTCACCTGAATTATATGAAGTATTAATGATCGATTTTTCAATGCCAAATGAATTTTATAAAAATATTAAAGAAGTGCTTTATGAACCAGAACTATTTTTAGGTGAAACTACTAAACAATTAATCCAATCAATCGTTGATCTAGAACAGTCAAAATGGGCAACATTAAATGAGATTCGCAACGACTGGAGTGGAAAATGATGAGAATATTGATGGTTTGTACAGAAAACCTACCAGTACCTCCAGTATTAGGTGGTGCGATCCAGACTTATATAGCAGGTAGTTTACCATATTTAAGCAAAGTTCACGATATTACAGTTTTAGGAGTTAATGACCCGTCATTACCAGATTATGAAACGATTGACGGTGTGGATTATGTACGTGTACCTGGTAAAGTATTAGAACTATATCGTGAAGGTGTAGTCCAATATATCGAAGGGCAGCAATTTGATTTAATCCACATTTTTAACAGACCACGTCTTGTCCTACCAATTCGAAAGGTAGCTCCAAATGCAAAAATTACTTTAAGTATGCATAATGATATGTTTAATATTGGGAAAATCGCTGTTGATGAAGCAAATTTAGTTTTAGAAGAAGTTTCAAGTATTGTTACTGTTAGTGATTATGTTGGGAATGTAATACGTGAGCTATATCCTCAAAGCGCAAATAAAATTAGCACAATCTACTCAGGTGTTGATTCTGACCGTTTCTTACCTGGTAATGATTCAAAAATGATCAATACGAGAAATACGCTTAGAAAAGAATTTGGTTTAGAAAATAAAACGGTTATTTTATTTGCTGGAAGACTTTCAGAAAACAAAGGTGTAGACCGTTTAATTAGAGCATTACCAACACTTTCAAAATCCTTCAAAGATTTAGCTTTAGTCATTGTAGGAAGCAACTGGTTTAGTCAAAATAATGTTACGGACTATGTTGCCTATATACGTGCGATTTCAAAAAAACAAGATGTACCAATTATTACGACTGGGTTTGTATCACCTTTTGAAATACAAAACTGGTTTGCTGTAGCCGATTTATTTGTCTGTACTTCATTATGGCAAGAGCCGCTTGCAAGAGTACACTATGAAGCGATGGCAGCAGGTCTTCCTATTGTAACAACTGCAAGAGGAGGAAACCCAGAAGTAATTATTCCAGGTGAGAATGGTTTAATTGTAGAAAATCCAGTAGATCCGGATGAATTCGCTACCAAAATATCAGAAATATTATCAAATAAAACTTTAATGAAGAATATGGGAAGAAAAGGTAGGGAGCTTGCGGTTACCAAGTATTTGTGGAGCCGTGTTGCAGATGAAATTTTATCAGCATGGAGCAGAACTGAATATGCTTCTTCAATTTCGTCGGAACAATTAGAACAATATGAACCTCAATCATTATTTAAAACTGCAGTACAAAATAATCAATTGATTGTGCCTAATACTTCTGAAGAAGCAGAACAAACAACAGAAGAGATAATTGAAGGAATAGAACCTACTGTCGAAACAAAAGTAATGGAAGAAGTCCTAGTAGAGCGAGCAAAATCTATTCCAGGAGATACAGTAGTAGTAAAAGCTGAGGAGTATATTGTTAATACTAATCCAAGAGTATTAAGACGTATTAGAAGACTAACTGATACTGTCGGAAATAATGCAAACACGGTAAATAGTGTAAATACAAATACCGTAAGAAGAGTAGAAAATAGAACTAACAATCTATCTAATAACGTTAATTCCCAACCAACTCAATTAAAGAGAATTACTAGTGTCACTGAATTATATAGAAACAGAAATCGCTAAAAGATCATTTTGAGGGAAATGCCTAAATATAAAAGGCTGTCTCATAAGTTTAAATACATTTGAGACAGTTTTTTATTTTCATGCATGATTGGTTTTTGACGAACACTTTGTGAAAGTGGCATAATTAGTGGTGAAAGTGGCTCAATTAGTGCCCAAAGTGGCTAAATTAATGCTCTAACCGGCTTAAATAAAGACTCCACTGGATCAAATAAACGAATACCCCCACAACAATGATTGGATTGGCACATATAATTCTAATTTAGCTGACTAATTTTTATTCCTTGTGGGAGAAGGTCTTCTAAATAAAGATGAATGCAAAAAAAAGCTAGTTTTTAAGTCATAATCTTTCTAAACATAATAGGTATATATGGTGACAAGTCCTCCTTAATTTACATATAAAGTAGAATGAAACAAAGTTTGGAGGCAAGAATAATGAAAATCCGCAAGGCTATTATTCCCGCTGCCGGTCTCGGTACTCGTTTTTTGCCGGCAACGAAAGCACTGCCAAAGGAAATGTTACCTATAGTTGATAAACCAACTATTCAATATATTGTTGAAGAAGCTGTAGCTTCTGGAATTGAAGAAATCATTATTATTAGTGGTAGAGGTAAGAGAGCAATCGAGGACCATTTTGATAAATCATATGAATTAGAGGAATCATTATCTCGAAAAAACAAGTTAACGGTATTGGAAGAGATGCAGAAAATATCCAATATGGTGAAAATCTTTTATGTTCGTCAGAAGGAACCAAAAGGTTTAGGCGATGCAATATTATGTGCTAAAAGTTTTATAGGAAATGAACCGTTTGCAGTTTTGCTAGGAGATGACATCGTTATGTCCACAACCCCTTGCTTACAGCAAATTATTAATGTTTACGAAAAACATAATGCACCAGTTATAGCTGTACAAAGTGTTCCTGATCAAGAAGTAAGTAAATATGGCGTTATTAAACCTACAGAAAGTACTTATCATACAAATTTATTTCAAGTTGATTGTCTTGTAGAAAAACCAAAATTAGAGGATGCCCCTTCGAATTATGCAATTATGGGACGGTACATTCTTACTCCGGAGATTTTTGATATTTTATCAACACTTTCTGTTGGACAAGGATGTGAATTGCAATTAACTGATGCGATTAATGAATTAAATAAAGACCAGTCTGTACTTGCGTTTAATTTCGAGGGGAAACGATATGATATTGGAAATAAAATTGGATTCATAATGGCTACGATTGACTTTGCAATCAATAGAGAAGATATAAAAAATGAAGTGATTGCTTTTTTAAATGAGGTCATAGCAGATGATACTCCAAATATAAAGAATCAGGAAGTGGATTAACTTGAAAATTTCAATATTAGGTACGGGCTATGTAGGTTTAACAACAGGAGTCTGTTTAGCAGAGATTGGTCACTCAGTTACTTGTATTGATATAAATGAACTTAAAATCAATAATTTAAATGCCGGTATTTCTCCAATATATGAACCGGGAATAGAAGTATTAATAACTAGAAATATTAAGTTAGGAAAATTATTTTTCACAACATCATATGATAAAGGTTTAGAAGATGCTCAAGTTATTATTATTGCAGTAGGAACTCCTCAAGGGGAAGATGGTGCAGCTGATTTATCCTATCTTGAAGGTGCAGCAATTGATATTGCAAAGAATATTAATAAAGATGTCATTGTTGCTATAAAAAGTACAGTACCTGTTGGAACGAATGAAAACGTAAAGGAAATTATTCAACAACATTGTAGGAAAGATATTGTCGTTGATGTCGTCTCAAATCCGGAGTTTCTTAGACAAGGCTCTGCAATTAAAGATACGATGGAAGCGGATCGAATTATTATAGGTAGCAGTAATCAAGAGTCTGCTAGAATTGTTGAAGAAATGTATAAACCATTAAATGTACCAATTTTAATTACTAGTATTCGAAGTGCAGAAATGATTAAATATGCGTCTAATGCATTTTTAGCAAGTAAAATAAGTTATATAAATGAAATAGCAAACCTTTGTGAAGCACTCGGTGCAAATGTTGAAGATGTAGCAAAAGGGATGGGGAAAGATAAACGGATCGGTGAAGCATTTTTATATGCAGGGATTGGTTATGGTGGTTCCTGTTTCCCAAAAGATGTTAAAGCATTATTGCACACAGCTCAGTTAAATGGGGTTGAATTTGGATTTTTAAAAGAAATTATTTCAATAAATAAATTTCAACACGAATTGCTTGTAAAGAAAGCTATTGAACGATTTGGTCAATTAGCAGGGAAAAAGATAGCGTGTTTAGGCTTATCTTTTAAACCAGATACAGACGATATGAGAGAAGCACCATCTATTAAAATTGTAAATTCTTTAATAAAATTAGGTGCAGAAGTAATGGCATATGACCCTGTTGCAATTGAAAATGCAAAAAATATTCTAGGTAGTAACATTGCGTACGCAAGCTCAATAAATGAATGTGTGACCAATGCAGATGCAATTTTTATTGTTACAGAGTGGAGAGAATTTAGAGAACTTGAATTACCTAGCATACTAACTAAAATGAAGAATCCAATCATTTTTGACGGAAGAAACTGTATAATGGAAGATCGAATAAGAGAATGTGAGAAAATAGAATATTATCCAGTTGGTAAACCGTCCATCATTCGTTAATAATGAGAAAAAACGACTTCTAAAATGAAGTCGTTTTTTCATGCTAATCTTTTTGTTCATGTAAAGGACGGTAAATCGTTTTTACGAATTTATGTTTAAGGTATGGAAGTATTTTTTTTCTTCGATTTACCAATCTGCCAACAATTGCCTTTTTGTCATCCTTTGATAGTAACCAATCATCAGGTGTTAATTCTACAATTTCTTCCATTAGGAGGACTGGGAACCTTTGGATGATCTCCAGTTGTTCATTAAATTTTTCTTCACTTTCTATAAATAGGGACATGAATTGATGTGTTGCACTTTTCATTATTTTTTGAGGCAAAGTTTCTAACTCTGTAACTAACCAACTGTAAGAACCAAATGCTTCAGCATGGTCAATAATCCAAAGCTTAAATTGATCCAAGGATTCTTCACGTAATAAAATATTTTTTCGAGTACGGTCTCCATTGCACAGCCAGTAGTCAAATAAAATGATGCCAGCTAATTGATCTTTATTTACTATACTTGGAACTGTTGAAACTTGATGACCATTTAAAGTTTCAGGTACATATAAAGAAGCAAACTGAAACCTTGAGAGTTGAATTTCTTCTAGCTCTAAATCTGGAATTGTTCTTGAGAATTCTTCAGGTATCGAAACGATTTGAGCGTAAGGAACAGGTAAATCTAAAAATCTAGCAATACAGTAGGCAACCCATTCGTTTGGTAAAGTTTTCTCAAATCCTGAACGAAAATATTTTACAACATAATCTCTACCATCACTAAAGGTAATTAAATGTGCATTTGATTTTCCTTCTAGTTTTTTTATATAAGAAATAGGTTCAATCATTTTGAATCACATCACTAATTTTATTTTCACCAAATTTTAAAAGGTACTCTCGATAAATATCGGCTACTTTTTGAATCGCAAAATTTTGTTCAACATGCTTTACGGCATTTTGTGAAAGCTTTTGATGAAGTGTATGATTATCAACAATTTGATAAATCATCTTTACGGCATCTTGTACATCATGCCCGCGGAAAAGCAAACCTGTCTCACCTTGAAGAACAATTTCCGAAATAGGCATTATATTAGAAGCAACAACAGGGACCCCACATGCCATCGATTCGATAAAAGTATTACCAAATGACTCTACTTTTGTAGTAGCGATTGTGCAACCACCTGATTGACGTACTTTTGCGTATACATGGGGCATTTGTTGATAAGGGATAACTGGAAACCATTTGATAATATCAGTTAGACCCTCTTCCTTCCAGGTTAATGCAAAGTCTTCTCGCTGCACACTTTGTGCACCTCCAATTAACCATATTTCAATATCTGAACGTTCACTTTTTATCCTCTTTGCAACTTCGATTAACATTGGCCAGTTTTTTCGTTTATCGACCCGACCAATACAGCACACTATTTTCTTATTGCTCGGAAGAATTGGATTATTTGCATATGCGATTTCTTCTTGAGCTAATGGATGGAAAAATGTGGTGTCAACACCATTGTAGATTACTTTAATGGGGATATTATCTGTTAGGATGGAGACTAATCTCTTTTGATAATTCGATGGTACGACAATCGAAACAGGTTCAATTAATCTGAATTTCTTTAAATGTGGCTGTAGTTTAATTAGCTCTGGCGTTCGTGCTTCTACAATAACTGGACCTTTATAATTAGCTTTCTGTAACCACTTATATGCTGCTCCTGTATCGACCACAATGATTGCATCATAGGCATTATTTTTAATGATCCCAATGATTTCGTTTTCATCTTTTGTTAAATAGACAGGTGCAATATCTTCCATTATGTGTAATCCACCATGATCAGTTGTATATAGAAACTCAGTATGAATTCCAAACTTTTTAAAGTAAATTGAACGATTCCTCCAGCCAGCATTAACTCCACCAACTGTTAAGAGACGCCATATGATTAAAACTTTCAAACTTTCCCCCTCCTTGGAATTAGGGTATACAAATAAAGTTTATATCCTTTTTGCGAAAACTATTGTATACACATTTATGGCTTTCGACTGGATTCAACTTATGAATAGTAGTCCTATTTTAGTTAATTCAATTTAAGGTAAATTGTAAGGGCAATTAACTAATTACTACAAATATTTTACGGGCAAGAAGGAAAGGAAATGCAAGAAATATAGGGGACAAATAGGAAATTTTTTAAAAATATTTATACTATCTTTTCGTGATCATTTACCGCTACTTTTTCTTGCCCCGACTTTATGGTTATGTTAATGTAGAAAAAAGAAGTATTAACTGCAACTTTAAATTAATTTGAAGTATAAACTTCATCATTGGAAGGATTAAAAATTATGGAACGACATAGTTTTAAATTATTAGTAAAAGAAAGGTTTTCGCAATTATCACCAGGGCAAAAAAAAGTAGCAACGTATATGATTGAAAATTTAGAGGAGTGTGCATTTAAAACAGCTTTTCAAATTGGAAAAAAAGCTGAGGTAAGTGAAACAACGGTCATTCGTCTTTCATATGCACTCGAATTTGAAGGTTTCAGTGATATGCAGTTAAGTGTTCAAAATGAGTTTCTTCATTTAAATAAAGCAAATTATATGAAAGAAAAAAAAGAGATAGATCATGTAGAAGGTCAAAATACTTTTACTAAAATTATCGAAAATGAAGTGAATATTTTAAGAAACTTATTACAGCCTTCGAATATTGAGGAAATTTCTAAGGCTATTGATGCGATTATAGGTGCTGATCAAGTGCTAATCGTAGGTCATCGTGTATCACATATAGCTGCAGATTGGTTTGCAAATACGTTAAGTTCGATTAGAGGTAACGTAATGTATTGTTCTCCAGCAGGAGACTTTTATGAGAAATTTTGTAATTTAACAGATCAGTCTGTTGTTGTTGCATTTTCTTTTCCTAGATATGCTAAGGAAACTTTGACAATTGCAGAGTGCACGAAAGAGAATGGTGTAAGTTTAATATCAGTTACAGACAGATTATTATCACCAATCGGTCGAATTGCAGATATTGTTCTAACAACAGAAGAAAATGTAGAAAGTGGATCGAATTCTATAGCGTCTGTTATTAGTCTATTAAATTTAGTGGTTGCTGGTTTATATGAAAAAAATCAGAAAAGAATACAAATTTATCAACAAAAATTAGAAAAAATTTATTCAACCTACGAAGTGTTTATCGAGTAGAAATACAGTTAGGAGGCAATCTTATGAATCCACAATCTTATCTAGATCAAAAAAAGGAAGATATGATAAAAACATATCACGATTTACATAAGCTAGCTGAACCAAGCTGGCAAGAGGAAAAAACAGCAAAGTATTTACGTGAACGACTGAGCGATGCAGGAATTGAAATTAAATCGTTTGAAAATCATTTTGGCTTTATTGCTGAAATAAAGGGCCATGAGGATACAGTTGTTGCATTAAGAGCAGATATGGATGCACTATTACAAGAAGTTGATGGTGTAGTAATCGCGAATCACTCATGTGGACATGATGCTCATAGTACGATGGTTTTATTTGCTGCTTTAGCTATTTCAGCAAGTGGAATTAAGCCAAAACATACGATTCGATTTATCTTTCAGCCAGCCGAAGAAAAAGGCGAAGGAGCACTTCAAATGATGGAAGATGGAGCATTAAATAATGTCATTTCGTTATTTGGTGTACATTTAAGACCTGAAAGTGAAGTACCTTTTCAAAAAGCATCTCCAGTGATTATACATGGATCAGCTGAAACGATTAAAGGGACAATACGTGGAGTTCAAGCTCATGCATCAAGACCTCAGGATGGCATTAATGCGATTGAAGTGGCGACTGATATCGTAACGAAATTAAAGAAATTAAATTTAAATACAGATATACCTCATTCGATTAAAATGACACAAATTCAAACTGAGAATGAAGCATCAAATACAATTCCTGAAACGGTAAAGTTCTCACTTGATGTTAGAGCTCAAACAAATGATATTATGAATCAGTTAAATGCTCGTACAATCGAGATTTTTGAAGAAACGATGGATGAAACAAAAGCAAAGATTTTGTGGTCAATGGAAGAGTTTGTACCAGCGGCCGTACAAAACGAATCTGCAATAAAAATTACTGAAGAAGCTATTGCTTCAATTATAGGTAAAGAGAATGTTGTGCCTGTTTGTATCTCAAATGGAGGTGAGGATTTCCATTTCTATACAAGTAAAAATCCCCAAATCGCTGCTACAATGGTCGGATTAGGTTGTGGTTTATCACCAGGGTTACATCATCCTCATATGAGTTTTAATAAAGAGGCTCTTCATTATGGAACGAAAATTTTAACTCAAACAGTTTTATTAGCATCAGAACAAGAAAAATTAAGAGGTGAACTTTATGCTAAACAAACTGAGTCAATCTGAAGTTACGACTGGAATAATTATTCGTTCTCTCCATTCAATAGAAGAAATGGAACAAGTTCGAAAACTAGAATCAAAAATATGGGGATTTGAGGATTCAATTCCTACGCATCAAACAATTACAGCTGCAAAAAATGGTGGCTTAGTTTTAGGTGCTTATTTTGAAGATGATCTGATCGGATTTCAATATAGTTTTCCTGGATATGATGGTCAAACTATTTATCTTTGTTCCCATATGCTTGGAATTGATCATGAGTTTCGCAATAACGGAATCGGGAAATTACTTAAAATTGCCCAACGAGAAGAAGCCCTTAAACTTGGGTATAAACTCATAACTTGGACATATGACCCACTAGAAACTGCAAATGGATATTTAAATATATCAAAACTAGGTGGAGTTTGTAGTACGTATATTGAAAATTGCTATGGGGAAATGGAAGACTTATTAAATAGCGGAATTTCTTCTGATCGTTTTCTTGTTGAATGGCAGATCGATAAAGATGAAAACGAAAAGGACAAATTGAGAACAATTGAATTGGATGAGGCAATTAAAAATTCTCTTATTAAATGGGAAGAAAATGATGGGTTACCAAAGCCAATTAAGAACGATTCAGTTGAATATGACGATTTAATTTTTGTTGCTGTTCCAAAAGATTTCCGTGCGATTAGAGAAACCAATTTAAAAACAGCTAATGAGTGGCGAATGCTGACTAGAGAAGCTTTTAAAAATTTATTTCAAAGCGGATGGAAAGTTACTGGGTTTTATAAGAATCCAGAATCTGATATGCCTATCCATTTTTACGTACTAAAAAAATAGCAAAGTTAACTAAAGGGAGAGTTCGTAAATGAAAATTAAAAAAGTGATATTACGCCATATGAAGCTAGATTTATTACATCCATTTACAACAAGCTTTGGAACTGAATATGACCGAGAGTTTATTTTATTAGAAGCAATCAGTGAAGATGGTATTTCAGGATGGGCTGAATCCGTTGCGATGCTTGATCCACTATATAATGAAGAAACATTAAAAACTAATTGGCATATTCTTGAAGATTATTTAATTCCAATCGTTTTAAATAATGAAATTAAACATCCTGACGAACTTTCCGAAAAGCTGTTTTCACATATTCGAGGAAACTATATGGCAAAAGCTGCAATAGAAGGTGCGGTTTGGGATCTATACGCTAAACAGGAAAATATTTCTTTATCAGCTGCAATAGGTGGCACTAAAAAGGAAATTGAAGTAGGAGTAAGCATTGGCATTCAAGACTCAATTGATTCAACCATAAAAATCATCGAAAATCGACTTGAAGAAGGTTACAAACGATTTAAACTAAAAATTAAACCAGGTTGGGATATTGAATTGATCGATAAAGTACGAAAAGTGTATCCAACTATTCCTTTAATGGCGGATGCTAATTCAGCATATACATTATCAGATATGGAGCAATTAATTGCGTTAGATGATTATAATTTAATGATGATCGAACAACCACTAGCTTACAACGATATAATTGATCACGCAGATTTGCAAGAAAGAATGAAAACGCCAATCTGTTTAGACGAAAGTATCCATTCATTAGAAGACGCAAGAAAGGCTATAAAACTAGGAAGTTGCAAAATTATAAATATTAAAATTGGTCGAGTTGGAGGACTAACTCAATCAAAGAAAATTCATGATTTATGCCAGGAAAATGGAATACCTTTATGGTGTGGTGGAATGCTGGAATCAGGTATTGGAAGAGCGCATAATATTGCGATCACTTCATTACCTAACTTCATTTTACCAGGTGACACAGCAGCATCTTCATTATACTGGGCTGAAGATATTATTGAACCAGAAGTAACAGTAGAAAATGGAATGATTACAGTGCCAACCAAACCAGGCATCGGCTATGACCCGCACATGAAAAATATTGAAAAATATACAATCGGTACGAAAGTGTATCATAAGAATTGATAATGTAGAAAACACAAACCTAGAGTTTGTGTCAGACTGCCCTCCAAACGCTCGCTTTCTTCGTTGCTTCGCCTGCCCGCGCGGTGCTCATTACCGTTTAGGGTAACTGCAATCAGTCTGAAAATCAAATTTTTGAGACTTTGTCTACACACTGACACAAACCTAGAGTTTGTGTTTTTTTGATAGTTCATAAATTAGAAATATTCCTAACTCATGAAGCCCTTATGAGTTAGGAATTTACGAAAAAAAGCTATTTTATTAACTCATGATCCCTTATGAGTAAGGAATTTACAAAAATAAGGTAATTTATTAACTCATGAGCGCTCTATGAGTAAGGAAATTACAAAAAAAAGCTATTTTTCAACCTCATGCCCCCCATATGAGTAAGGAATTTACAAAGATAAGCTATTTTCCTAACCCATGACCCCCTAAAACTTACCTCTGTTCATTGTCTCTCTTTTTATATCTTCCTTAATTCTTTTCACCTGTTCTTCATATCTACCAATTTCCTTTAATTCACTTTTGCCATAGCGTACAGAATTGTATGCTTCGATAAGTTCATCTTCATACGGAATTTGAATTCGGTTTAACCATTCTTTTAAGGTTTCGTTTTGGTGTCGACCCATCTTATGCTTTGATGCATATTTTTGAAGTTGAAAGATTAATTTTCGTATTTGATCTGTTGGGGCAGTGTGCTTAAAAAAGCGTCTTTTTTTCTTAAGGTGTTCTGGTATTGCATTATATTCAATGTCAATTTCATGTTGAAAAGTTACTTTTTCATAGCGAATTAAAGTAAGTTTTCGTATGACTAACCAAATTACGATTAATGTGATTATCAGTAATAATAACCATACCCAAGAAGGGATCAACTCTAAAATGTAAGTGTGATTTCTTGGTTGAATATCATCTTTAACACTTGAAGGGTGACCTAGCTTAATGTCTTTTTCTTTCAGAGTGACGTGATCCACATAATTAAAAAGAGGAGAACCGAAAAAGCCTACAATTTTAAATAAACCGTCAAGTAATTTAAAGATGCCCCATTTGAAAAACGGTACTATTAATGTAATCAGAGCGGTAAGTAAAGTAGCAATAGCAATAGAACCTATTATCCCTCGATTGTTTTTAATAGTTCGCGTAGTGACAGCTTGTTGAAAATGTCTACCTAAACTAAACAGAATTGTAAATGTAATTAATAACGCCACGATTAAATTTATATAAGAGTATTGTGAAGCCCATCCAAAAAAGAGAACAACTAAACTAGTTAAATAAAAAACTATTTGTAATTTATTTCGTTCTTCCTTCCATAATGAAGTATCTTTGAGAAAAGCTTCTAGGCGAAAAAATATAAAGATACCACAAATGATAGAAGATACAGAATTTAAGCCAAGAAAATAACTAACTGCTCCGCAAATTATGGCTGATAGAAATGGAATGACTCGAGATACGCTAGACTTGCTTAAAGAATGAAGTAAAAATACATTTCCGATAATGAAAACACAGATAAGAGCTAAGGTCGATGGCAGCTGATCTTTTGATTCGTATAAAAATAAAACGATTAAATATAAAAATAGACATTCTAATGAAAAATAATATGCAGAAAGTAGACGTAAAATCATTTCATGATCCTTTCGACTTAATGATTTCCATATGGAACAAGCTTTGGACTTTCTAAATCATCTTGTAGATAATAGATACTCTGGCCACGTTTACGCATTTGAGCGAAATATCGTTCACCATGCTTGCCGAACGGTCCACATAATATAACGACAGGCGATTTTCGTTGTTGTTTTTCAACATAATGCAATAAATTATCGATTGGCTGAGTCATTCTGGCTCCATTAATTCGAGCTAGAATATCATAGGTTTTACTTAGTTGAGATTTCCCACCACCGATCGGTAAATGGAAAACAGGAACGCCACTTTCCATGTTCAAATTAAGAAATATTTCGTAATTAATATTGTTCATAGTAGCGTATTGAACAATGTAGGCAATATTACTTGTAATGGATTCGATGTTTTCAATTATGCTTAATCTAAAATTATCATGGCGTGGATCTCTTAAATTAATAATAAAGGTTAAAGAATAGTCTGCTGTTCTTTCATAAATTTTTGTTTGAAGTACTTGGGTTTTTGCACTTGCCTTCCAGTGGATACGATGAAATGAGTCTGAATATACATAATCTCTCGTTCCGATTGGAGCGAGAAAATCTTCAAACATACTAGAAGTCGTCACAAAACTACCATATGAGGCAGTTGAAATTAATTGGTCAATTTGAGGGACCGGAATTAAAGTAGGGTAAATAATAATTTCTTTATGTAAAAATGGCTTATAGGTTAAATGGATATAGCCTAAGCTGAAAAAATTTGAAATTGTTAGCTCTACTTGTTTAATTCTAGTAACACCACGTTTAGTAGCAAAAAGCGGTAAAGAAAGTTGAATCGTTTCGTTACCTTTTAATTGTATAGGGATAAGTAATTCTAAATTTGAATCGCTACTTACTGTGTTCAAATTAATACAATCGACAATTGGCTCCAATTTTATACGAGCTGTTGCGTTAATTATAGGTAACCAACTATTCTGTGTCATCTTGATCGGTAAACTAAAGTGATCTCCGACTGAAATTCGAATAGGTACTTTGTCGTTTTCGATCATAAGGTAGTCAGCAATATGATTTAAATAATATCGACTCATCAAACTAAGGATTATTAAAAATCCTCCTAAAAACATTAACAAATAGGAAGGCTGGTAGAAATGAATGATAAGAAATATAGCCCCAAATATAATTAGTAAATCAAGTGAGTTTTTACCATGTATTTCTTTATTCCAAGTCATTTACTGACCAGCTCCAGCTTCTAGAGGAACTTCAACTTGATTTAGAATCGATTGGATTACTTGAATAGCATTTTTCTTTAATGATGCTTCAAGGGTCAATACGATTCTGTGTGAAAGGATAAAAACCGCAACATCTTTCACATCTTGTGGAGTGACAAATGTTCGATTATTTATAAATGCTTTTCCTTGGGAAGCTCTCATTAGTGCCAATGTGCCACGTGGGCTGATTCCGAGTTGAATATCCTCATGGTTTCTCGTTAAATGAACAATACTTAAAATATAATGCTCCACTTCATCCGAAATTGATACAGCCTTTACCTGTTCTTTCATTTCATCAATTTCTTCTAAAGTTAATACATTTTTTAAAGTCGAAAATGGAGTGTTTAATCGATATGACTTCATCATGCTTTTTTCTTCTTCAAACGTTGGGTATTCTAAACTAATTTGCATAAAGAATCTGTCCATCTGTGCCTCAGGTAATGGGAACGTTCCTTGTTGTGATTCAATTGGATTTTGAGTTGCTACAACGATAAATGGATTCGGTAGAGTAATAGTTTCTCCATCGATTGTTACTTGTCGTTCTTCCATTACTTCTAATAAACTTGCTTGGGTTCTAGGTGTAGCACGATTAATCTCATCTGCTAATAAAATATTCGTATAAACAGGACCGATACGAAGCTGAAAATCTTGTTCTTTTGGATGGAAAAATTGAATTCCAGTTACATCACTAGGTAATAAATCTGGAGTAAATTGAATTCTTTTAAACGTACCATTAATCGTTTTTGCAAAGCTCTTAGCCAATTGAGTCTTTCCAGTACCAGGAACACTCTCTAACAAGATATGCCCGTTATTAATAAGCGCAATGAAAATCATTTCTACGACATCATCTTTACCGATAATAACATTACTTATTTCATTTTTTAACTGAGATAACTTTTCTAATATACTCATTTCTCTCTCCTTTTTTTGTCTCATTATATGAATAGAAATTCCGATAGTATTATTTTAATTGTTAAACAATAGATAAGTCCAATGATTCTCAATTTTTAAAAAATAGTATAGTAAACTATTAATATTGGTTGAAAATTTTAATTAATCAATGTAAAATAGATTGTTCAGTTGTAAAAAAATGGAAAAACTAAAGGCGATACTATCGTATGGCTAAAGTTTTTAAAGATTGTTAAGAGTATTAAAGAATGATATGGCTTAAACTATCTAAAGGATCTTGTTTGTTTATATATTATTCGCTTGAAACTGCTATCAATGGAGAAAAAATATGAAAAAAATGATTGTTGTTTTAGTAATCTGTATTTTTGCAATCTTGAGTGGTTGTACAAAAAATAATCAGGAAGAAAACAAAGTAAAGGAAAATAAACCAAAAACAGAACAGGGTAAAAAACAGAAGGTGCATGATGAAAAAATAGATCAAGTTGTTTCGAAAGTTACTGTTGGAGCTGTTGGAGATCTATTAATTCATAATGAAGTTTATGAAGATGCTATGCTACCAAATGGAGCTTATAACTTTAATAAAATGTTTGATGAAGTTCGAAAAACGATGGAAAAGCCAGATATTTTAGTAGCGAATCAAGAAACGATGATTGGCGGTAAACAATTTGGATTATCTACATACCCAGCGTTTAATAGTCCTTATGAAGTAGGGGATGCATTGAAAGGAGCTGGAGTTGATTTTGTCACACTAGCAAATAATCATTCACTTGACCGGGGCGAAAAAATTATTCGAAGTGCACTTTCCCATTGGGATGCTATACATATGCCATATACAGGGGCTTTTAAATCGCAAGCAGATCAGAACAAAATTAGGGTACTAAATAAAAATGATATTCGATTTTCATTTCTTGCTTACACATTTGGTACAAATGGAATTCCCGTCCCAAGAGGAAAAGGTTATTTAGTCAATTTAATTGACCCTGCTAAAATTCGTCATGATGTTGAAAGGGCAAAACAAATATCAGATGTCGTAGTAGTTGCGATGCATTGGGGAAATGAATATGAAAGAGTGCCGAATGATACGCAAAAGAATCTTGCAAAACAATTGGCTGATATAGGGGTCCAAATTATAATAGGAAATCATCCGCATGTGTTACAACCACCTGCATGGATTAATGGAAAAACGGGTAATAAATCAATCGTCTTTTACTCTTTAGGAAATTACTTATCAGCACAAGATGAAATATATGAATTAATTGGTGGCCTTGCTACAATCGATGTGATTAAAACGAAAACGAATCAAAACGTAAAAATTGAATTGGCAAATCCTAGTTTTTTTCCAACTTATAATTACTATCGAGATAATCGCAATTTTAAAATTATGTCATTGGAAAATATTGAGGATATCAATCTGAAAAACGGCCAATTGAGATATAACGAAATAATGAAGCATATGCGAACGTATATAAAGGATTTGAAAAGTATTTCGGAGGTTAAATGATTAGAAGGTAAATCGAGGGATTCGCAAATAAAAAGTCGAATCGCAATTAAATTCTGGGAATCGCAAATAAAGAAGGCGAATCGCAATTAAATTCTGGGAATCGCAAATAAAAAAGGCAAATCGCAATTAAAAACTGGGAATCGCAAATAAAATCTGAGAATCGCAAATAAAAAAGGCGAATCGCAATTAAAATTGAGGAATCGCAAATAAAAAAGGCGAATCGCAATTAAAATCTGGGATCGCAAATAAAAAAGGCGAATCGCAATTAAAAACTGGGAATCGCAAATAAAAAA
>NZ_NULG01000046.1 GCF_002577195.1 Bacillus sp. AFS041924
AAAGGTAAAACTTACTATTACAAAATCCGTTCTTACAAAATGGTTGGATCACAAAAAATTTATGGCGAGTGGACAAGTGTAATGTCTATTAAGCTTTAAAAAATGAAATAAAAAGCAGTACAAATTATTCTTAAGTAACAAAGTCAAAAAGGGTGTTGATCATATTGAGACGTATGATAAAACACCCTTTTTATAAGTGAAACGATTAGATTAGATTATCTTTTTTCAAATACAAACTTTCCCTTAATTTTTAATAAATATTTTTCAATAAAAAAAGAACCACTTATAAAAAGTAATGCACCTTCAATTAGGTACATTACAACAAAATAAGTGGTTCAGATAATTTTGTGTTATAAATTTTTTTGACCAAATTTGATTATAAATTTAGAATAAAATCACTTTAAAATGAATTTTGTACGTAACCTTCTAATGACATTATATATTGAAGAGAACGGGATTAGCTTCATTAATGATCATTGATTCTTTATAATATTTTTTTGCTAGTTGTAGTTTTTTCTTCGGAAGTGTTCAGTAGCAAGATAATAATATATTATTGATTTTCTTTCTGGTAAATTACATAACTCACAGCTATTTATTAGATTTTTATAGCGGTTAATAATCTCTTCTCCAACAACGTCTTTGAATTGAATGATCATTAATAATTCAGAATCAAAATAAGGCTGGGCTTTTTCAGCGAAATAATAGGCTAAAAGACTCGATTCAGTTTCATGATAAGCAATTGCTAAGTGATAAAAATATTCTGGGTTTTTATAGATATCTCTTGAATTGATGTTAAAAGTTGAATTGCGTTTTGGTACTCTTTATTTCTCAAAGATTGAATTCCCAATATATGATTTAACATATTACCTTCGTAGAGGGATAATTTGTGTTTTATTTTTTGAATTTTTTTAATGAGAGTAGTTGCTTCTTTAAAATTATTATTCAATAATAGAATTCTAATTTGAAGTAATTGATAAAAATATTTATAAGGTGAAATTGTGATTAAGTCATTTTTTTCAAGATCTTCTTTCGATGCATTGATTTCGTCAGATGCCTGCATAATGATTGCAGCATGTAATTGGTCTAAGGATGTTTTTAATTTACTTAATTTTGTAACTTCTGATTCTAAATCTATTCCTAAACGTTCGGTTAATTTTTTTGTTATCACTATAATAATTTTATAATATATGACGACTTATTAACATTTCGGATAACTTAGAATTTTAGGAAGTAATACTTAGCATTAATTGAATTATTAAATCATAAAAGTGGACAAGTTTTGGGAAATTAAACATAAAAAATTACTAAAAAAGTGAATAGAAGACTGTACTTAAGTGAGGATGAAATTAGCTCAATTTTTAAAATTAATTATATAAAAGGAAGAATTTTTTAATGAACTTTTTTTATTTTAAAATAAAATTATTTGCGGAGGCTAAATATGAATTTTGAACAAATGGAGCATATTGTCACTGTCGCAAATGAAGAGTCGATTACAAAAGCTTCAGAAAAACTCTTTATCTCTACTTCAGGATTAAGTCAATCTATTTCTCAGTTAGAAAATGAGCTAGGAATTAAAATTTTTAATCGATCAAAAAGAAGCATTATTCCTACTATTGAAGGTAAAATAGTTATTTCAACAGCGAAATCTATTATAAAAGCTATAAATGAAATGAATATAGAGATTAACAGAAATAAGAATGAAAAGTATTTAAAAATAGTTTCTTTACCTGGCTTAAATCATTACCTACTGGACACAGCCTTAAAATATAAATTAGAGAATAAAGATTTTAATTTTGTTTTAAAAGAGTGGGAATTAGAAAAGTGGGATTTAGAACAGAAACTAGAAGCTATCATGAAAGAAGAATATGACTTTGCAATAATTCCAGTTCCTTTAAAAGGATTAAAAAAGCTAAAAAATATGTCTTATAAAAAAATTTGTAATAGTCATTTCTGTATTGGAGCTGGAAGAAGTTCACCTTTTTATTCATTGGAATATGTGACTCTAAATGATCTAAAGGAAGCGAAAATAATAAATTATGAACCTGTCAATTTTAATCTACTATCTAAAATGTTTAACGTATCTCCAAATCAAATAATTTTAAACGCAAATCACAATAATTCACTTCTTTATTCAGCAAAAAGGACTGATGCAATTTTTATTGCACCGAAAATTGGATGTCTATATTATGATTTAGTAAAAAATGGAGATATAAAAATGATTCCAATTAAAGAAAATAATCGATTTTTCGAGATTGATTATTGGATTATTTATTTGGAATCAAAAGGTTTGACTAATTTAGCTTCAGAATTTATTGGAAATTTTGTAGAGTGTGTAGATGAATTTAGTAAGTAGAAAACTAAACTTGCTATTTATTACTGTATCTTTTTTAATTCACTTTGCCTATACAATAGTTAGAGATTGCGAAGGACTGTAATAATCAGTACTTTTAATTTTGTTACAGTCAATCTTTCGCATAATAAAAGAGGATTGCACGTTTAAAAGTAATCCTTAGTTTTGATTCTTCTTAAACTAGAACCTTTTCTTCGGCAATTTCTTGTAATTCTTCCTCTAGTGTTGTTTGTGAATATCCTTATTTTATTCAAAGCTAACCGTTACCGTATTATCCTCAACTACTGCATTAATTCGAATTACTTAGAAATATAGGTAGCAATACTTAGCATTAATTGAATTAATAAGGATAAAAATGGTCAATTTTCGGGAAATTAAGTATAAAAATTACTGAATAAAGTAAATAGTAGACTATTTTTAATGAACTTGTATTATTTTTTAAAAAATGAGGTTTTAAAAATGAATTTTGAACAAATGGAGCATATTGTCACTATCGTAAATGAAAAGTCGATTACAAAAGCTTCAGAAAAGCTCTGTATATCTACTTCAGGATTAAGTCAATCTATTTCCCAGCTAGAAAATGAACTAGGAATTAAAATTTTTAATCGAACAAAAAGAAGCATTACTCCTACTATTGAAGGTAAAATAGTTATTTCAACAGCAAATTTTATAATAAAAGCTATAAATGAATTGAATAATGAGATTAACAAAAATAAGAATGAAAAGCATTTAAAAATTGCTACAACAGCTGGATTAAATTATCACCTTCAGGACACAATCTTGAAATATAAATTAGCGCATAATGATATTACTTTTGAATTAGGAGAGGTAGATAGAGAAAATATTATAGAAGCTATTATAAAAGAAGAATATGACTTTGCAATTAAATTAGCCCCTTTGAAAAGTTTAAACGGGCTAAAAAATATATCTTATAAACTAATATGTACTAGTCATTATTGTATTGGAGTTGGAAGAAGTTCACCATTTTATTCATTAGAATATGTAACTCTAAATGATCTAAAGGATGTGAAACTTTTAAATTATAAACTCTCAAATTTAGATTTATTATGTAAATTGTTTAAAATGTCTCCAAAACAAATGTTTTTAAATACAAATAAAGCAAGTTTACTTATAGAGATAGCAAAAGATAGTGATGCAATTTTTATTGCACCAAAAATTGTATATGTAAATCATGAACTAATAATAAATGGAGATGTAAAAATGATTCCAATTAAAGAAAAAAATCAATTTTTCGAGATTGATTTTTTGCTTATTTATTCTGAAACAAAAGGTTTGTCTAATTTAGCTTCAGATTTTATTAAAGATTTTTTAGAGTATACGAACAATTTTTGCTAAGAAGTAAATAGAAAATTCAGACGGTGTGCCGTTCACTACTGCGTATATTCAAGCAAAAGGATCCAATAGCTGATTTATACGAAGATATTGCAGCTGAGACTTAACTCGCTACGTATCTTCTTTTAATAGCCATTCAAATCTCACTTAAATTATAAAAACGAGGGTGCCAGTAAAAGTAAGATCTTTGGGCACCCTCATTTAATGATTTTATCTAAACTACTTAAACTTATTTCTTCCTAAGAATTGCGATTAGTAAAGCGATTACCGAAAGGACAGCTGCCACAATTGACATAACTAAAGGAGTATTACTTGAATTTGATTTCTCAGTATCTTCTTTAACCGTTTCATCTTTTGTTGTTTTAGCAGGTTCTGCTTTTACCGTTGTGTCTTTTACGATATTCGTAATTGAGTGTGGTGCTTCTGATTTTTCGTCACCAGTCCACTCGATAATACTGCCATCTTTATAATATTGATATGGATCCCATGCGCCATTTACTTCAGAATCTGGGTTTTTGACCATAAATACGAACTGTTGAAATTGACCCGCTAAAATTCCACCATTTTGTGCACTCCAAGTTACGGATGTAAAGTGTAACTTTATCTCCATTATGTATTTTCATCCGGATCCCTCAAAACTAATTTTTTCTAATTATGTGTAAAAAGAGCAATTTTACGCGGATTTTATCCAATAAATGCTGACATTAAAGTTAATTCAACATTACATTAATTGGTTCAATTGCTGGTGGTTATGTGGGATTTTTATTTTCAATCATCTTAGCAAAGCCTGTTGAAAATAAAAATAACCAATAATGTACCATAAAACACATGCAATTGCTGGCTTTGTAAACACGATTTAGTAAATAGCAAGACAAATTGAATGACATACCAAACTCTTAAGATAATTAAAGAAACCATTGGAAAAAACAGTGGTTTCTTTAATTGGAATTTATACTTAAAAGTGCTTATTTATAAAAAATAGTTAAATGAGTTTCCGCCGTATGATCACCAACTCTTTTATATTCGATACGTTCAATGACTTCTCTAAAAATATCATTCGTTTCTCTATTAGCTATTGATAAGTCTCCTTTGGTAACGAGTTTAATTTTATTTACTAAGTTTTCAAGTTCGTTCAATTTTTCTTTTTTTGAGTTATTTGATGACTCTAATAATTCTTTCTCAAGTTCCTCCTTTCTAATTTTTAATTTATTTCCGGGCTTCAGCATCAGTAAAAATTTCCATAACAAATCCTTGTTGTACCTTTTTAATCTGTCCATCAATATTCTTAATTTGTTTTTCAATACTATTTATATCGATACTGATTTAGTCTCTTTCTAAAGAATTCTTAATAACATCTATATAATCATCAATTCGTTGAAAAAATTTTGAGAAGTAATCATAAAAAACTTTCTCGAATTGATAGAGATTGACACCTTTATTTTTACAAATTTTATATCCATCTTTTTCATCATAAATCTTAGTTTGGCAACTGGTGATCCTAATTTGTTCACCATGTGCCTTTGTTTTTCTTTTTTGGAAGGAATGTGTAGCACCACAAATAGCACATTTAATTAGGTTAGAGAAAGGCATTTTACCAATTCTTGCACCAGGTGGTCTTGAATTTCGATCTTGTCTAATCTTCCTACACTGTTCCCAAATGTCAGGATCAATAATCGGTTCATGGGCATTCTCAACAAGGATAAAACCACCCTCATTTTTTAGTTGTTTAGGTCTTCCATTTTTATATTTCTCAGTTCTAGAATTTTTTGTTTTACCGTAAACGACACAACCTTTATATACCTCATTTGATAAGACAGTACTTATTCTGGAATCATCCCAGATTGCACCATTAGGAGTTAATACACCTTCAAGTTCAAACGTACGTGAAATTTCAACAGTTGTAGCTCCTTCAGCATAAAGCTTAAAAATGCGCTCAATAACTGGCGCGTAATCGTTTTTTTCTAGTTTCCTTAGTTTTGTAATTCCTTTCATAGCCGAAAGGAGGTCGTCCAAATGCCCAGTTACCCGATTTTACACTTTGAATGCGACCACGAATTAATCTTCGTTTAATGGCCATGTATTCTTGCTTAGAAATAACAGATTCGAAATCTGAAACTAAGTCATCATCAGCTCTGTTATAATCATATGTTTTTGTTTCAGTTACAACTAAAACACCATAGTTAGCTAGAATTTCCTTAATGGTTCCGAAGTGACCCGTATTACGGGAGAGTCTTCCTTGATCAGCAACAACAATCGCATCGTATGCATTCTGCTGCACTTTAGCTAAAAGCTTTTGAAACTCCTCATGTTGTAAATTTTGTGAAGATGCATTATCTTTATATATACACTCTCAAAGATTCAGAGAAGCAGTAGAAATATTGAAAGATGATCGACAACAGCGGAAGATATTTTAAATTTTAAACCTGTTCCTGGTATTTTATTGGGAATAGGTTTTTATTTTAGTAAACTAAGTTTTTAGTAAACGTATAATAAATCAATTAAAAATTATTAAAATACCGTTAACTTTTAATAAAGTTACTAAAATACTTAAATATGGTAAAATTTTCATTTGAAGAACGTGAAGTGATTATTCTGAAGTCTACAATAGAAGGAATATTTTATGGATAAAAGCGTTCTTTTGAATCAGCAGGAGGGAATTTGATTGAAAGCTTTTATAACACTACTTGAAATAATAAATGTAGTTTGTGTAGTTTGTATTTTAGTAAGTAATTTTGGAGTGGAATGGTTAAAAGAAATAAAGATGTTTTTATATACATCAGTTGGTTTAAGTTTTGTACTTAGTTATTTCCTGAAAAAAAAATTAAAAAGTAACATCAAAAGTACTCCATAAGGGTGGATACCAGTTAAAAAAGCTGGATCAAATCCATTTAGCAATGTAGTAATAAAATGGATTACAAGTCTACACTTTTGAATGTAAAAGTGAAAACCAAAAGAAAATAAAATGAACAGATAAAATGGAAATACACCTTCTTAGTTTGAAGGTGTATTTTTTTATAAAATTCGGATTGACTTCAAGACTATGACAATAAATTCTATTATTTTACTAAAATGCTAACATGTTAATGGTATTTCCAAAATTTATATGATAATATGAAAATATAAATCACGCAAGCGTGATTAATACGATGTAAGGAGTGTTAATAGCATATGGCAATTTCTTTACAAAAAGGTCAAAAAGTCGACCTTACAAAAGGAAGAGCGGGACTTTCTTCTTTAACTGTAGGTCTTGGTTGGGATCCAGTCAAAAAAAGTGGTGGATTCTTTGGATTTGGTAAACAAGAAAACATTGACTGTGACGCTTCCGTTTTAATGTTAGATGAAAATGACAAGTTAAGAAGTGCAAGTGATGTAATCTATTTTGGGAACAAAAAAAGCTTATGTGGTAGCGTAGTACATTCTGGAGATAACCTAACAGGTGATGGCCACGGTGACGATGAGCAAGTCTTTGTTAATTTGAATAAGGTTCCGTCTTATGTACATAAACTTGTATTTGTTGTAAATATCTATGCTTGCGTTCAACGTAAGCAAGATTTCGGAATGATTAAAAATGCATTTATCCGTGTAGTAGATAAAGCTGCGAACTCTGAATTAGTACACTATAACATTACTGATAGTTATTCAGGTTTAACTGCTTTATTCCCTGGTGAGATTTATCGTCATAATGGTGAGTGGAAATTCTCAGCAGTTGGAGAAGGAACAAAAGATATAGCTCTTGATAAAATTGTTCAACGTTTTCAATAAATAATAAATAAAAAGGAGTGCAGTTAAAATGACAGTAAATTTATTAAAAGGACAAAAGGTAGATTTAACAAAAACAAATCCAGGTTTAACAAACATTGTTGTTGGATTAGGTTGGGACACTAACAAGTACCATGGTGGAAATGATTTTGACTTAGATTCATCAGTATTTTTATTAAATGGTGCTAGTAAATGTGCTTCTGAAAAAGATTTTGTATTCTATAACAATACTGTAGGTGGAGATGGGTCAGTTGAACACCATGGTGATAACAGAACTGGTGCTGGTGATGGCGACGATGAGCAAGTAGTAGTCAATCTTGCAAATGTTCCTGCTTCAGTTGAAAAGATTGCATTTGCTATTACAATTCATGAGGCAGAAGCACGCAACCAAAACTTCGGACAAGTAAGTAACTCATATGTACGTATTTTAAATGAAACGAATGGTGAAGAGTTAGTCCGTTATGATTTAGGTGAAGATTTCTCAATCGAAACATCAGTAGTTGTTGGAGAGTTATATCGTCATAATGGCGAATGGAAATTCAATGCAATTGGTAGTGGATACCAAGGCGGTTTAATTTCATTAGTGAGGGATTACGGCTTAGACGCTTAATTTTACTAGAAAAAGAATTAGGTTAATAGATAAAAGGGGAAAGAAGAATTCCCCTTTTATTATCGTTTAGGTCATCTTTAGAAAATGTAAAGCCAATATGGGGAGGATTAGTCTGAAAATTTTTAAGATTTTAGATGAAACGTTGAAATAAATCTTTCTGATCAAAGCTGACTGGATGTTGTTATCTTTATGTTAGGTCTAAGAAATAACTTTCTAAAGATGTCCTAGATGATAAATATTGACTATAAAAAAAATAGATTAAAAACGATAGCAATAGAGTGCTATTATTATCTTAAAAATAAGGACCTCTTATCCTATTAAATAATGGTCTCATAAAGGATCACCCTTTTAGTTCGTGAGTTACTTTTACTTTATTAATATTATATTCAGATAATATGTTGTATTCGGGGTGAGAGATTGAATAAACAAAGTAATACGATAAATTTAAATGATCCAAGCCTACTGAGTTCACGTCAAGCTTGTCAAGAATGGGGAATCAACGACTCAACATTGCGTAAGCGTATAAATGATTTTCCAGAAGGAACGATACGTAAATTTGGATCTTCTTGGGTAGTAACTCGTGAAGGTATGTTAGTAGTTTTCGGACAACCAAAAATGAAATAATGATATCAGAAAGGAGTATCTATATATGTCGGCGATCAACCCAAAAACCATGGATATTAATCAACATGAGTGGTTGAGTATATTGAAGCAACCTTCTAAATTAAGACAGTCCTACCAAGTAGAAGGAGAAACCATGCATTTTAATCAAATTGCATGGCGAATTTTAGGAACAAACATCGATGAAGATGAGTATTTTGAAAACTTATATGAACTAGTACATGATGATTCTTTAAATGTCGTTCTACTAAGCGAAGGGTTAAACAAGTCGATTTCGAATGATATGTTTCAAGCAGTACAAAGAGTATTAGCAATTAATGCTGCTGAAAATGGATTGTCAGTGAATAGACTAATTGCATACCTTGAAGGTGAGCGGTTAATTCCGAAGCATACGAATCAACAAATACACAGACATATTCGAGAGCAAATTAAGGTTCTATTTACTACCTTTATAGATACACATAAAAATGGATTCCTTGAAAATCATTTTAGAAGATTATTAGTTGATATTGTGAAATGGTTACATAACCATGTACATAAATGGATTGAGAATTTTCCAATGAGTTCTCCACTTTTGATATGGTATGGTGACGCAACGTTAAGTGAACGTTATTTCCTATACTTACTAATACTTTTAGGCTTTGATGTTGCGATTTTTCATCCTGAAGGGAAAGATTCATTATCTAATTTGTTAGGACATCAAAGTGACAGAATTAAGATCTTACCTTCAACGACAACATTGGTACCTTTTCCACAAGAAAAGCCAGTTAGAAAGAGTACAGTTGCCCATAGAGCAACAAAAGAAATAGAGAAATTATTACATACTGACGATTCATTATTATATAAACCATGGCAATTTAGACATTATGCGTCGAGATCACTTACGCTAAAGGCTACCTATGATGAATTATTCATTTTACATAAAGAAAAAGCAATGCTACGTCCTAATTTCCAAGTAAAGGATAATAGTGTTGAAATTCCGGTCTTCTTTATTAAAATTTTAGGCGTAACGAAAAATCGCCGTGAATATTGGGATAGGATCAGACAATTAACCGAAAGAGATTTAACACTTAAAATAGATCAGTTTCCTTTTACCCAGTCAGTTAAGGGAAACCAACAATATCATTATCAGAATGCATTAGGGCGAGATGGATTACTTGAACCGCAAAAGATGATGGAGAGTAACTGGTGGAGATACAAAGAACTTCCAACAGGATTACAATTTGGACTAGCTTCTGCTATTTCTAGATACGTTGAACGAGCAAATATTAAACCTTTAGCAAATGAAACTAAAGCTCAAACACAATTATTTTTATTTAGCCAATCTATGAATATACCAAATGAAGTCTTAAGATTACTACAACAGTTTGATTACCCACAACAAGTACCAAAGTTAATTATTTATAATACGGAAAAAGACGGCGAGCTTAGTAGAACGGACGCAGCACTACTTTTATTATTGAATGAATTCGGAATCGATTTAGTTATACTCAATCCAACGGGTCAGAATGATATTGAATTATTTGTGGACGAGAAATCATTCGATTCTCATTGGCTTGAAGAGGTTACTTTTGATTCTGAGTTTCATGTATTACGTGCACCAGGACAATCGCTAATTAAAAGTCTATTTAAAAAAATAATTAAATAAAGGAGAGCTTAACATGTCTGTAAATACAATTAAAGAGGCAGAAACACAAGATGCAATTTTACAAGCTAATCCAAACGAAGTGAAATTACAATTAAGAAATGCACCAGAGGTACAACGTTTAGCAAATTCGATCGACCATAGGAATCAAATAGCTCTTTTAGAGTATGGTAAAGAACCGGCAAACGAAATTTCAACCTTCTCAGGTAAAATATTGAATACTATTAAAGCTTCAAGTATGGAAGAATCTAGCGTCCTATTAAAACAGTTAGGGAAAATTATGGACCGTTTCGATGCGAAAGATTTTGCAGAAGAAAAAGGATTTCTTTCTAAGATTTTTAATCGAGGTCAAAAGTTAATTGATAAATTATTTGATAAATATCAAACAATGGGTACGGAAATCGATAAAGTTTATGTGGAAATTACAAAGTTTGAACACGAAATGAAAACATCTACTATGACATTAGAACAACTTTACGAACAAAATGTATCATATTATATGGAGTTAGAAAAATATATAGTAGCTGCAGAGATGAAAGCAGAAGAGTTAAAAACACAGCTCCCTGCTTTAACTGAAAGAGCCGGAACAGGAAATCAGCTTGCGATGATGGAGTTGGATTCTTTAAAAAATGCGGTCGAGTTACTTGAGCAACGTACATATGATTTAGAAATGGCGAAACAAGTTGCTTATCAATCAGCTCCACAAATTCGTTTATTACAACGTGGTAATACTAAACTGATTGGTAAAATTAACTCGGCATTTGTAACGACCATTCCGATTTTTAAAACAGCATTAATTAACGCAATATCAGCTAAGAGACAAAATTTAGTCGCACAATCTATGAATGAATTAGATAAGAGGACAAATGAATTATTATTACGTAATGCAAATACAATATCACAACAAAGTATTGATATTGCCAGATTATCAGGAGCGCCTAGCATTAAAATTGAGACGATGGAAGAAACTTGGAGCATCATCATGAAAGGTATGCAAGAAACGAAAGCAATTGAAGAAGAAAATAAAATTCAGCGAGAACAAGGGAAATTACGTTTAGAGCAACTTCAGGAAAATTTCATTAAACTTAAGCAAGGTAAGTAATGAAATTAAGAGTAGTGAATTTTATTTAATATAGTCAGTGGCCAATCAGCTACTGACTTTTCTTTGAATTAAATTGGTAACCGTACTTTCATTGAGCGACCATCAATACACAATATAAACATAGTTCGCTTTTAAATGATTGGTTACATTTTTAGTAAATTTTTAATTCTTTTATGTTAAAAAAATGTTATTATAATATAATGAAGACAAATGAAAACTAGGCACTTTAGTACATATTGTTTAAAAAAATAGAAGATAAGTAGAAAGTCATCTACTTAAATGATTAAAGTTGATAAATCAATAATTCTGAAAGTTCTGTAATAAGGGCTGATTATATTGACAATAATAGACTGTTTAGTATAATTAAAAATGAAAATGATTATCAACATCAACGTTTAAATAAGGAGAGAAAGAAATGATTAGCAAGTTTAAAATGCCCAAATTACTTGGGATTTTTATGTCTTTATTTTTATTGATTGGTCTAGTTGGCTGTTCGTCAGATTCAAGTGAAAAGTCTGATAGCAAGGGCTCAAATGAATCCGCTGTCACAGTTGATACTAAATTTGGAAAAGTCGAGATCAAAGGGCATCCGAAACGCGTTGTCGCTTTAGGTTGGGGAGACGCGGAGACTGCATTAAGTCTTGGAGTTGAGCCAATTGGTGCAAGTGACTGGCTTGCTTTTGGTGGTGACGGTGTAGGACCTTGGTTAAAAGGTGCATATAAAAAATCACCAACTATTCTTGGAACGATGGAACTTGATTATGAGAAAATTGCTTCACTTAAACCAGATTTAATTCTTGATGTAAAATCTTCAGGTGATGAAGAACGCTATAAACGCCTTTCAGAAATTGCTCCAACGGTTGGAGTTCCTAAAGGTGGCGATAATTACTTAACAACTGCTAAAGATCAAGTACAAATGATTGCACAAGCTCTTGGTAAAGTTGGTAAAGGTGAGGAACTACTTAAGGATGTAGATGTGGCATTTGATAAAGCTGCTAAAGCGAATCCTGAATTTGCAAACAAAAAAGTAGCAGTTGGTGCATACGATTCTACAGGTTTCGGCGCATACGTAACAGGTGATTCTCGTGTTGATTTTGTAACACGACTTGGATTCAAAAACAAAGATGAGATTGAAAAAATAGCTCAAGGAAATTTCTATATTAAAGTGGCTGACGAAAAGTTAGATCTATTAAATGCTGATCTTACGATTGTTTTACCTATTTTTGTTGATCCAAAAGAAATCACAAATAATAAACTTTATCAAAAGATTCCTTCTGTAGCTGATGGCAGATCAATTATCCTTGATAAGGATTCATCAAACGCATTTTCAACAGGTACGGTTCCGGCATTATTATGGGCAATTGATAATTTACCAAAACAGTTTAAAACAGCATTAGAGGGCGGGGAGTAAAACAGTGACAGCGATGAAGCAACCAAAAAACAAAACGACTCAAGAAGTTGGTGCAAATAATAGAACAATTACTTCTATTCGGTTGAAACGGTTTTTGGGCTTCATCGTAGCACTTTTACTTTTGGTAGCCGTAGTATTATTAAGTTTAATGATTGGAGCAAAATCAATTCCTTTTGGAGTTGTATGGGATGCGTTGTTTTCTCCAAACAACAGCTATGATCATACGATCATTCAGAATACGCGGATACCGCGAACGCTTATTGCACTAATGGTAGGACCTGCGTTTGGATTAGCTGGAGCATTGATTCAAGTATTAACTAGAAATCCACTAGCGGACCCTGGTATTCTTGGGGTAAATGCTGGAGCAGCCTTTGCAGTTGCTTTAGGTGTTGGAGTATTTTCTGTTACATCGATGTCTGCCTATATGTGGTTTGCACTAGCTGGTGCATTAATCGCAACAATTGCGGTGTATGTTATTAGTGGAGGAGCCGGCAAAAAAGCACCTACACCTGTACAAATTACACTAGCTGGAGTAGCAATTGGGGCAACATTGAGTGGAATTACAACTTCATTAACAATGATGAATAGTAAGGCATTTGCACGAATGTTGAATTGGAGCGTTGGAACATTGGCTAGAAGAAGTCTTGATGACCTTTGGCTTGTTCTTCCAATTTTAATTGTTGGTACCTTATTAGCTTTTGTCATTACACCTGCATTAAATGCGATCGCATTTGGAGACGATCGTGCATCATCCTTAGGGGTAAATGTTGGCGTGACTCGTACAATTGGTTTGATAGCAATAACCTTATTGGCTGGTGGTGCAACTGCAATAGCTGGCCCAATTGGTTTTATTGGTTTAATGGTGCCACATTGTGTACGATGGTTTGTAGGTCCAGATCAGTTCTGGATCTTTCTATACTCAATTGTAGCGGCACCGATTCTACTCATACTTTCGGATATTATTGGCAGGGTGGTATTGTTACCTTCAGAAGTTCCAGTTGGTATCATCACCGGATTAGTTGGTGCACCGATTTTACTAATTCTTGTACGTAGACGTAAAGCGAGTGGATTATAATATGAAAATCATTTGTGGCAATTGTTTAAATGTAAGAAGGAGTGAATGTTATGCGCCCCATTAATTATGGCCGGCACTATCTACAACTTAAATGGCCTGTAAAGGTGCGCATCGACGTAAGGAGCATGATTGTTACCGCAATTCTTCTGATCGCCACGATTGCAATAGCAATGTTTGCATTAATGGTAGGTACACTGAAATTAAGTGTTAATGAAGTTTTTTCTGCTCTTATTGGCCAGGCGTCAGGGATGACGCAAACTGTTGTCGTTGATTGGCGCTTACCACGAGTGTTAGCTGCGATTATTTTTGGAGCGGGCTTAGCAGTAAGTGGCATGATTTTTCAATCAATAACTAGGAATCCATTAGGATCACCTGATATCATTGGCTTTACTTCAGGCTCTTATACTGGAGCGCTTATTGTGCTTCTTGTCTCTAAGTCAACTTCCTACATTGGTGTAGCTAGTGGTGCTTTAATAGGCGGATTCACAACAGCCCTTCTTATTTATTTGCTTGCTTTTCGAAAAGGAACTCAGAATTTCCGCCTAATTATCGTTGGAATAGCGATTTCGGCTATGTTAGGAAGTGTTAACTCGATGCTCCTTATTAAAAGTGAGGCAGAGGTCGCGTTAACTGCCGCAGCTTGGGGAGTTGGCTCATTAAATGGAATTGATTGGAAGCGAGTAGTCCTTCCAGCAATTGCTGTTCTTCTTCTAATTGTTTGCGCTGGGATTATGAACAGACCTTTGCGTGAGATGGAGCTCGGTATGGATGCAGCTAAATCTCATGGTGTCCGTATTGAACGATCCCAACTAGTGTTGATCTTAATTGCCGTTGCATTGACGGCAGCTCCGACAGCAGTAATTGGTCCAGTTAGCTTTGTTGCACTAGTTGCGCCACAAATAGCTAAACGAATCACGAAATCGGAGGAGAGTATTTTACCAGCAGCGATGATGGGTGCATTTCTTTTATTAGGCGCGGACGTTCTCGCGCAAAGAGCAATTCCAGGAACAATCTTTCCAGTTGGTGTAGTAACTTTATCATTAGGTGGAGTATACTTAGTGTGGCTATTATTTCGCCAAGCACGTTCAGCAGCTTAAACGAAGTAAAAATTTGCAATGTAGTAGGTCCTTTATCACTAGGGTTTCATGTATTACGAAATTCTGATTGAAAGAAGTTGAAATTGAATTATGAAGTTAACAGCGGCAGAAATTCAAAGCCAAAAAAATTCCAAGACAGAGTCAAGGCTTTGGACAGAAAACATTACAATCAAATACGATAATCGGATAATATCCAGAAACCTTTCAGTACAGATTCCAGATGGATCATTTACAGTAATTGTAGGACCAAACGGATGTGGGAAATCAACACTACTGCGAACACTTTCAAATTTACTTAAGCCATCTGAAGGGAAAATTTTATTAGACGGGAAAGCCATTACGTCTTATAAATCAAAGGAAGTAGCTCGTAAACTAGGCTTGTTGCCTCAATCTTCAACTGCGCCAGATGGTATTACAGTAGCCAATTTGATTGCACATGGTCGATATCCATATCAGAGTCTGATAAGACAATGGACTGATGAGGATGAAGCTGCGGTAATGTCAGCGATGGAGCTTACAAATACGAGTGATTTATCGCACCGTTACGTCGACGAACTTTCAGGAGGACAAAGACAAAGGGTTTGGGTCGCTATGGTACTTGCTCAACAAACACCAATGTTGCTTCTTGATGAACCAACGACATATCTTGATATTGCTCATCAAATTGAACTGCTAGAGTTATTCAAAGATCTCAATCAGCAAGGAAATACATTAGTTGCTGTTTTACATGATTTGAATCACGCTGCGAGATATGCAGATAATATAATCGCAATGAAAGATGGACAAGTCATTGCACAAGGAAATCCAAGTGAGATTATCACTGAAAAACTAGTTGAAGAAGTATTCGGTTTAAAATGTATGATAATTGCAGATCCAATTGCCATGACGCCATTAGTCGTACCATTGGGGAAAAAACGTTAATTTAAACAACTTTTTTAAGAAATCTAATAAAAAACACTACTAAAAAAATAATTAATTATTTTTTTAGTAGTGTTTTTTTAGTTGGCATTTATCAAGCTTTTTCTTTTAGTTTGTATTAGTTTGAAAGAATCATTATGAGATCAAAACGTATTTAATACAATTGTTCTAGTAAGTAAATGACAAAGCGGAGAATTGATATGATTAAAGAAATGGTAGTAGTCGATCAATTAATTTTTTATTATTTCATCGGCTTTTTTTGATTATGCTATTGTTGGTTGGGAATGATCAGAATCACTTTCATTCATTAAATAATATTTTTAAATAGAAAGATAAGAATTTATGGTTGTATCTCACATAGTATTCTATTAGAATCAGTAAAAAGAAAATAGGTGATAAGATGATTAGATATCCTGTTCTAAAAAGTGGTGCAACGATTGGGGTGACAGCTCCGTCATCAGGTTTAAAGGAACAATTCCATGAATTGATGAAGCAGTCAATTAGCCGTATGGAAAGAGAAGGGTTTAAGTTGGAATGTGGAGATACAGTTTGGACGCAAAACAAAGCTAAATCAGCAAATGCAAAAAAGCGTGCAAGTGAGTTAAATAGAATGATGAAAGATGAAGAAATTGACTTAATCTTTCCGCCGTGGGGTGGAGAGCTTGCGATTGAAACCCTCGATAAATTGGAGTTTGATAGCTATAAAGTAAAATGGATTTTAGGATATTCTGACACTAGTATTATTATATTAGCATTTACTTTAATAACAGGGGTTGCTACTGCACACGGTACGAATTTAATCGATTTAAGAGGAGAATATTCTGATGAGACAACGGCAATGTGGCAGAAAGTTTTAGCAACTAAGTCCGGGGGCTCTGTTATTCAAGCTTCATCACCATTGTTCCAAGCGAAATGGCAGCATGAAAACCGAACACCTTATGTATTTCATTTATCCGAAAAAACAAAGTGGAAAACAACTTCGAATAAAGCTGAAAAAGTTCAAGGTAGATTGCTTGGTGGGTGTATTGATGTAATTAGACATCTTGTCGGGACTCCTTATGGTGATGTTCAATTATTTAGCAGAAAATACATTCGAAGGAAACCAATTATCTGGTATTTTGAGAATTGTGAAATGAATACAACAGATTTAAGAAGATCCTTAGTACAAATGAAACTTGCAGGATGGTTTGAAAATTGTTCTGGAATATTATTTGGACGTAGTGCAGCAAATCAAACAGTGGATAACTATACGATAGAAGATGTATATAAAGAGTTAAATGAAGAATTAGAAATACCAATTATATACGATATTGATTGCGGTCACGTGCCACCTCAACTTACTTTCATTAACGGAGCATTTGCAGAAATAGAAGTTAATGATGGAAAAGGTAAAATTGTACAGTCTTTTATTTAATACAAAAAATAAAACATTTTTTGCTTTATTTGCAGAAAAGTTTGACTATTTATCTAGTAGTGGTATAATGTTTTTCTGTGTCTAGAAAATGTTAGTAAGAGAGGGTGGGGTATTATGGAAATTTTGTTAATTCGTCATGGGCAATCTGAAGCCGATATTTTAAATGTGCATGAAGGTAGAGCTGATTTTTCTTTAACAGAATTAGGGATTAAACAAGTTCACAAAATGGCTGAAAGAGTAAAAGATGAATTTGCTCCAGAAATTATTTGGTCGAGTACTTTAAAAAGAGCTAAAGAAACTGCAACAATACTATCGAATCGTATAGGATGCGAAGTGAAATTTGAAGACGACCTAATGGAACATAATAATGGTGTGTTAGCTGGTCTATCATTTGAAGATGCAAAAAAGATTCCTATGCCTAAACATCCTCATGAACGTGTCGAAAATGGGGAGTCTGCAATCGAATTTCGAATGAGAATGGAAATGATTTTTTCAAGAATTTTAGCGAACTCAACTCACATAGAAAGAATTGCAATCGTAGCCCATGGTGGGGTTATACATAATTTAATCCATTCTTTCTTAAAGATGCCGATCCATACAGACTTTGGATTTTTTACTGGAGATACAGGTATACACTTATTAGAGATTAATAATAGAGGCAGGTTTATTAGATTTCTAAATGATACGAATCATATCAAAAGTCTTGTAGAGGTAACAAAATGAAAAAGGTTAATGTAGTTTATACGCTACTATATAATGAAGAAAGTAACAGTGTCTTAATGGTACAAAATGAAAATGAAATCTGGACATTACCTGGTGGTGCTGTTGAGGATAATGAAACATTAAAACAAGCAGCAGTTCGAGAAGCATTTGAGGAAACGGGACTTGAAGTTGAAGTAGGAAATATCATCGCAATCAATGAAGCTTTTTTTCCAGAAAGAGGACATCATGCACTTATGATTACGTTTGCTGCAAAAATAATCGGCGGACAGATCGTTATTACTCATGAAGATGAAATTTTACAAATTAAATGGATTGATCTAAAAACTGCAAATAAATTAATGCCTTATCATAAGTCAGGAATAGAAAAATTACTCGAGTCATCTATTCCTTATACTTTTCAAGACTGATAAGATAAAAGTAAACGAATGAGGAGAATAGAGCATCCCTGGAATTCAGTGAGGCTCTTTTTCTATTAAAAGAAAAAGTTGAATAAGTGCTTAAAAGACTATAACATATTAATATTATGGCATAATAAAGAAAGACATATTATCAAATAGAATCAGGAGCAATAAAATGATTATAAATAATGAACAAGAATTAGAAGCTTTAAGAAAAATCGGTCGTATTGTAGCGCTAGCAAGAGAAGAAATGAAAGCAAAGGCTGTTGTTGGAATGACAACGAAAGAATTAGATGAAATTGGTAGAAAAGTGTTAGAAGAGCATGGCGCAACTTCAGCCCCTCAAAAAGAATATGATTTTCCTGGTACAACATGTATTAGTGTAAATGAAGAGGTTGCTCATGGAATTCCAGGTGATCGCGTACTTCAAGATGGAGATTTAGTTAATATTGATGTTTCCGCAGAATTAGATGGATACTATGCGGATACTGGAATCTCTTTCGTAATTGGCAATGGTGATTTATTAAAAGAAAAGCTTTGTAAAGCTGCAGAAGATGCATTTTGGGCTGCAATGAAAAAAACAAAAGCAGGTTCAAAGAAAAACCAAATTGGAAGAGCTGTATTTAATGAAGCAAGTAAGAACGGTTTCAATGTAATTGAAAATTTAACAGGACACGGAATTGGCAAAAGCCTTCATGAAAGTCCGCAACACATTTTAAACTATTTCGATCCAATGGATAAAGCATTATTAAAAGATGGTCTTGTATTAGCAGTAGAACCATTTATCTCAGCAAATGCGGACCACATCATTGAATCAGGAGATGGCTGGACATTTGTGACTCCAGACAAAAGCTTAGTAGCTCAATGCGAGCATACAATTGTAGTAACGAAAGGTGAACCAATTATCTTAACACAGTTGTAAGGGGTAATGCAGACTGCCCGCCAAACGCTCGCTTTCTTCGTTGCTTCGCCTGCTAAAGCGGTGCTCATTACCGTTNNTCATCAGGCTTCGCGCCTCGAAAGACAAGCGCTGGCAATCAGTCTGAAAATCAAATTGTTAGGACTTTGTCTACAAACTGAAGCGAAGAATTTTATATTCTTCGCTTTTATTAGTCATACTTCTATCGAATAGTTAAGCTCCCAAGTAAATCCATTTTTATCTTTTACGACTGCAAATCTTGAGTTCCAAAATGTGTCTTGGAGTTCCATATGAATTTCTCCGTCTTTTGATAACTTTTCATATATTGAATTAATTTCATCTTCAGAACTCAAATCAAGCGTTGTCCAAATATTGTCTCCCTTGACTAATGGTCTAAAAGCATCCGCGAAATAAATTACACAGTTGTCGTTGATATGTAATTCTGCGTGAATATATTTTCCTTCATGGCCTTTAAACATTTCCATTCCATCACCAGTTTGTGTATTCTTGATCTCACCACCAAATATTTGCTTGTAGTACTCAAGTTCTTCTTTACAGCTTTCAACGTAAATATGTGGTAAAATTTTTTTCATTTTCTCTCCTCAATTCCTTTAGTTTGATGTTGAAAAATAAATAGGTATAAATTGCGAACAATAACTCACAATTTAAGTATAGCCAGCTATAATAGGTATTGTGCTAAAAGTTAAAATATTTTATAATTTAAATAAATTTATGTTCGAAAAGGAGGTGTAGAAAAGATGTTACGTTTTCAAATGGTTTGCGCACAAATGATCGAGTTTTTATATTATTGTCGTGCAAAATTTGCGTTTTTAGCTGTTAACGGGATAGCTGTGTCCTTTTTTAACAATATAACAACTCAAATAAAACGAAAACGTACTCTTTCCTACGACTTCATTTGATAAAATAATTGTGTGATCACACACTTCTATTTAAGTCATGATTTAAGCCATGGATGAGTTCAATAGTCTATGGCTTTTTTCTATGGATTGGTACGGAAAAATAGAAGGAGAATTAATCATGATTGCATGTAGTATAGAAAAAATTTCAAAAATGTTTGGTGGAAATTCATTATTTACGGATTTATCATTTCAAGTTCATCAAGGTAGTCGCGTTGGTTTAGTTGGAGCAAATGGTAGTGGTAAAACTAGTATCTTTAAACTTTTAACAGGTATTGAATCGCCTGATAGTGGTTCAATTCACTTTAAAAAAGGATTAAAAGTTGGTTATTTAGCGCAGATCCCTGTTTTTCCGGATGAGATGACAAGTAGAGATGTATTATTAACAGTCTTTGAAGAATTGCGGAAAATAGAAAATGAAATGAAGCAATTGGAAATAAAGATGTCGAATACAATCGACGAGCGTACACTAGAACAATTGCTAATAAGTTATGGATCATTACAAGAGAAATTTAGTAATAATGGCGGATATGAGATGGAAGCGTCGCTTTCAAAAATTGCCAATGGATTAGGAATCACTGACTTACTTTCTAAACAATTTGCTTCCTTAAGCGGTGGAGAAAAAACAAAAATCGGATTAGGAATCGTTCTTTTACAACAACCAGATTTATTATTACTTGATGAGCCAACAAATCACCTAGATTTATCAGCCATTGAATGGTTAGGCTCGTACTTAAAGGAGTATGAAGGAACAATCATTGTCATTTCTCATGATCGATATTTCTTAGATGAAGTGGTCAATCATATTTTAGAATTAGAAGACGGAGAAATTATTGTTTATCATACAAATTATTCTAGGTATGTTGTTCAAAAAGAGGAAAGATTATTAAAAGAATTCCAGGCTTATGAAGAGCAGCAAAAGAAAATTCAAAAGATGAAAGAAACGATCAAACGCCTTAGAGAGTGGGCTAATCAGGCAAATCCACCGAATGCTGGTTTGCATAGAAGAGCTAGAAGTATGGAGAAGGCTCTAGAACGAATTGAAAGATTAAAACGTCCTATTTTACAAAAAAAGAAAATGGCATTTCAACTAGAGGAATCTGGTCGAAGTGGAAAAGATGTCATTGTAGCTGAAAATCTCTCAAAATCTTTTGCGGACAAAGTTTTATTTAAACAGCTTAATTTCTCATTATTCTATGGAGAAAGAGCAGTGATTGTAGGGAATAACGGTACAGGAAAATCAACTTTATTAAAAATGATTTTAAGTCAAACTGAAATTGATGAAGGAAAATTAAAGCTTGGCAGCAGTGTGAAAATTGGTTATTTATCTCAACATTATGAACCAATCCATTCGGATCACACAGTACTACAAGAATTCAGAGAAGAAGTACACGTTACAGAAGGTGAAGCGCGAAATATATTAGCTGGTTTCTTATTTTATGGTTATATGGTTTATCGAAAAGTAAGCCAACTTAGTGGTGGAGAGCGAATGAGATTAAGATTGGCTCAACTTATGTATCAAGATATTAATTTATTAGTCGTAGATGAGCCTACTAACCATTTAGATATTGAATCTAGAGAAGTATTAGAAGATGCTCTAGAAAAATTTAAAGGAACCATTCTTTCCGTCTCGCATGACCGTTATTTCATCAATAAGCTATTTTCAAAAATTTACTGGTTAGAAAATGGAACTCTTTTCGAATTTATTGAGGAATACCAAGTCGCGAAAGAAAAAATGACATTATATCGAAATAAACAAGAAAAAGAAAAAGCAGTAAAACCGAATTTGGATTCTAAACCGATAAAAAAATTAAAAACCAAATCACGAAATATAGAAGACATTGAAAATGAAATCTATCAGTTAGAAGAAGCGATCAGTGAACTAAATAAGCAAATGATGCTTGAAAATGATCTAAAAAGTTTACAGAAATATCATCAAGAATTGGAAGTATTAGACTTAAAAAGTATGTCTTTATATAAAGAACTTGAAGACTGTATTGAATGAAAAAACACGGTAAGCATTTAATTATGAATACTTTTAAAAACGTATAGGCAAAATCATCAATTAAATGAAAGTATTAGATAAAGTACTTAGTACCTGCTCATGTCTCAAATAGAATTAATAAGCTATAAGGATTACGATTCTATTTAGGTGGTGAGTATATGTTTTATGATGATCTATATAGCAGATATCCTGGTCCAGGATATGCACAACCTGGACATGGACCAGGTCAGGGACATGGGCCAGGACACGGTCCAGGACACGGACACGGACCAGGACACGGACACGGACCAGGACACGGACACGGACACGGACACGGACCAGGACCAGGACACGGACCAGGACCAGGACACGGACCAGGACACGGACACGGACCAGGACACGGACATGGGCCAGGACACGGACATGTGCCAGGACACGGTCCAGGACATGGACATGGACCAGGACATGGATTTCCAGGACCAGGAGGGTATTGGTCAGGAGGATATTATATTTTTCAAGGAAGAAGATGGCACTTTATCCCTGGGGTTGGATGGGTTATTGTATTATAAAAAATAATAGAGCTGATTAATTATTTAATCAGCCCTTACATATAATCAAATAAATTACTTAAGAAGATGATTGAAATGAGAAGAGTGATTAAATTTGAGCTTGCCAAGTATTGAAAAAGCACTTAATTATGCTAAATATTTCGAATTCAATCGATGTAACTTCGATCGATGAAGTAATAGATAAAGTGATAAACAATGGTGTAAATACAGTAGTTCCTAAGAAGGTAATTCCTCAAATGGGTTATTTTCCATACTTTATCGATAATCAAGATTACTCTTTGGACTATCAGAAGACGATACTAATTCTCAATAAATAAAAAATACCAGTATCCAACTAATCGGATGACTGGTATTTTTATTAATTTTTTTCTACTCCAAAAACAATTCCGCCTTGTTTTCTAGCAGATTCTGTTACAGTTAAAACTATTTTACTAAGCTCTTTTAAATTTTCATATTCTACTTGGTTAGATTCTTTAATAATGCGAGTAATATTTTGGATTTCATATAGCATATCATTTTGTACTTGGCTAACTTCCAATGATTCACGTTCCTTTGATTTATGGTTGATCAAAGTAATTTTTGATATTGGAGATGGTTTATCAAGAACTAAAGAGCCAATCTCACCTGTAATCTCACTTTCAATATAGGATTGAGAGACTTTAGAGCATTGGATGCTACAAGTGAAGTCTTCATAATTTAAAACTAGTGTTCCACTACCATCAATACCGTTTCGCAGTTTTACAGGTAAATAATTTACAGAAGTCGGTTTTCCAAATAAACCAATCACTACATAAATCGGATATACACCTAAATCTACTAATGCACCACCAGAAAAATCAGGAGAGAATACATTTGGATTTTCTCCTCTAAGGAATGCATCATATTTAGAAGAGTATTGTAGATAATGTAAATTAGCACTTCTTATCTGACCGATTTTTGCTAGACCTTCCTTTAAAGCTGTAAAGTTTGGGGAGTGGAAGTTACGTATTGCTTCAAATAAAAATACCCCATTTTCTTCAGCCACTTTAAAGGCATGATCTAATTCTTTTGTTGTCGAGAAGATTGGTTTTTCACATATGACGTGCTTTTTATTTTTTAAAAATAAAATTGTTTGTTCATAGTGTAATGAGTTCGGCGACGCTATGTATACTACATCGATTTCAGGGCTTTTTGCAAACTCTTCGATGCTCGTAAAAAACTTAGGAGCATCGTGCTTTGAAGCAAATGCTCTTGCGGTTTCTTCATTTCTAGAATAGATCGCAGTTAAATTAAGTAATTTACTATCTTTTGAAGCTTCGATAAAACTTTCTGTAATCCAGCTTGTTCCAATTGTACCTAAATTCATCATTTTCAACTCCTAAAAAAACTTAGTTAACTTTATCTTTACAATCCTAATCGAAAGATATGTTAAAATAAAGTAAAATACCTCGAAGGAAGTGACATTTTATGAAGAAAATTTGTGTTTATGCTGGTTCAAATCTTGGGAATAGAGAGTCATTCAGTCTTCAAGCTAAAAAACTAGGTGCTCTATTTGCTAGTAACAATATAGATTTAATCTACGGTGGATCAAGACTAGGAATTATGGCAGAAATCGCAAATGAAGTTTTAAAGCAAGGTGGAAATGTCATTGGCATTATGCCAGGTGGATTATTTCGTGGAGAAGTTGCTCACAAAGGACTGACGCAATTCATTGAAACAAAAACAATGCATGAGCGTAAAGCTTTAATGAACGAAATGTCCGATGGTTTTATTGCGCTGCCTGGAGGAATTGGAACTTTCGATGAATTATTTGAGATCATTTGTTGGTCACAAATTGGAATCCACAATAAGCCAATTGGTTTATTAAATGTTGATAACTACTTTACCCCTGTACTAGATTTACTTAAACATGCTGTAAAAGAAGGATTTATGCGCGAAAATACATTATCTTTAGTTGTTGTTTCGGACAATGCAGAAGAATTACTAAAACTTATGCAGGATTATGAACAGCCTGTTATACAAAGTAAATGGAAGCAATTAGAAGGTAAATAAGGTCAGTCTGAAAATCAAATTTTTGGGACTTTGTCTACTCACTAGAACCCACAATTTTGTGGGTTTTTTCTATGTTATTGAATCTTGCTCAAATTTTTCCTAACTTTTTAGAGACTTTAATCTTAATTTCAATGAAATTTGTAAACATATTAACAGCATTAGTCGATAGATCAACGAGATTTTCCAATAAATCAACAGATTTGGACGATAGATCAACGAGATTTAGTAATATATCAACGAAGTTCACGACTTTATCAACGAAGTTCACAACTTTATCAACATTGTTCAATTATGTTCGCGTTTAATCAATTTGAATTGGCTAGTTATCAACATAAAGAATCTACATTTAATAACACCAACAAGCTTTATGAACAAAAAATACTCGTTTATGCACAAAACTGGGTGGTTTATGAACAAAGTTCACAGCTTTATAAACAAAGTACATATTTTGTTCGTATTCTGTCCACAAACATAAAAAATGGGTGCCTCTTAAGTATCCGAACTTAAAAGACATCCCCTTCAATCAGTTTTCTTGCTTCCTTCTATTTTTAAACCACTTTGCAGGATTCAATTTTTTACGATAGTTAGTCATAACATCTTTACCCACAAAAACTCCACCAATCCAAAACATTGCTTCTCCAAGAATAACTAATAGAGCGATTAGACCAGCTTTAAAGCTTCCTGAAACAGGTAAAAAAGGTAAAGCAAAGATTAGTAAATATGGAATAAATGAGCCAAATACTAAGTAATATGGTATTCTTTTCATAAAGTTCTCCTTTCAATTCCTTCCATGAGAATAGCATTAATTATTTAGAAAAGGAAGGGGAAAACTTTAATAGTTATCTAGAGATTACGAAAGATATAGGGGGCCTAAAAGATGGAGCAAGCTATTGTTCTTGAGCTAAAAGGCGTAAATAAGACGATTAAGAATCAAGAAATTATAAAAGATATTAGCTTTGAATTATATAAGGGTGAGGTTTTAGGGCTACTTGGGCCAAATGGTTCAGGGAAAACTACGACAATGCGTATGATTGTTGGTCTTATGAGTATCACTAGTGGTGAAATTTATATCCATGGCCATTCAATTAAGGACAGCTTTAAAGAGTCGATTAAGCAAATTGGAGCTATGATTGAAACGCCTGCTTTTTATCCTTTTTATAGTGGATACAAAAACCTAATGTACTTTGCACGTATGTTAGAAGGTGTTTCAAAGGAGCGAGTACTTGAGGTAATCGACTTACTTGGTCTTTCAAATGCAATACATAAAAAGTTTTCAACGTATTCTTTAGGGATGAAGCAAAGATTAGGAATTGCTCAAGCATTATTACATAATCCTTCAATTTTAATTTTAGATGAGCCAACTAATGGATTGGATCCGGCCGGAGTTAGAGAAATCCGTGATTATTTAAAACGTATTGCGGAAGTTGAGCAAACGGCTATCTTACTATCTAGTCATTTATTATCTGAGATCGAATTGATTTGTGATCGTTCAATTATTATTCAAAATGGTCAATTTGTTGAATCAATTGAGCTGAATGATAATGATGGAGAGAAGTTATTTATTGAAGTAGTTGTAAAAAGTACTAGAGCATTTGAAAGTAGTTTTGCAAACATAGACAACAAGTACAAATTTGAGATTATTAATGATGAAGCAATTATTTTTGAAATGAATGAAGAGGAGATTCCTTCTTTAATGAGAGAGTTAGTGTTGGCTGGAATAGATATTTATTACGTAACACGTAAAAAAGAAAGGTTAGAAGATTTGTTCATTCAATTGACAGGGGGAAATGTCATTGAGTAATTTTATTGGATTAATAGATAATGAACTACGCAAAATATTCGTTCAAAAGTCATTCATCATTTCGTTAATTATTTTATTTATCTTTATCATCGTACTAGGTAGATGGGATTATGTAGAAAAGGAAAGTGGAAAAGCCAAGGTTGAAAATTGGAGATCCGAATTAAAAATAGAAAATAAAAAGATTGAAGAAGTATTAGCAGAACAAAATCAGTCGGATTTACCTGCATATGCAAAAGAACAAAAAGAAACATATGAAATCAATAAGTATCGCCTTGAACATAATATCTCACCAATTCAGCAACATACAGTTTTGGACTTTATGAAAAAAGGTGCAGTCGTAACGAACTTTATTGGAATCCTTCTTATTTATTTTGCAAGTAATATGATGTCAAAAGAGCATCAATGGAAAACGATTAATTTCTTGCTAGTTAAACCATCAACGAGAAGAATGATCTATTATGCAAAATTTATAAGTTTGGCAATTTTATATTTCGTCTTTTCATTTGCAATCATTATTTATTCTTTTATTATAGGAAGCGCACTCAACGGGTTAAGTTTTAGTACACAACCAATTTTACAATATGTAAATAACCATGTAGTAGAGCAGGGGATTTTACCAAGTTTACTAAATGATTATTTAATTAATCTCCTACCATACTTATTTTTTGTAGCTGTTGCTTATTTTTTATCAACGATTTTAAAGACAAGCAGTATTTCTTTATTAATAAGTATAATTCTACTAGCAACTTCAGATGTCATAGGAACATTATTAAGAACAAAAGACTGGTCTAAGTTTCTACCATTTATGCACACGGATTTAACAGTTTACACAAATGGCATCAATATTGAAAACGGGATGAGAATTGAGTTTTCTATTACCATATTGGTCATTTATATTTTGTTCTTCCTTGTTTTTGCTGGTGAAATCTTTAAGAAGAAGGACGTGTAAAAGGATAAGGCATTTTTGCCTTATCCTTTTAGTGTGTAGACAAAGTCCCAAAAAATTTGATTTTTATTTTGTCTTAATCATTGTTCCATATGGAATTGTGTTAGTGTTAGAGGTTTTGTAGATTGAGCAGACATTAACTTGTGCTGATTTGTTGTACTCCCATTTTAGACAGGCAGTTTGATTGTATTCTTTCGGGGAATCTGTGGTGAAAAAAATAGTAGCTAGACTAAAAATAGTAAATCCACCAATTAGGCCTCGTTTTATTTCATCGCAATTTTCTTTAAACCATCGAATAGTTTTGCTCATAGTCTCCTCCAAGATTAAAAGTAAATGATAGGTAATTCATTCTATGAGCAAAAGGAGTAAGATAATACAAATCGATGGATAAGTTTACCTAGAAGAATATTCCAAATAAAAATGTACCCTTGCTCTAAGCAAAGATACATTTTTATTTTAGTCTTCTTGTTTAAGTAATCCATATAAGAATAAATTCATAATTTCATCTATTACTTCTTTTTGTTGGATATATTGTGAGGTTGTTGGATCCATATTCAAAAAACCTTGGCTTAAGACTTGGATATAGATTAATAATGTTTTATTTTGAACCTCGTTTCGTACGAGTCCAAGTGAACGTCCTTCATCGATTAATGAAGTTAACAATTTGAATGATTTGTTCATTGTAAAGTCTAAAACTAATTCTTGCAGTTTGGGGTCTTTTTTCATTAAGGCTGTAAACATTTCAAGATTGATCATATCTATACCTTTTTTCTTACGAATAAAAAGTTCTTTAATTTTTTCATTAAAAGGAATTTCACTTGAAAGGATTTGTTTTGTTTCATCATATTGTTGATCCATTAGTCGAACAATAGTTGCCTTTAATAATGCTTCCTTACTGCCATAATAATTGTAAATTGATACTTGAGATACATTGGCTAATTTTGCAATATCTGCAATTTTTATATCATTTAATGGTAATGACAATAATGAAGTTGTGCTTAATTCAATATTCTCCATTTTCTGTAGAGTTCGTTTTTTATATCCGTCCAATATCTGTACCTCCGTCATTATCTATACAATAGTATATCATCTTTTGAAATAATTTATTAAGAATATTTCAAAATGTATTCTCATTTTAGGAATTGAGGTATATACTAATTTTGTAATAGTCGTATTTAAATATTTCAAAACTATGCAGGAGGTTCATTTATGTACGCGATTGAAATTAGCAATTTAACAAAGACCTACGGCAATTCAAGAGGAATCTCAGATATAAGTTTTAATATAGAAGAGGGAGAAATTTTTGGATTTATTGGTCCAAATGGCGCGGGTAAATCAACAACAATTCGAACTTTACTGTCTTTAATTTATCCAACAAGTGGCAGTGCGAAAATATTTGGAAAGGACTGTATACAGTTTGCTCCAGAAATCAAAAAAGAAATCGGTTATTTACCATCTGAAGTTTTTTATTATGACAATATGAAAGTAATGGATTTGTTAAAATACTCAGCTAGTTTTTATAAGAAAGACTGCACTAAACGAATGAAAGAATTAGCAGAAATCATGGATCTCGATTTAACGAAGAAAATTGATGATTTATCGTTAGGTAATAAAAAGAAGGTAGGGATTGTTCAAGGATTACTTCATGAACCGAAGTTAATCATATTGGATGAACCGACAAGTGGGCTGGATCCTTTAATGCAACAAAGATTTTTTGATTTGCTGGAAGAGGAAAATAAAAAAGGAGCTACGATTTTATTTTCGTCTCATATATTAAGTGAAGTTCAACGATTGTGCGATCGCGTTGCAATTATTAAAGAGGGTAAGATTGTTACGGTTGAAAAAATCAGTACGTTACAAGAAAACAATTACAAACGATTTAAAATAGATATTCAAGATGGAATGGATCCAAATTTCTTGAATCTGTCAGGTGTAAATAATATTGAAGTAAAAGGTAAAACAATTAGCTTTATTTATAAGGGGAATATTAATAAAGTTTTGAAAAAAATAGCAGAAATTGAAATTGAAAATTTATGGATTGAAGAGCCAGATCTGGAGGAAATTTTCTTACATTATTATGAAAAGGAGGCCTAATAAGCAATGAATATTTTTTTACATGAATTAAAAGCTTATCGGAAATCCACCTTCATTTGGACGGCTTCTTTAATGGCAATCGTTGTTTTTTTCTTATCGCTTTTTCCAGCCATTGCAAAGGACTATGCAGAGTTTTCAAAGGTGTTGGAGGGTTATCCTGAAGGAGTAAGAAAAGCTCTTGGACTAGAGATTGAGAGTTTTGGCAACATATTGGGATTTTACTCATATGTATTTATCTATATTTCTCTTTGCGGTGCGATTCAAGCGATGATTTTAGGGACTTCGATCGTTTCAAAAGAAGTACGTGAAAAAACGGCCGATTTTCTTTTAACAAAACCAATAACTAGAACAAAAGTTATGACTTCTAAAATTTTTGCAGGCGTTGTCTCACTAGCGATTACGAATGTATTTTATCTAGTATCAACTATTTTGATGGCACAGCATGTAAAAACAGCCGATTTTAGTAATCAATTGATTATTTTACTCTCTATTTCGTTGTTTATTACTCAGCTACTATTTTTAGGAATAGGTATTTTAATTTCAGTTGTGTTTCCAAAGATAAAAGCAGTTCTATCAATCTCGCTAGCTATTGTTTTCGGATTTTTTGTAGTTGGTATGGTAGTTGCTACAGATGAAAGCAATGCAAAGCGATTTCTATCACCTTTTAAATATTTTGAACCTAAATATATAATTGCTCATTCAAAATTTGAAACTCAATTTTTAATTGTATCTATTGGAATTATTTTAATTTCGATCATTACAAGTTACGTAATTTATAAGAAGAAGGATGTTCATGCAGTTTAAGTAAAAGGAAAGGGAGGGTGGAAATGAATCTATTTATTAGAGAATTGAAGACTTATCGTAAATCGATTATTTTTTGGAGTATCGGTATCGTTTTTTTAGTAGGTAGTGGAATGGCTAAATATAAGGCAACTGCTTCGAATGGTCAAATAACCGATCTGTTTAATCAAATGCCAAAATCTCTTCAAGCAATCATGGGTTCAGGGGCTTTAGATTTATCAAAGGCAAGCGGATATTTTGGCATATTAGTTTTATATTTATATTTAATGGCAACTATTCATGCGGCAATGCTTGGAGCTAATATCATTGCAAAAGAAGAACGAGATAAAACAGCAGAGTTTTTATTTGTAAAACCTACCTCTAGAGTAAAGATCATCACGTCTAAATTAATGAGTGCTTTAGTAAACATTATAATTTTTAATGGTATTACGTGGATATCTAGTATATTAATAGTTGGTAAGTATAGTAAAGGTGAGGCTGTAAACGGTAATATAGCAGTTGTAATGGTCGGTATGTTAATTTTACAGCTACTATTTTTAGTAATTGGCTCAGCTATTGCTGCCGTTAGTAAAAATTCGAAAAAGGCTGCATCATATGCAACTGGTATTCTATTAATCACATTTATCTTGTCGATTGCGATTGACTTGAATCACAAAATTGAAGGATTGAAATATCTAACTCCATTTAAGTATTTTGAAGCGAAAGATATTATGTATGGTGGAGGGTTTGACGGTATTTTTACGACGATCTCAATTGGATTGATCATCATCTTAACTTTGATCACTTATATTTCGTTTAAAAAACGGGATTTACATTTGTAAAAGGAATTAAATGAAGAATAAATTGTGCCAAAATCTAAGATAGGGATATTTTGGATTTGTTGGCACTTTTTTATTTAATATTATATTCGGAAAATATTGACATATAGTATTAATCGCAATACCTTTAATATAGTAGGTTATTTATTGCAAGGGGGGTAAAACAGGGGATGTTTCAACCAACAAAAGAATTTGCAGAATTACTAGATCAAAAAGATTCTTTAGCGATTTATCGTAATGAGTTCTACTTACAACCTAATACAATCTATCTTGATGGAAATTCGCTAGGACTTCTTTCAAAAAGAGCAGAACAAAGTTTACTAGATTTATTAGATTCATGGAAGACACTTGCAATCGACGGATGGATGCAAGGCGATCATCCATGGTATTATTTTGCGGAAAAATTGGGAGCATTAAGTGCACCATTAGTTGGAGCAAAAGAGAATGAAGTAATCGTAACAGGTTCGACGACTACAAATCTTCACCAATTAATTGCATCTTTTTATCACCCAACCGGTCAGAAAACAAAAATATTAGCAGATGAGCTAAACTTTCCATCTGATATTTATGCGATTCAAAGTCAATTAAAATTAAAGGGCTTTGATCCAGAGACCCATTTGATTCAAGTTAAAAGCCGCGATGGCCGAACAATTAGAGAAGAAGATATTATTGAAGCAATGACTGAGGAAATTGCACTAATTATTCTTCCTACTGTTTTATATCGAAGTGGACAATTATTAGATATAGAGAAATTAACGAAAGCTGCACATGATCGTGGAATTATGATTGGTTTTGATGGATGCCATTCTGTTGGAGCAATTCCTCATCAGTTCCATGAATGGGATGTGGACTTTGCTTATTGGTGTAATTATAAATATTTAAATAGTGGACCAGGTGGAGTAGGAAGTTTATTCGTTCACGAAAAGCATTTTAGTACAATGCCTGGACTAGCTGGTTGGTTCGGTTCAAACAAAGAGAAGCAGTTTGATATGAAGCATGAATTTACACCAGCTGATACAGCAAGTGCTTATCAAATAGGTACACCTCACATTTTAAGTATGGCTCCACTTGTTGGCTCACTTGAAATGTATAAAGAAGCTAACATTGAAAAAATTCGTGAAAAATCATTACACAGTACAGCTTATTTAATGAGCTTAATAAATGAAGAATTAAGTGAGTTTAATTTTACGATTGGTAATCCACTTGAAGATTCAAATCGCGGCGGACATGTTTGTCTTGAACATGATGATGCGGCAAGAATTTGTAAAGCATTAAAGTTAAACGGAATTGTTCCTGACTTTAGAGCACCAAACGTAATTAGACTTGCACCGATTGCTTTTTACACTTCTTATGTAGATGTTTGGAATAGTGTACAAATCTTAAAGAAAATCATGGTTGAGAAGCAATACGAACAGTTTAAAAACGAACGAGAAATTATTGCTTAGGAGTTGTATGGAATGTCATTAATCGATATATCAAGAAGATTGCAAGATGGTATGCCAGTATGGCCAGGTGATACGAATTTTTCATTCGAATTGAGCTGGACTAAAGAGGAAAGTGGTTCGGTTAATGTTGGGAAGTTAACCTTAAGCACCCATACAGGGACTCATATTGACGCACCTTTTCATTTTGATGAAAACGGTAAGAGAGTAATCGATTTAGATCCTAATTTATATGTTGGAATTGCAAAAGTAATTGAGATGATTGAAGTAGATCGTATTAAAAAATCAGACTTACAAGCTTTTCAATTAGATGGTGTAGAACGTTTATTAATCAAAACAAATTCTTGGAAAAATGATAGCGTTTTCCCGGAGAGGATTCCACATATTGAAAAGGACGCAGTAGCGTTTTTACATGAAAAAGGAATTAAATTAGTTGGAGTAGATGTACCTTCAGTTGATCCGCTTGATAGTAAGGATCTAGAAGCGCATCATGCACTACAACATGCTGGAATTCATATTTTAGAGTCGATTGATTTAAGAAATGTATCTCCAGGAGAGTATGAACTTATTGCATTACCACTACCATTAACTGATGCTGATGGTAGTCCAGTACGAGCAGTTTTACGTAAATTAGTTTAGGGGGATAAAGACATGACACAAGAGCAAAAAAAACTGACAGACTACGAAAAATATATTCGAACAGATGAATTATTAAGTTTACAAAAACCTGATGAAGAATTATTTTGTCCAGATGAATTAACGTTTCAAACAGTTCACCAAATTGCCGAGTTACATTTTAAATTAATCATCCAATCTATTCATTTTGCAGATAAACATATGCGTGCAAAAGAGATTACAAAAGCAACACATCACTTACAACGTATTAATAATCACCTAGTACATTTACCAGCAGTATTTGATATGGTAAAACTAGTAAGCCCAAGTGATTATCATATTATTCGTTTAGCTTTAGGAAGAGGTAGCGGTCAAGATTCACCAGGATTTAATGAAATTTTAAAATTAGGTCCAACACTTTGGCAGCCTTTTAAAGAGCTATTAGATGAAAATTTACTTACAACAGTTCAATTACATCAAGACGCAGCTAAAAACTTTGAGTTATTCCAATTAATGCAAGAGTTAACATGCTTCGATGAAAGATTCCAATCTTTCCGCAGATTGCATATTCAACTTGTGCGTCGCATGATTGGTATGAATACAAAGAGCTTAAAAGGAGTACCAGCAGAAGCATTAGAACGTGCGGTACGATTTGAATTTTATCCTGAATTATGGCAAACAGTTTGTGATTTAACAGACTTAACGGGTTCAAGCTATAATCCTAAGCCACTATAAGGGCAGGAGAGAAGAAAAAACAGATTCGTTTTGAATCTGTTTTTTTATGTTTATTTGATTGAAATGATCATTGTCTACAATATAAAAACATAGTGAAAAAGCAAATTTTTGGGACTTTGTCTAATCATTTGAATCTGCTTTTTCTTTTTACTTAAAATGGAAAAATTGCATTATGGGTAAGATAAAGCCATATGATTTTTTATTAGGGTGGGGTGAGTTCATGGAGAAAAGTCTTCAAAAGCAATTAGACTTTGCTGCTATGTTAAGCATTGTTTCCTATTTAGTTCTTGCAACTGTGAAAGTACTAGTTAGTTTTTATACAAATTCTAGTGCTCTTTTAGCAGATGGACTTAATAATGTGACGGATATTGGTGCGACTTTAGCCGTTTTTATCGGCATTAGAATTGCAAGAAAGCCAAGAGATTTAGACCATCCCTACGGTCATTCAAGAGCAGAACAAGTAGCTACTTTAATAGCGTCCTTTATTATGATGTCAGTTGGTTTACAGGTCATCATTGAAAATAGTCGGTCGCTGTTTGTTGGGGACTTTGAGACTCCTAATAGGCTAGCGGCAGTAGTCGCGTTTGCTTCTGGAATTTTTATGTTTGGCATTTACTTCTATAATAATAAAGTCGCAAAAAAAACGAAGAGTAAGGGTCTTGAGGCATCAGCGAAAGACAATTTGTCGGATGCATTAGTAAGTTTCGGAACGACGATTGGTGTCCTTGGTGCTTCTATTGGTTTCCCAATTATTGATCCGATTGTTGCCATTTTAGTAGGTTTTATAATTTGTAAAACAGCGTGGGATATTTTTTATGATGCTACCCTTTTATTAACAGATGGTTTCGATCCTGCTGAAATGATTCTTTTTACTGAAACTGTTCATAAAGTGCCAGGTGTACATAAAGTAGTTGATCTAAGAGCAAGAATGTATGGAAATACAACAATTGCAGATGTAGTCATTGAAGTAGACGGCGGAATAGACGTCAGTAAAAGTCACGGCATCACGGACCAAATTGAAATGATATTACATGAACAACATGGAATTCAGTATACGCATATTCATGTGGAGCCAAAGAGCAAGTTAAAGGGAAAAGATAGAGTAAAGGAATAGGGAAAGAGTTATTAAACTTTTCCTATCCCTATGATCCTATTTTAATTCATATCTTGTTTAACAAATACAATAAAAGAGATTAATAATGCTGATAGTCCCCATATTGATAGGTTCATTAGAGAGAAGTGCATGTTTAGTCCTTCTATGGATGGGAGTTGACCGGCTAGGTAGTCGGTTAGGCCAAGGTTTACACTAAAGAAGTATTTTGCTCCAGACCATGATGTGGCCAGTCCACTTAGTACGCTACCTGTAATTAGCGCGGCAAGCATAATCCCCATTGCAGCGGGTGTCGTTCTAACTAAGACAGATACCATAAATGATAGCGTTCCAATTACAATACAAACGAACCATGCTAGTCCAAATGCCATTATGATGTATTGCCATTGTGGAATTAGTTGAACTGAGTCCGTTAATAGCTGATTATTTTTGATGACAAAACCTGTTAATACAGGAACTGTCCAGCCTTTAAAACTGAAAACGAAACCTGAAACGGCGTAGGCCATTATCCCATATAGGACGAGAAGAAAAGAGATTAATAAACAAATTGATATGTATTTACTAAGTAAGACCTTCCATCTTTTGATAGGCCGGGTTAGTAGTAGTTTTATCGTGCCATCGCTTCGTTCACCGGATATTATATCGATCGTTATGACCATGACTAATAAAGGTAAAAGTAACCATCCTATACTTTGTTCAATTAATTTTCGGATAAATGTAGGAGCACCTGGCGTAGTAGGATTTATGTCATTATCCAAATAATATTGCTCCTGATCAATTTGAACCTTTAACCAACTTTTCCATTCTTCAGGTATTCCTGATGAGTTTAATCTATTTTGTTGATCGACTATTTTTTGTTGAAGTGCTACTTTCCAATTATCAGTACCTAGTCTTTTAATTGTTTCTTCAGTTTGCTGCAATTGAGCATAAACAAAAATAGGGATTAGTACTCCTAAAATGCAAAAGATAACGAGTATTCTTCGTTTCCTAACCATCTTTTCAATTTCGTTAAAGACGAGTCTAATTAGCTCAGCCACGAACTTCGCCTCCAGTCATTTCCATAAATAAATCTTCCAATGTTTCAGACATTGTCTTAACGCCATTCACTTGTACGTCATTTGCAACGAATTTTTGAATAACTTCATTAATTTTTAAAGGTGACATACGACAGAGTATAACCCCATCCTTTACAATCACATCTTGAATCGAGGAATCCTTCTTTAATAATTCTAGAGCTTTCTGTATTGGAGAAACACGCCACTCAACTCTTTCAGCAGCTTCTTTTATTAATTCTTTTACTGTAGAAACTCTAACCATTTTACCTTTATTAATAATTCCTACTCGATCACAGATCATTTCAATTTCACTTAATAAATGGCTTGAAATAAACACACTTATATTTTGTTCCTTTACGAGCATATGAATAAATTCTCGTAATTCACGAATACCAGCTGGGTCCAAACCATTTGTTGGTTCGTCTAAAATAAGAAGCTTAGGACCTCCAAGTAAAGCTTGGGCAATACCTAATCTTTGTTTCATTCCTAGCGAATACGTTTTTACTTTTTCATGAATTCGATCAGTTAATTTTACTAAATTAACTACTTCATTTATTTTTTTATCATCTTTGATTCCTAACATTCTCGCAAATTGATTTAGATTTTCCCAACCAGTTAAATATCCATACAATTCCGGGTTCTCTACAATACACCCAATTTGTCGCATGGCCTCCTTGAAATGAGATTTAACCGAAAATCCAGCAATTTCGATCGTTCCTTTTGTTGGTTGGATTAATCCAACTAGCATTCGAATAGTGGTTGTTTTTCCAGCCCCATTTGGACCTAGGAAGCCAAATACTTCGCCTTCATTTACTTCAAATGAAATTTGATCAACTAGGACTTTTCCTTTAATGCTTTTAGTAACTCCATTTAATTTAAGAACTTTATTCATTTGACTCACCTCGAAGCTGACTTCCTATTTTACTTGTTAAGCGATTTGCCATTTCAATATAACCGTGTCTGTTCGGATGAAAATGGTCAGTGTACAAATACTTATTTTCTTCGTTATAAAATAGATCAAATGTTGGAATTACGTATGCATTGTTAATTTGAAGTACTGAAGTTTCGAGAAGATTATTCCATCTTGAAACAAAGCTTGATGAGGCATCCAATCCTTGAACATTATGAAATGGATTATAATAACCAAACGCATAGATCGATGCTGTAGGATTTTTTTGACGGATTAGTTTAAAAATTGATTGTAAATTACGTTTAAATGTTTTTTCATCTGGTCGATATGACTTTATAAATTGTTCATTTAATTGATTAGCACCAGGGAATAAGTCGTTACTCCCAATAGAAAGAACAATTATGTCCGCAGAGCCAATCGTTTCTAGTATGTTTTTTTTCTTTAAATCATTTAATAAATTTGAAGTTTTAGCACCACTAACAGCTAAATTGGTTATAGAAGTTGTTTGCTTATTTTCTTTTTGAAGAATGGTCTTTAATCTTCCAACATATCCTGTTCCTTCATCATCACCGACACCGCGAGTTAGTGAGTCTCCTAAGGCAACGATTTTTAGTTTTTCGCTTTTATGACCTTTATCAGTACTCTTTTTCTGATCATTACTATTAACAATTAGTTTGCTTTTTTGTGGATTTAAAACAGTATAGGCGCCTTTTGCGAAGCCATAAGATAATAAAACAAAACAAATTAATGAAACGAACATGATTAACCGAACGAAATGATTGTATTTCAAAATTCACACCACCAAAAAAGGAAAAATTTTCATTTATTAAATCATTATTACCATAATAAAATCAGATTTGCACGAAAAAACCTGTCTTCAAAAAACAAAGACAGGTAGATTCGTTTTATGAAGCGCGTTTTAGTTCTTTTACTTCTAATTTTTTATCGTTGTTTAAGTAGAAATATGCCATTCCGACACCAACCGAACCACCAATAATATTTCCAATCGTAACAGGAATTAAATTATGCAATACATCACTAAAAGTAAATGCGACCTCATGTGGCATAATATAGGATAATGTGAACACGGCAATATTTGCGATACTGTGTTCATAACCAGAGAAGAAGAAAGCAAAAACTAATAAAAAAATCAGTAGCATTTTAGCCAAATCATCTTTAAATCTTGTCGGTAAAAAACAAGCAAGACAGACAAGCCAGTTACATAAAATACCTTTAAAAAATAAGTGTAAAAATGGAGCGTGAATTTTATGGTCGACTACACCAGTTAAAAAATGGTCAGCAGGAAAATCTTTTGCTAAACCTGTAAAAAAATAAATACTCGCAAATATAAAAGCACCAATAATATTACCCGAGTAACATGCAACCCAGTTTTTTAATAAATCCTGTTTTGAAGTTTTTTTAGCTAATGTTGAGAAAGTAAAATACATCGTATTACTAGTGAATAACTCTCCACCACCATAAATAATCATTATTAATGCTGTTGAGAAAACAAGTGGATAAGCCACGGTTGAAAAGGGTGAGTCCTGCAATCTAAATAATTCCGCTAATTTTAAACATACAATTAGAATAAAGCTTATATAAACAGAAGCTAATGCAGCACGTGCTAAGTATTTAACTAAGCTTTGATCGAGAATTTTCTTTTTTTTAAGGGCTAATTCAATACAATATTGGATACTATCGCGTTCCAAGTAGATTCACTCCTTAGGCGTTCTTTAAAAACACATACATAGTATACAAACAAAAAACGATTACAAATTTGTGAAACTGTGAACAAATTATGAAATGTAAAACGGAGCTGAGATAAAGGTATAGGAGTAGGATATTGAAATGGACAATGGGGGGAAAACGTATGAAATCTTGACGAGTTCAGCTTCCACATTCTTAGATAACAGCATTATTTACAAAAATAACTATGATTTATTATTTTTACTTTACATTTTTAAATAATCATCTAAATAGTGGTTGAAGATATAATATAATTTCAGTAGTAAACAGATTTCGGTAAAAAAAGGAAAAAGTATTCAGTTTGAAAAAAGTTTAATAAATTTGGAGAGGTGATTTGATTGGCAAATGAGTTTGAAGAAAAATTTGATGCGTTACTAAAAAAATATACAGAATTGTTATTAGGAGATTGGTCGGAGGAAAAACAGGCAAAAGTGGAAAAATGGGTTATGTATACATATATATCAAAATCAATGCCCGCTTTAACAAAACACTGGAATGATACGTATCCACAAGCAAAAGAAGAGGTTATTAATTTAATAAGAGAAATTAAAACATTAAACGACCAACATAGAGAGGCTATGGCAAACAAAAAGAAGCAATAATATTTATCCATAATTTTCAAAGATGACGATAAGTATAAGTTATGATAATATAATGTTAAGTAAGGGCATACATTTTTCAATAAACAAAATTCGACAAATTATTAAATAATTGTTTTAACGAAATTCAATAAATGATACATTAGTAATATATAGAGAGAAAAAGTAAAGTTAAAATCTGGGGGTAAAGTAATGGAACAAGTTATGAAGAATGCTTTTTTATTTATGTCTAAAAATAAGTTTTTAACTAAAATGGCTAAGAAATATGGCCTAAGATTTGGTGCAGCTCGTTTTGTTGCAGGCGAAACAATTGATTTAGCTACAAAAGTTATTAAGGACTTAAATAAAAAGAATTTAAAAGTAACAATTGATTATCTTGGAGAATTCGTAGACACGGTTGAAGAAGCAAATGAAATGGCAGATCACTGTATCGAAGCAATCGAAGCGATTGGTAAGGAGAAATTAGATTCTCAGTGCTCACTAAAAATGACTTCTATGGGTCTTGATATTTCAGACGAGCTAGTTTTAGCAAATATGCGTCGCATTTTAGAGGCAGCTAAAAAGAGCGGTGTATTCGTTACAATCGATATGGAAGACTTCTCTCGTTGTGAAAAAACAATTCGAATCTTTAAGCAATTAAAATCTGAGTACGACAATATCGGAACGGTTATTCAAGCTTATTTATACAGAACTGAAGCTGACATCGCAGATTTAAATAGCTTAAAACCTAACTTGCGTTTAGTTAAAGGTGCTTATAAAGAGCCAGCAGAAGTAGCTTTTCCAGAGAAAAAAGATGTGGATGAAAACTTCAAAAAAATTATTAAAATGCACTTGTTAAACGGTAACTTTACTGCGATCGCTTCTCATGATGAGGCTATGATTGAGTACACAAAACAATTAGTAAAAGAGCATAATATTCCAAATGATCAATTTGAGTTCCAAATGTTATATGGAATCCGTATAGAGCGTCAATTAGAGCTTGTTAAAGAAGGATATAATATGCGAGTTTATGTTCCTTATGGTACTGACTGGTATGGATATTTCATGCGTCGTCTTGCAGAACGTCCTGCAAACGTTGCATTCGTGTTAAAAGGTATGTTCAGTAAATAATTTTAAAATTAAAGAGGCTAACTAAAAAGGATTGAGTGAGGATCCTTTTTAGTCAGCCTTTTTCTCTTTTACAGGATTTTTTGTGATAAGTAAGTTATTAGTAAAACAACATTATTCTTATAATTGCTTAGATCATACATGTCCTAATTTTGCTATTAGTTTTGAGTGAAAAAGTTTACTGCCCCATATTTTTCTTGCCGTACTGCTGATTGTTACTTTGTCTTCCTTTTTCCTGCTTCTGATCTCCATGACTCGCATTACCTTGAACACTTGCTGCACTAACTCCACCCTTTGATGGGTTTCTTTCACGTTTCATTTCTTATCACCTCCATTTCTTAGACTAACCTAATTAAATAAACTTATAAGTAAAAAAATGGTACAAATTAAAAAAAGCAGAGAGAGTATAAAATTAAGGAAAAGAATATAGGTTTAGAATAAAATTTACTAATTTGAACTTTTTGTTTATTGCGAAAAATGAGAATTTATCATATAGTGAAAGAAGAGGTGCTCATTGATAATGGATTGTTGTATCCAGAAAGTGAATGAGTATTCATTCAAGAAACGAGGAGGAGAAATGCATATGATCCAAAGAATAAAAAAAGCCGCTGTACTCGGCTCCGGTGTGATGGGATCTGGTATCGCTGCACACTTGGCAAATATAGGAATTCCAACTTTACTACTTGATATTGTACCAAGAGAACTAACGGAGGAAGATGCTGCAAAAGGTCTAACTACTGACTCCAAAGAATTTCGTAATCGTTTTAGTCAAACGGCTATTCAGAAATTATTGAAACAAAAGCCAGCTCCTCTTGCATCTAAGAAAAACTTAGCACTAATTCAATCAGGTAACTTTGAAGATGACATGGGTCGTTTAAGCGAAGTTGACTGGATTATTGAAGTAGTCGTTGAAAATTTAGCGATTAAAAAACAAGTATTAGCTAAGGTTGATGCTCACCGCAAACCTGGCTCAATCGTAAGCTCGAATACATCTGGTATTTCAATTGAAGCAATGTCTGAAGATTGTTCAGATGACTTCAAAAAACATTTCTTAGGCACTCACTTTTTTAACCCACCACGTTATTTAAAATTATTGGAAGTTATTCCTACTAAACATACATCTGAAGAAGTACTTACATTTATGAAAGGTTTTGGAGAAGACGTTTTAGGTAAAGGCGTTGTATTAGCAAAAGATACTCCAAACTTTATAGGAAACCGGATCGGAACTTACGGATTACTTGTAACTGTACAAGAAATGCTAAAAGGCGGATACAGTGTTGGAGAAGTTGACTCTATTACTGGTCCAATGATTGGGCGTCCTTCTAGTGCAACATTCCGTACATTGGATGTAGTTGGATTAGATACATTCATCCACGTTGCAAACAATGTATATGACCTTGTAGAAGGCGAAGAGAAAGAAGTTTTTAAAGTTCCAGCATTTATGAAGGAAATGGCGAACCGTAATTGGCTTGGAAGTAAATCAGGTCAAGGATTTTTCTTAAAGCAAGGTAAGGAAATCTTGGAATTAGATCCAAATACATTTGAATACGGAGAAAGAAAAAGCTTGCGAACGGCTTCTACTGAAAGCATTAAACAAGTGAAAGGCTTAGCAAATAAATTGAAAGCGCTTGTATATGCTGATGACCGTGCAGGAAATTTCTTATGGAGCATTATTAGCCCGGTATTAGTTTATTCTGCTGAATTGTCTGGTGAAATTTCTGATAACATCGTTGGAATTGATCAAGCAATGAAATGGGGATTTGGCTGGGACTTAGGACCATTTGAAATTTGGGATGCAATTGGCGTTTCAAAATCGGTTGTTCGAATGGAGAGCGAAGGCCAAGTAGTACCAAATTGGGTTAAGAATATGATTGATAGTGGTAATGAAACTTTCTATAAACAAGACAATGGAGTTACTAGTTTTTATCATAACGGCCAATACGAAGAGTTAGTAAGAAACAATAAAGAAGTTAAATTAAGTGTTTTAAAAGAGCAAGGTCGAGTGATTAAGCAAAACTCTGGCGCGAGTTTAATTGACCTTGGCGATGGAGTTGCGTGTTTAGAATTCCATACAAAGAGCAATGCAATTGGTATGGATATTACTCAAATGATTAATTATGCAGTTGATGAAGTATCAAAAAATTATAAAGGCTTAGTTATTGGTAACCAAGCTAAAAATTTCTGCGTTGGTGCTAATTTAGCAATGATCTTAATGGAAGCTCAGGATGACAACTACTTTGAAATCGAAATGGTTGTTAAAGGATTCCAGCAAGCAATGATGAAAATTAAGTACTCCGATAAGCCAGTTGTTGTAGCTCCTTATGGAATGACATTAGGTGGTGGTGCTGAAATTTGTTTACCAGCTGCTAGCGTAGTTGCGTCTTCAGAAACTTATATGGGCTTAGTAGAAGTTGGAGTAGGCTTAATCCCAGGTGGAGGCGGTAGTAAAGAGCTTTACATTAAGCAATTAAAACAATTCCCAGAAGGAGTTGAGTTTGACTTACAAAGTCTTGCCAATCGAGTATTTGAGACAGTTGCTATGGCAAAAGTATCTACTTCTGCTCAAGAAGCATTTGAAAATGGTTTCTTAAACGATCGTGATCACAAAGTATTTAATGCAGACCACTTAATTTATGAGGCAAAACAACGTGTACTTAAGTTATATGAAGCTGGTTATAGCGCTCCAATTCGTGAAAAAGTACCGGTAGTTGGCGAATCTGGTTATGCAACTTTATTAGCGGGTGCAAATTCAATGTACTATTCTGGCTATATTAGTGAGCATGATTTAACGATTGCTAAGAAATTAGCGTATGTCATTGCTGGCGGAAAAGTACCATTTGGAACGTTAGTAGATGAAGAGTATTTATTAAATATTGAACGTGAAGCGTTTTTAAGTTTAATTTCTGAAATGAAATCTCAAGCACGTATGCAACATATGCTTGTTAAAGGAAAACCGTTACGTAATTAATGGGAGATGGAGGGAAGAACATGAGAGAAGCTGTTATTGTAGCGGGTGCGAGAACACCTGTAGGTAAATCGAAAAAAGGATCACTAGCAACAGTTCGACCAGATGATTTAGGAGCATTAGTTGTAAAGGAAACATTAAAGCGCGCAGGAAATTATGATGGTCCAATCGATGATATCATCTTTGGTTGCTCATCACCGGAAGCTGAACAAGGATTTAATATGGCGCGTAATATTGGGGCACTTGCTGGATTACCGCATTCAGTTCCAGGAATTACAGTTAACCGTTATTGTTCTTCTGGTCTACAAAGTATCGCTTATGCAAGTGAGCGAATTATGTTAGGTCACTCTGAAGCTATTATTGCAGGTGGAGCAGAATCAATGAGCTTGCTTCCAATGGGAGGGCATGTTGCTCGTTTAAATAGTAGATTAGTAGAAACGCAACCTGAGTATTATATGGGTATGGGGCATACTGCTGAGCAGGTTGCTAATCGTTATGGAATTTCAAGAGAAGATCAAGATGCTTTTGCAGTACGCAGTCACAGGCGTGCAGCAGCAGCTATTAAAGAAGGACGTTTCGTAGACGAAATCGTTCCAGTTGATGTAACACTACGTTCAGTCAACGCAAACAATAAATTAGAAGAAAAGCATTTTACTTTCTCTCAAGATGAGGGTGTTCGTGAAGGGACTTCTTCTGAAGTATTAGCTAAATTAAGACCAGCGTTTAATGTGAGAGGTTCTGTAACAGCTGGAAACTCTTCACAAACAAGTGATGGAGCTGCAGCAGTACTAGTCATGGACCGTGAAAAAGCAGAAGCGGAAGGGCTAAGCCCATTATTAAAATTCCGTTCTTTTGCAGTAGCTGGAGTAGCACCTGAAGTTATGGGTATTGGACCAGTTGAAGCAATTCCAAAAGCTCTTAAATTAGCAGGATTAAGCTTATCTGACATTGGATTATTTGAATTAAACGAAGCTTTTGCTTCACAATCGATTCAAATTATACGTCACTTAGGTCTTGATGAGGATCGTGTAAACGTAAATGGTGGAGCGATTGCATTAGGTCATCCACTTGGCTGTACTGGATCTAAACTAACATTATCTTTATTACATGAGATGAAGCGTCGAGGAGAGCAGTTCGGTATTGTAACAATGTGCGTTGGTGGCGGAATGGGTGCTGCTGGAGTATTTGAATTAGTTTAATAGATGTACGTAAATAGATTGTTAGAATCATGTCTTTTATGAAGAGTATTTTCAAACAAGTAAATAGAAAATAGGAGGAATTTTCGATGGAAAAAACAATCGGTAACTTACTTAAAGGCGGAAGCTTTTTAACAAATGAAGTGACTTTTGATAAAGTTTTTACACCAGAGGATTTTACAGATGAGCATAAATTAATTGCGAAAACAACTGAAGATTTCGTAGTTAATGAAGTATTGCCTGAATTAGAATATTTAGAGCAACACGAATTTGACCGTACTGTAAGACTATTAAAACAAGCTGGTGAGCTTGGTCTATTAGCTGCTGATGTTCCAGAAGAATATGGCGGAATTGCACTAGACAAAATTAGTTCGGCATTAATTACTGAGAAAATTTCACGAGGCGGTGGATTCTCACTTTCTCAAGGAGCACACGTTGGAATCGGTACACTTCCTATCGTATTATTTGGAAATCATGATCAAAAGCAACGTTACTTACCAAGTTTAGCATCTGGAGAAAAATTTGCGGCTTATGCATTAACTGAGCCAGGTTCAGGATCAGATGCTTTAGGAGCAAAAACGGTTGCTAAATTAAATGCTGAAGGAACTCACTACGTCTTAAACGGTGAAAAACAATGGATTACAAACTCTGCATTTGCTGATGTATTTGTCGTCTATGCAAAAATTGATGGAGAGCATTTCTCAGCGTTTATCGTTGAAAGAGGATTTGAAGGAGTTTCGACTGGCCCAGAAGAAAAGAAAATGGGTATTAAATCATCTTCAACTCGCACGCTGATTTTAGAAGATGTAAAAGTACCTGTAGAAAACCTTTTAGGTGAAATTGGAAAAGGTCATGTTATTGCATTTAATATTTTAAATATTGGTCGCTATAAATTAGCTGTAGGTACAGTTGGTGGATCAAAACGTGCTTTAGAATTATCTGCAGTGTACGCTAACCAACGCCAACAATTCAAAACGCCAATTGCGAAGTTTAGCTTAATCCAAGAAAAATTAGCAAGCATGGCAACAAAAATTTATGCAAGTGAAAGCTCAGCATATCGTACTGTAGGACTTTTTGAAGATCGCTTCAGTCAATTAACTGAAGAACAAGCAAAGGATCCGAAATTAGTAGCAGCTGCTGTAGCAGAATATGCAATTGAATGTTCTCTAAATAAATTCTTCTGCTCAGAAGTATTAGATTATGTAGCAGATGAAGGAGTACAAATCCATGGTGGATATGGCTTCATGGCTGAATATGAAATTGAGCGTATTTACCGTGATTCTCGTATTAACCGTATCTTTGAAGGAACAAACGAAATTAACCGTTTAATCGTACCAAGCACTTACCTTCGAAAAGCAATGAGTGGAGAGCTACCATTACTTCAGCAAGCACAACAAATTCAAGAAGAGTTAATGATGCTAATGCCTGAAGAAGTTGGAGATGCTCCATTAGAGCAAGAAAAATATTTAGTTCGTAATGCGAAAAAAATCGCAATCATGATTGCTGGATTAGCAGTTCAAAAATTCGGTAAAGGATTAAGTACTGAACAAGAAATTCTAGTAAATATTGCTGATATCGTAAGCAATCTTTACGCAATGGAATCGACAGTTCTACGTACTGAAAAAGCGATTAATAAAGTAGGTTTAGAAAAATCTAACCAAAAATTACTTTATACTCAAGTATTCTGCCAAGAAGCATTTAATGAGATTGAAGCTCATGCGAAAGAAACGCTTGTAGCTGTTGAATCAGGTGATACATTAAGAATGATGACGTCAGCTCTTCGCAAGTTTACACGTCATACGCCAGTTAATGTTATTGCGAAGAAGCGTGAGATTGCAGCTAATGTTTTAGCTGAAGAGCGCTATACTGTTTAAATTGAAAAAACTGCTGATCTTTTGATTGGCAGTTTTTTCTTAATTTCATTTGTTTTGAAAGGATAATTTTCCCATGAGTTGTGTCATACTAATATAAGTTGAGTTATTTTTAAGTGGTTAGTCGAAGGTTTGAGTAAATTACTATGATATTTTAAAATAATATATAGTTTTTGATAGAAAATGTAGGAAAACACGAACATTCTACTAGTTTAACTTGATTATTATGCTATAATATTGGTGTGTGACAAATTATTACAGAATTTTCGAACTGAACTATTTTAACTCGCTTATTCCCTGTGATAAAATAGAATTTGGGAGGAGTTGCTAAATGAGTATCATTTTTTATACATATCCAAAATGTGGAACTTGTCGAAAAGCTGCTTCATGGCTTAAAGAGCATAATATTCCAGTAGAAGCTATTGATATTACATTAAATCCGCCTTCAAAGGAGTTACTTGCTGATATTTTTAAAGCAAGTGGACTTTCTATAAATAAATTATTTAATACAAGTGGCGTTAAATATCGTGAGCTTGGATTGAAGGATGTAATTCCAACAAAAACAGAGGACGAGCTACTAGAACTACTAAGTTCAGATGGTAAATTAATTAAAAGACCTCTACTTTTTAATGGAGATCAAGCGACAGTTGGTTTTAATGAAGAAGTATTTGAAAAAGTTTGGTTATAAAATAACTATAAAATTTAAGGTAATTAATCAGAGGAGGATTTCACAATGTCAATTCCAAATGAACTACGTTATTCAGAAGAACATGAGTGGGTAAAAGTTGAAGGTAATAAATACTATATCGGTATTACTCATTTTGCTCAATCAGAGCTTGGAGATATCGTATTTGTTGAGCTACCTGAAGTAGGCGATGAACTAACTAAAAATGAGCCATTCGGTAGCGTTGAGTCTGTAAAAACAGTATCTGAACTATATGCTCCAATCAGCGGTAAAGTAATTGAAGTAAATGCTGATCTAGATGAAAATCCTGAATTCGTAAACGAATCTCCTTACGAAAAAGCATGGATGGTAGTCGTTGAAGCTACAAATGCTTCTGAACTTGATGAGTTAATGACTGCTGGTCAATACGAAGAAATGATTAACCAAGACTAATTATCTTACATTAAGCGTCCTTTACGGGGCGCTTTTTATTTATAGAAATATCTGATCGAAAGCGTTGGTCTTTTGTGATACGATGGCTGATTAGGTATACTTACCCTAGACAGTAATGAGCTCCTCAGGCAAGTGAAGAAACGAAGAAAGCGAACTTTTGTAACGGTTTGAAGCGACCTTTTTTCGTGCATTTTATATTTTATGTGTATAATACTTGTAATAAAGCTTAACTTATTTACATAAAACATAAATTATAGGGACATTTTCATTTAGGGAAAAAAAGGAAACAACAAAGGGAAAATCGAATATACTATATACAAAAGATTTTTAGTCAAAAGTTTTTGAGTCCTATACATTAGGTGATGCCCAGTGAATATTGAAGATCAAAGAAAAGTTATCATTGTCGAAGGTACTACTGATAAGAGAAAAATACAGACAATTATAAAGGAGCCTGTAGATATTATCTGTACGAATGGTACAGTTGGTACTTCAAAGCTAGATGAGCTTGCTGAAATGTTAGATTTAAGAGAAATCTATGTGTTAGTAGATGCAGATGAGGCTGGTGAAAAGCTTAGAAGATTGTTAAAAAGAGAATTTCCACAGGCCGAACATCTGTATATTGATCGAAGTTATCGAGAAGTGGCAACAGCTCCAAGTCAACACTTAGCGAGTGTATTATTAGGAGCGGATATTTTAGTATTTACAGATTATTTACGAACAAATTAAAGAGGAATAAAAATCATGCAACAATGGACAAAGACAGATTTAATGCAAAGAATACAGTCAAAAGAGACAACCGTAATCTATATTTATACCGCAATGTGTGGTACATGCCAAGTAGCATCAAAAATGCTAGATATTGTTAACGAGATTCTGCCAAATTTACCAATGAGTAAAGTGAATATTAATGAAATAGTGGAGGAAGCTCAAAGCTGGAAGATTGAAAGTGTACCTTGTTTACTTATTTTTGAAAATGGGGAAATGAAACAAAAAATCTACGCTTTCCATTCTGTTCCATATTTACATGAACTGTTAAAAAAATATAATTTATATATTAAACGATGAGTGCATACGAAAATAATGCGCTCTTTTTTAATTGGTTAAAAATATTTCCTGTTTTTAGACATATTTCTCGGGAAATGAGTTGAATGGTGTAGAAATAGTATTAAATAATAGATTTTTATTAAGTAAATGTCGAGCGAAATATAAAGAACACACCTCTGATCTATGAGAAAATAGATTAAAGAATCCAAAAAGAGGTGTTTAAGATGGAAATTAAGGAGTGGATTGGACAAGCTAGAAATTTATTTATAAAAAAGGAATATTTACAGATCATTTTACCAATTGAGGAAAAGATAGTAGAGTTTAATGGACTAAATGAAAAATTATTTGTTAGATTAAGTAAAAAGGCACCTTTTATTGAGGTAATTGATCGCTCAATACCTCAGCTTAGAGTTAACTTTACAAAAGATGGATGGGAATCGCTAAATTCAGGTTCGCATAGATTAAGTTTATTATTAAAACTTAAGGATGCTTCTTTTGAAGGCAATTATCGATTATTATTACTTATTGAAACAATTTTTCAATACACAAGTGTTGAAAACGAAAAAAAACTTTTAGAAAATTGTTGACAACTTGTGTCTAACTTTGTAGAATTGGACTTACGTTAAAGAAATACATTAAACAACTTAATAGATCGTAAGATTAACTCTTATCGAGAGAGGTGGAGGGACTGTGCCCTGTGAAACCCAGCAACCGTCAATGAACGTCATTGAAATGGTGCTAATTCCTGCAAAGCATGTGCTTTGAGAGATGAGAGAAAGGAATACTTTTTGTATGTAAAACCTTTCTGCTCATGCGAGTTGAAAGGTTTTTTTGTATTTTGCGACTAAAATAGTACATTCTTACAAAAAATTGAAAGAAAAGTTGTTAGAATGTTTTGAAAGGAGAACTAATGTATGATTCAAATAAATAATGTAAGTAAAATATACAAAGGTAAAAAGGGCACAGTTACCGCAGTACAAAATGTTTCGCTATCGATTGAAGCAGGTGAAATATTTGGCATGATCGGATATAGCGGTGCGGGGAAAAGTACGCTATTACGTATGCTAAACGGACTTGAATCACCTACATCAGGTGAAGTCATTATTAATGGACAATCTATTTCGAAATGTTCATCTAGTCAGTTAAGAAAAGCAAGACAAAAAATAGGAATGATCTTTCAGCATTTTAATTTATTGTGGTCAAGAACTGTATTAGAAAATATACTTTTCCCACTTGAAATTGCGAAAGTTCCAAAAAATGAAAGTATTACTCGTGCGAAAGAATTAATCAAACTTGTAGGTCTTGAAGGAAGAGAAAATGCTTATCCTTCTGAACTTAGTGGAGGTCAAAAGCAACGTGTCGGAATTGCAAGAGCACTAGCTAATAACCCAGATGTTCTTTTATGTGACGAAGCAACTTCTGCATTAGATCCAGAAACAACTGATTCAATACTAGCTTTACTAACTAATATTAATAAACAGCTAGGTATTACAATCATCCTAATAACACACGAAATGCATGTTATACAGAAGATTTGTAACCGTGTTGCAGTAATGGAAAACGGAAATGTAGTTGAAGAAGGACATGTAGTTGATGTATTTACTCATCCTAAACAAGCAATTACAAAGAAATTTGTGACGCAAATCAAAGGTACAGATGAGGAATTAGGTAATGAGGTAATTTCTCAAAGTGTTGTTGGGAAGGATAATACTTACAAGCTTACCTTTAAAAATGGACAAGCAGATCAGCCGCATATTTCTGAAGTAGTGAAGCACTTTGATATTGAAATTAACATTTTGCAAGGGAAAATTGTTCAAACTGCTGAAGGTTCTTACGGAACTATGAAGATTCAACTTGTTGGCGACACAAATAACATCACACAGGCAATTGCTTATCTAGAATCAAAACAAGTTGAAGTGGAGGTAGCATAAGATGGCACAACTTTTTCCGAATGTTGATTGGGAGGCAATGCTTTTAGCTACTCAAGAAACATTATTTATGACAGTAATAGCTTCACTTGCTACGTTCATTTTTGGAATAATCATAGGTTTATTCTTATTTTTAACTAGTAAAGATCAGCTTCTTGAAAATAAATTTTTTAATACTATACTAGCAGCGTTTGTAAATATTTTTCGTTCAATACCGTTTATCATTTTAATTATTTTATTAATCCCATTTACAATCTTTATTCTTGGCTCAATGCTTGGAGCAAAGGCAGCATTACCTGCTTTAATTATTGGTGCTGCACCATTCTATGCAAGAATGGTCGAAATCGGATTACGTGAAATTGATAAAGGGGTAATCGAAGCTGCAAGAGCAATGGGAGCAAGTACATTTACAATCATCGTAAAAGTATTAATTCCAGAAGCATTACCAGCAATTATTTCAGGATTAACTGTTACTACTATTGCAATTGTTGGCTATACAGCAATGGCAGGTGTAGTAGGTGGCGGTGGACTTGGTAACTTAGCATTTATGGAAGGATACCAACGTTCAAATAACCAAGTAACACTTGTAGCGACAGTCATAATTTTATTGATCGTATTCATTCTTCAATTTATTGGTGATTTAGTAACAACAAAAATAGATAAAAGAGCTTAATCATATAAGGGAGGAACTGACAGTGAATTTCAAAAAAATCGTAGGATTAGTAGGAGCAGGTGTTTTAGCATTATCTTTAGCAGCATGTAATAAAGGTGGAGAAGATAAAAATAAGGAATTAGTGGTTGGTGCATCAAATGTACCGCATGCAGTTATTTTAGAACAAGCTAAACCAATCCTTGAAAAAGAAGGAATTAACTTAAAAATTGTTAAATTCCAAGATTATGTATTACCAAATAAAGCACTAGATTCTAAAGAATTAGATGCAAACTATTTCCAACACATTCCATATTTAGAGTCTCAAATGAAAGAAAATGGTTACAAATTTGAAAACGCTGGTGGGATCCACATCGAGCCAATCGGTGTATACTCTAAAAAATATAAAAGCTTAGATGACCTACCAACTGGAGCAAAAATTATTATGAGTAGCTCAGTAGCTGACCATGGTCGTATGTTAAGCTTATTACAACAAGAAGGTTTAATAAAACTTAAAGCTGGTATTGACCCAACTACAGCTCAAATTAAAGACATTGCTGAGAATCCAAAAAACTTAAAGTTCCAAGCTGATGTAGACGCTGGAATGCTTCCAAAAGTTTATCAAAATAATGAAGGCGATGCAGTTTTAATTAATACAAACTATGCAATTGATGCTGGATTAAACCCAATGAAAGATGCAATTGCTTTAGAAGGTAAAGAATCTCCATACGTGAATATTATTGCTGCTCGTAAAGGTGATAAAGATAATAAAGAAATTAAAGAACTTGTAAAAGTATTACACTCTAAAGAAATCCAAGATTTCATTATTAAGAAATATAAAGGTGCTGTAGTACCAGTTAGCGAATAATAAATGTAAAGAGGTTGTCTTATAAAATTTGAGACAACCTCTTTTTATTTGGGAAGTAGGCTATGAACAAAGTATGTCCATTTTTACTTTACTCATAAAGTAGCTGTTTTGTGAATGTTGCTTTTATGATATTGAAAAATACGAACACTAGGTGAACTATATTGATAAAGCTGTGAACTCCGTTGATATAACACTAATTCTCGTTGTTATAAGGCAGTTTCCCGTTGATATATTACTAAAACAGGTTGATATACTGCTTTTAAAAATGAGTCAAATGAGTCTATATTCAATCTTAGCTTTAACCGCTACATATAATGAACGCCATTCAAGAAAAGGCACAAAAAACCCGCAAGGAATCTTCATTTCCTTGCGGGTAATTTTTAATTCTTCACAAGAACATCATTTACAGGTGAAATTGGTGATCGTCCAGCCATAACTTCAATAATATTTTTAGCTGCTATTTCTGACATAGCATCACGAGTTTCGTATGTTGCATTACCAATATGAGGTGTTAAAACAACATTCGTAAGTGATTTTAGTTCTTCTGTTATTTTTGGTTCAAATTCAAATACGTCTAAAGCTGCACCCGCAATAACGCCTTCCTTTAATGCATCCGCTAATTCTTGCTCATTCGCTAAAGGACCTCTAGCTGCGTTAATAAAAAATGCAGTATTTTTCATCTTCGCAAACTCTTCTTTTCCAAACAGGTGGTGCAATTCTGGTTTGTAAGGGCAATGAAGTGTAATATAATCAGAGGCTTGTAATAGTTCTTCCATTGATACGTATGTGGCATTTAATTCTTGCTCAAGCTCATTACTTACTCTTCTTGGTTGATGATAAATAATATTCATATTAAATGCTTTTGCACGATTAGCTACAGCTTGTCCGATATTTCCAAACCCAAAAATGCCAAGCGTTTTGCCAGATACTTCTGTTCCTCTAAAGAATAGTGGGGCCCATCCTTCAAACCCTTTCGTACGGCAAAGTTCGTCTCCTTCAACTATTCTTCTAGAAATCGCTAAAAGAATACCCATAGTTAGCTCAGCAGTTGCATCTGTAGATACCAATGGAGTGTTTGTAACATGTATACCTTTGCTTGTTGCATAATCAACATCGATATTATTAAATCCTGCACCATAATTAGCGACGATTTTTACATTTTTAGCTGCGTCAATTACGCTCTTGGTAATTGGAGTGGATAGTAAACTTAAAATTGCATCTGCCTCTCCAACTAGTTCACATAATTGATCCTCGGTAATTAATTGCTCATTTTCAAATACAGTTACATGATGATTTTTTAATAGTTCTTCAGCTTTGTCTGGAATTTTTCCTGCTACTAAGATCTGTGCCAATTTAGAAACCTTCTTTCAACAACAGTTTTATGTTTGAATGTTCATTTTTTTATTATAAATCAAGTTTCAAATTTTTGTTTAATTAGTATTTGGCTGATTAAAGAATATAATGAGTTTTTAGTTGGTACAACAATGAAATTCAAAGTAATTTAACGTAATTCAGTACTTTATATCCGATTTGCTTATCATAAATACCTTAAAAGATACTCATACTATTTTTTGATAAAGAAAGTAGGAGGAGTCTAGTGAGAAAATTTATCTATTATTTTTTTATTATTATAATGACTAGTAGTATTAATATGGCTACTTTTAAAAATGTTAACGCGGGAACTAAAGACGAAATCCAGGTAAACTCTTTAGCACGACATATTAAAATTACAGAGCAAAAACTTAATAATGCGCCGATAAAGTATCCACAAATAAGTGGAGCATTGAATCAGGCCGCACAACAAAAGATCAATAATTTATTAAAGCAAGGTGCCGAATTAGCGAATAATAATCGTTTAAAACTATTAGAAGATGAAAAAGAAGCTAAGGCAAAATGGGATTCTAGCCAGGGACCATGGAGACCATATGAATATGTATTTACATACAAAGTACTATATAACAATCTCGATAAATTAAGTGTCATTTATAATGAGTACTCATACACAGGTGGGGCGCACGGAATGACAATAGGAACGACATTTAATTTTGATGTGAAAAAAGGTGAAGTAGTTCCACTATCTAACTTAATAAATGGGAATACAAAACCCGTCCAAGAATATGCTTATCAGCAATTACAGAAGAAATATAAAGGGTATGTTTTAATTAAATCCCCTAATGAAATTGATTTAACAGATAAAAACCGATTATGGGCATTTGACCATGCCGGAATCAAATTAATCTTTAAAGAATATGAAGTAGCTGCATACGCTGCTGGAATGCCTGAGGTCTTTATACCTATTCAAGTCTATCAATAAATTTTTAATCATCTTTGTACGGCTGAAAGTACCTTCATTTTATAAGAAGGTTTTTTAGTTTGTGGAAATACTCAATATTTAATTACATACTCAAAGGTTCAAGAGTAAATGAAAAAGCCAGAAGATAAAAATATCTAACTCATGGAGGGGCATGAGTCTCCTTTACAAATATTTGATTATTAATAGAAAATATTATTTTTCAACAGCATGAAAAGAACCTTCATTTTACAAGAAGGTTCTTTTCTCCAGTTATTTAATAAATTGATTTATGAAAATACGCATTTTCGTTAATAATGGTATAGTCTACATTAAATCATTGTTTTGTTTTACCAATAAATTGAACAACTATATGAATGTTGAATAATCTAAATTAAGTATGTACGTTTTATAAAGTGTACACTGAAACGGCAAATTAAAAGAACAAACAATTTAGTCTTCAATTTGTTCTTTTAATAATAATGCGTAAAGATCTTCAACTCGTTCGGTCATAAATCTTTGTGAGTCTTCAATTCCTTTGTTATAAAACATTGGCCCAAGTTTTTGTGAAATAAAGTCTAATAGCAATATAGAGCTTAATTCACTTAATTCTTCGTCTCTTTCTTGCAAGAAATATGTTTGTAGTTGATTAATCGCAAATTTCTGTTGATCAGGTGAAAGCTTAGTTGATTTAGACATAAATTTCTCCTCTTTTTAGTTGTAGTATGAGATTTTTTATTTCCTATATATATAGTATCTCTATTTATTCCTTTTTTGTGAAAAAAGTTACACGGAATAAAACTTTTTTGGTAAAATAGTGCACGGCTTGAAAATACTTTTTAATTGCTTTAAGATTAGAATGAGAATAAAATGAGAATGAACTAAAATAGCCATTTTCTATTTTATAGAATTTTATATGGATTATATTTTTGGAGGGTGTAAAATGGGAGCTTCTACATTAAAAATAAAAGACCTTCAAGTAGCAATTGAAGGAAAGCAAATTTTAAAAGGTGTAAACCTTGAAGTAAAAGGTGGAGAAATTCACGCAATCATGGGACCAAATGGTACTGGTAAATCAACTTTATCATCTGCTATTATGGGTCATCCTAAATATGAAGTAATTGGTGGTAGCATCGAGCTTGATGGTAACGATGTATTAGAAATGGAAGTTGATGAACGCGCTCAAGCTGGTCTTTTCCTTGCTATGCAATACCCAAGCGAAATTAGCGGTGTTACAAATGCAGATTTCTTACGTTCAGCAGTGAATGCTCGCCGTGAAGAAGGCGATGAAATTTCATTAATGAAATTTATCCGTACTTTAGATAAAAACATGGAATTCTTAGAAATGGATCCAGAAATGGCACAACGTTATTTAAATGAAGGTTTCTCAGGTGGAGAGAAAAAACGTAATGAGATTCTTCAAATGATGATGATTCAACCAAAAATCGCTATTCTTGATGAAATTGACTCAGGTTTAGATATCGATGCTTTAAAAGTTGTTTCTAAAGGTGTTAACGAAATGCGTGGAGAAGAGTTTGGTTGCTTAATCATCACTCACTACCAACGTTTATTAAACTACATCACTCCTGACTTCGTTCACGTAATGATGCAAGGTCGTATTGTAAAATCAGGTGGTCCTGAATTAGCTGCTCGTTTAGAAGCTGAAGGATATGACTGGATTAAACAAGAGTTAGGTATCGAAGACGAGACTGTTGGGCAAGAAGCTTAATCGGATAGGAGGGATTCTCATGACAACTGGTACTACAATTCCATTTAGTCAAGAAACAGTTAAGCAGCTTTCAGCAATGCTAAACGAACCTGCATATTTCACAGAGTTCCGTTTAAATGCACTTGCAAAAGCTGAATCACTTTCTCTTCCAAAGCCAGATAAAACAAATATCTCTAAATGGGATTTCTTTGGAAAAGAATTTAATGTTACAACTGGCAATGTTCCTACGAAGGAACAATTACCTGAATCAGTAACAGCTTTAATGAATGAAGACGCTGATCAATCAGTTTACGTACAATATAATGGATCTGCAGTATATCACTCTCTTTCTTCAGAAGCGAAAGAAAAAGGTGTAGTATTCGTAGATTTACACACTGCTATTAAAGATCATGAAGATCTTGTGAAAAAATATTTTATGACAGAGGCTGTTAAAGTCGATGAAAATAAATTAGTTGCTCTACATGCAGCATTAGTTAACGGTGGAGCTTTCTTATACATTCCTAAAAATGTAGTATTAGAAAAACCAGTCCAATCTATTTTCGTAGTAGACGGTGAAACTGTTCCTGCATATAACCACGTTCTTGTTGTTGCAGAAGCTAACAGTGAAGTTACTTATGTTGAAAACTATGTTTCTACATCTGCAAATTTAGATGCGGCTGTTGTAAATGTTGTAACAGAAGTAATTACTTTAGATAATGCAAAAGTTCGTTATGGTGCTGTAGATACTTTAGCTAAAGGCGTTACTGCATATGTTGTTCGTCGTGGACACGCAGGTCGCGATAGCAAAATTGAGTGGGCACTTGGACTTATGAACGATGGAAACTCAATTTTTGAAAATGTTACAAACCTAATTGGAGACGGATCTTTCGGTGACTTGAAAATGGTTACTGTAGGTCGTGGAGATCAAACTCAAAACTTTACAACGAGCATTATTCACTTTGGTAAAGGATCTGAAGGTTGGATCTTAAAACATGGTGTATCAAAAGATGCTGCTACTTCAATCTTTAATGGTATTGGTAAAATTGAACATGGTGCTTCTAAGTCTAATGCACAGCAAACTTCACGTGTATTAATGCTTAGTGAGAAAGCTCGTGGAGATGCAAATCCCATTCTATTAATTGATGAGAATGATGTAATGGCAGGTCACGCTGCTTCTGTTGGTAAAGTAGATCCAACTCAACTTTACTACTTAATGAGTCGCGGTATTCCGAAGAAAGAAGCAGAGCGCTTAGTTATTCACGGATTCTTAGCACCTGTAGTTTCGGAATTACCAATTGAAGAGGTTAAAAAAATGCTTGTTGATGTAATTGAGAGGAAGGTTAAGTAATGGATGTTAAAGCAATCCGTGAAGCCTTTCCGATATTAAATCAAGAAGTAAATGGACATCCTTTAGTATATCTGGATAGTGCTGCAACTTCACAAAAACCTGTTCAAGTAATCGAAGCTGTTGCTAACTATTATAAAGAAATTAATTCAAACGTTCATAGAGGAGTACATACTCTAGGAACGAAAGCTACTGATGCATACGAGGGAGCTCGTGATAAAGTTCGTAAATTTATTAATGCATCATCGATTGAAGAAATTATTTTTACCAGAGGTACTACTACAGCAATCAATACAGTTGCTGCTAGTTACGGAAGAACGAATCTTAAAGCTGGAGATGAAATTGTGATTTCTTATATGGAACATCACAGTAACATTATTCCTTGGCAACAGGTTGCTAAAGCTACTGGTGCAACATTAAAATATATTCAATTAGAAGAAGATGGAACAATCAGCGTTGACCAAGCAAGAGCTACAATTAACTCAAATACTAAAATAGTTGCGATTATGTACGTTTCAAATGTACTTGGTTCAATTAACCCTGTTAAAGAGATTGCAGCAATTGCTCATGAGCATGGAGCGATCATGCTAGTTGATGGTGCTCAAAGTACTCCACATATGAAGGTCGACGTTCGAGACTTAGATTGCGATTTTTATGCTTTTTCAGGTCACAAAATGTGTGCTCCTACAGGCATCGGTGTACTTTATGGTAAAAAACAACTTCTTGAAAATATGGAACCAATTGAATTTGGTGGGGAAATGATTGATTTCGTTGACTTACAAGATTCAACTTGGAAAGAACTACCTTGGAAGTTTGAAGGTGGAACGCCAATCATTGCTGGTGCAGTTGGTTTAGGAGCTGCAATTGATTTCTTAACGGAAATCGGTATGGATAATATCGAAAAGCATGAACACGAGATTGCAAATTATGCACTAGAGCAGTTATCTACTGTGAAAGGTGTAACAATTTATGGTCCGAAGCATCGTGCAGGATTAGTAACATTTAATGTGGAAGATGTGCATCCACATGATGTTGCAACTGTATTAGATGTAGAAGGGATTGCTGTTCGCGCTGGACATCATTGTGCTCAACCATTAATGAGATGGTTAAAGGTATCAGCTACTGCTCGTGCAAGTTTTTATCTGTATAATACAAAAGAAGATGTAGATGCTTTTGTAACAGGACTAGTAAAAACGAAGGAGTACTTTAGCGATGTCTATTAATCGAAATATTGATCTTGATGCATTATATCGTCGTGTGATAATGGACCATTATAAAAACCCTCGTAATAAAGGGGTAGGGGCTATATCCGAAAACGATTTAACAGTAAACATGAATAACCCAACTTGTGGTGATCGAATTGAACTTCGTTTGAAAGTTGATGATGGAATTGTATCGGACGCTCGTTTTGACGGTGAAGGTTGTTCAATTTCAATGGCGTCAGCTTCAATGATGACTCACGCAATTAAAGGTAAAAAAATAGAGGAAGCCTTGCAGCTTGCTCAAATATTTTCAGATATGATGCTTGGAAAAGAATATGATGAATCAATCGATTTAGATGATATTGAAGCACTACAAGGTGTTTCGAAGTTTCCAGCACGAATTAAATGTGCAACACTTGCATGGAAAGCGATGGAGAAGGGCTTAAAATCAGAGGAATAATCCTCTGAGCTTAATCCTCCTCTTCTATAAGAAGGGAGTACGAATAATGTCTACGAATTTGCCAGATATTAGTGATTATAAATATGGTTTTCATGACCGTGACGTATCAATCTTCCGTTCAGAGCGTGGTTTAACAAAGGATATCGTTGAAGAAATTTCACGTATGAAAAATGAACCACAATGGATGTTAGATTTCCGTTTAAAATCTTTACAACATTTTTATGATATGCCAATGCCTCAATGGGGTGGAGATTTAGCTGATTTACGCTTTGATGAAATTACTTACTATGTAAAGCCATCAGAGAAAACAGAAAAGTCTTGGGATGAAGTACCTGAAGAAATCAAAAATACATTTGATAAACTAGGTATTCCTGAAGCAGAACAAAAGTATTTAGCAGGTGTATCTGCACAGTATGAGTCTGAGGTAGTTTACCACAGCATGAAACAAGATTTAACTGATCTTGGGATCTTATTTACTGATACAGACACAGCTTTACGTGAGCATGAAGAAATTTTCAAAGAGCACTTTGGAAAAGTAATTCCGCCAACAGATAACAAATTTGCTGCATTAAACTCAGCTGTTTGGTCTGGTGGATCATTCATCTACGTACCAAAAGGTGTTAAAGTTGATACGCCATTACAAGCATATTTCCGAATTAACTCAGAAAATATGGGTCAATTTGAGCGTACATTAATTATCGCTGACGAAGGTGCACACGTACATTACGTTGAAGGATGTACTGCTCCTGTTTATACAACAAACTCACTTCACTCTGCAGTAGTAGAAATCATCATTAAAAAGGATGCATACTGCCGCTATACAACAATTCAAAACTGGGCGAATAACGTATTCAACCTAGTTACGAAACGTGCTGTATGTGAAGCGAATGCAACAATGGAATGGATTGATGGAAACATTGGTTCAAAATTAACAATGAAATACCCTGCAGTTATTCTTAAAGGTGAAGGCGCTCGTGGTCTTACACTTTCTATTGCAATTGCGGGTAAAGGACAACACCAAGATGCTGGTGCTAAAATGATTCACTTAGCACCAAATACTTCATCTACTATTGTTTCGAAATCTATTTCTAAACATGGTGGTAAAGTAACGTACCGTGGTATTGTACACTTCGGACGTAAAGCTGCTGGCTCTCGTTCAAATATCGAGTGTGATACGTTAATTATGGATAATGCATCTACTTCTGATACAATTCCATACAACGAAATCTTAAACGACAATATTTCTCTTGAGCACGAAGCGAAAGTTTCAAAAGTGTCTGAAGAGCAATTATTCTACTTAATGAGCCGTGGTATTTCTGAGCAAGAAGCTACAGAAATGATCGTAATGGGCTTCATTGAGCCATTTACAAAAGAACTACCAATGGAATACGCAGTTGAAATGAACCGTCTGATTAAATTCGAGATGGAAGGTTCAATTGGTTAATCCATTGAATAACGATAAACCCTGTTGCCAATTGGTAGCAGGGTTTTTTTGAAGAAAAATTTTATATGAAGCGAAGTAAGAGGAAAAGAGCCATTGAATGCATTTGTTTTGTTTTAGTGGTTCTTTAAGTCGTGTTAATAATTGGGGGAATCATGTTATTATCTTTTTTATGGTAAAATTTAACTTGAAAGGTCACGAGATGTTGTTAAAGGAATTTAAATTTTAGTGTGGGAGGTTTTTTTATGAATTTTAACCTTAAAGAAGCTATTGAAGTTTTAGAAAGAACACCCAAATCATTAGAGTCCTTATTATCTGGTTTATCTCAATCTTGGTTAAATTGCAATGAAGGTGAAGGAACGTGGAATGCTTCAGAAGTAATCGACCATTTAATTGAGTGTGAAAAAACAAATTGGATTCCAAGGTTGAACTGTATTCTTAATAAAGAAGGAAGCAACCAGTTTCCTCCATTCGATCGTTTTTCTCATTTGCATGAAAAACATGAAAAATCAGTAGAAGAAAGATTACTTGAATTCAAGAATTTAAGAGCAGAAAATATTACAAAACTACAATCATTGGTTGACCCTGATTTACACCTTGAATTAGAAGGGGTTCATCCAGATCTTGGAACAGTTAAATTAAGAGAATTACTATCTACTTTTGTCGTACATGATCTAACCCATATAAGTCAAATTACAAGGGTACTGGCAAAGAGATACAAAACAGACGTAGGGCCATGGATTGCGAATTTAAGTGTTTTAAAATAGATGTTTAGGAGAGCTTATTAGCTTCATTACTAAAGTTAAAGTAGGATTAACTCGAAGAAATTCGGGTTTTTTTGTGTTAAACTATTATTTAAATCATAAAAAAATAGATTATTTGTGTACTTTGAAGGAGAGAACTTTAGGTTGGATATCATACTACAAATTCTTATACTCATCGGTATAGGACTTGCTGCAGGTACAGTCGGTTCATTGATCGGATTAGGCGGGGGAATTATTATCGTTCCGATGTTGCTTAATATTGATCAATTTTTATCTGCATTTTCGACTGTACCGATTCACGTTGCAGTTGGAACCTCACTGATTACAATTGTATTTTCTTCACTCTCATCCACCCTTTCATATCATAAGCAAAAGCGAATTGATTATAAAAGTGGTATTTTATTTTTAATAGGTAGTGTTCCAGGTAGTTTGTTAGGTACATATATAAATTCACTTTTAAACACAGAGCGATTTACTTTATTCTTTGGTATATTTTTAATCTGTATATCAATATTTCTATTTGTTTCATCTAAATTAAATAAAAAAACAAAGGAAGTACATAAAGGCATTATACGTACATATACAAATGATGAAGGCGAAGCATATATATATAGCTATAGTCTTCCATTAGCCATTTCATTATCTGTTTGTGTCGGAATAATCTCAGGATTATTTGGAATTGGTGGAGGCATATTATTAGTTCCAATGATGGCATTTTTATTCGGTTTTCCACCTCAATTAGCTGTAGCAACTTCAATGTTTGTAGTGATGTTTACTACTCTTGGAAGTTCAATTTCATATATTACATTAGGAGAAGTAAATTTCTATTACATTCTTTTACTTATTCCGGGTGCATGGTTTGGTGGTAAGATTGGTTCATATATTAATCAAAAATTAAAAACTGAAACAATCGCGTTAATTTTAAGGGTAGTCGTATTATTATACGGCATAAAAATAATTATAGAGAATATTTAACGATGGGGTGGTGGAACAATGGAAACAAATCTAACTATAAATATTCGGTTGTTCCATACAAATGACATTCATAGCCACTTTGAAACTTGGCCAATGATTGTCGGCTTGTTGAAGTCTAAAAGAGAACTTGCGAGGTTAAAAGGTGAAGCTACACTTACTTTTGATATTGGAGATTTCGTTGATCGTTTTCATCCAATTTCAGAAGCTACATTGGGTAAAGGGAATGTGGAACTTTTAAATGATGCAAAGTTTGATGCAGTTACAATTGGAAATAATGAAGGAATTACTTTATCTAAAGCTGAGTTATTAAAACTTTATGAAGATGCAAACTTTGATGTATTACTTGGCAATTTAACAATATCGGATGAAGGTACTAGCAGTTTTAGCAAGCCTTTTGAAATATATGAGAAAAATGGAGTAAAGCTAGGTGTTATAGGTTTAACGGTTGCTTATCCCGTGTTTTATGAAACTTTAGGTTGGAGTATAAAAGATCCTTTTGAAATGTTAGCTAATATTCTCCCAATTGTAAGAGCACAATCGGATATCGTCATCATACTTTCTCACTTAGGAATGAGAGATGATCAGCGAATTGCAGAACAGTTTTCTGGAGTGGATATTATCCTTGGTGCACATACTCATCATCTATTTCCTAATGGTGAGTATGCTGGCGAAACTTTACTTTGCGGAACGGGTAAACATGGAAACTATTTAGGCGAAGTTTTGATTACGTTGAATAAAGAAACGAAAAGTATAATAAATACGGAAGCTTCAGTTACTGAAGTACATAAAGTCCCTAGATATTATCAAGATGAAGCGGCGAAAATATTGTTAGCTAATTTAATGAGATTAAGTGAGGAAATGTTAAGTGAACCAGTTACACTACTACCTAGTAACATGAATGTGAATTGGTTTAAAGATAGTCCATTACCGAAATTATTAGCAAATGCTCTTCGACAATGGACAAAAGCAGACGCAAGTATACTAAATTCAGGTATTTTACTTGAAGGATTAACGCAGGGACTTGTTACTAAAGGCGACATACATCGAATATGCCCACATCCTATTAATCCTTGCGTCGTTAGTTTGACTGGAATGGAGTTATTAGATGTTTTAATTCGTTGTGAAGATAAAGAACTAACTCATTTGAAGATGAAAGGTTTTGGGTTTAGAGGAAAAGTGATTGGAAAAATGGTCTATGATGGAATCACGATTGCCTGGCGGGACAAGAAAAGGCATTTTGATCAAGAAAGTATTTTCATTAATGGAGAAATGTTAGATTTAAATCGAATATATGTGATCGGAACTTTGGATTTATTTACATTTGGTCATTTAATCCCTACAATACGTGATGCCCAGTATAAACGTTTTTTTATGCCAGAATTTATTCGTGATGTATTATTGTGGGCTTTAAAAGGTGTATAAAATTTATCAAGACTAGACAGGTTTCACTTTTGTTTTTTTCTCATATTTTAGAATGAGAAAGGAGCGTTGAACTTGATCAATTTAAGCCCAATTATAATAGATAATCATACATTTAATGCTGTGACTGTTTTACTTCCTAAAACTACATTATTAGTTGTTATGAATGACAAAGGATATATAATGTGTGGAGCATTAGATGTAGCTTTATTGAATGATAGATTGCGCGATCGTCAAATTATTGCTGGCCGTGCTGTTGGTGTAAAAACAATAGATGAATTAATAAATGCGCCTTTAGAATCCATTACACATGAAGCAGCAGAGCTAGGTATTCATATAGGAATGATTGGAAGAGACGCATTATTAAAGATGATATAAAAAAAGCCACTAAATTTTATTTAGTGGCTTTTCAGAGTGTTGAAATATAAGTTGTCAATATTGGAACAATAAGAAAATTTTATTAATGATAAAGTGATCTTAATGTTCTTCAATGCTAAAATGTTTGTTGAAAATAAAAATACCAACAAAT